>JANPKQ010000023.1:0-2382 GCA_031426115.1 Gemmatimonadaceae bacterium | reverse complement strand
CGCCGCACGATCGATTCCGTCAACGTCGCCCTCGCCGACGCGCTGCAGAAGGAGGACGCGGCGGCCCACAACGCCTTTTATGCGCCCGATGGAATGGCGATGATGGCGAACACCCCGGCCTCGAAGGGGCGCGACGCCATTCGGGAGCACGCCGCGGGTATGTTCGCCGGAGTGGACCTCACCGACGTCAAGTTCACGACCGAGGATGTCGACGTCAGCGGTGACATGGCGGTCGAGACGGGGAGCTACGCGATGACGGTCACGCCCAAGGGTGCGAAGCCGATGGCGGACAAGGGGAAGTACATCACCGTGTGGAAGCGGCAGGCCGACGGCACGTGGAAGATCTACCGGGACATCGCCAACTCCGACCTCGCAGCCAAACCCTGATTGGCTTCGTACTCGATGTGACCGGGCACTGACTGAACGCGACTGCGAACGAATGGGCACTGCTTACTGCGCACGTACTCCGTACCGAGTACTCGGTACACACTGCCAGGGCGACAAGCACGGCAGGCGGAAGGGCGGGACGGAGTCGGGAAGCGGAGCAAACCGTTCGCAGTAGCCAGTACGCAATGCGTGCGCAGTAAGCAGTGCTGATCCGTACGTAGTCGCGGTCAGTAGGCCAGAAAGTCAGAACCGCCGTTACAGCCCGTCTCGGCGGCCGTCTATTGACTGGCCATGCTGACCCTCCTCAAGCTGATCCAGTCGCTCATCCGGACGCTGCACTCCGAGGGCACCCCCGCGCAGATCGCGCTCGGGTTCACCCTCGGCGCGGCGCTCGGGCTGACGCCGATCGTCAATCTCCATAACCTCGTCGTGCTCGCGCTGCTCGCCGTGCTGAACGTTTCGTTCGCGGCGGGCATGCTGGCGTGGGCGCTCTTCGTGCCGATCGGGTTCCTCCTCGATCCGCTCTTCGACGAGCTTGGTCAGCGCCTGCTCCTCGAGACACCGTCACTCGTCCCCGTCTGGACGCGCCTCGACAACACGCCGATGTTCGCGCTCGCCAACCTCGACAACACCGTCGTCGTCGGAAGCCTCGCGGGCTGGGTGCTCCTCACGGTGCCGATCTTCATCGCGGCGCGATACGGCGTGCTGGCCTATCGAGCGACGCTCGGCGAGCGCGTCAGGCGCTCGCGCATCTACACGGCGGTCTCCGCCTCACGCGCCTACAATGTCTACCGCTGGTTCCAACCCTAGCCCCGGGTTGGATCCGCCGCGGGATGCGGGCCCCACAACCGGGCCCGCCGCCACCGGGTCTCGACGGCGTCGCGTCCGCTTCGTTCGCTGGCAGGGACTCATCCCGTTCGTCCTGGGTCTCGTCTTCCTGCTCATCGGCTGGCTGCTCTTCGGTGAGCCGATCGCACAGCAGACTGTCGAGGAGGCCGCGACGAAGGCCCTCGGCACCCAGGTGGACATCGCCGACTTCGAGATCGACGAGCTGCGGACGACGGTCGTCATGCGCGGCGTTGCCATCGCCCACCCGTTCGACGTCAACCGGAATCTCGTCGAAGCCGGCACGATCGCCTTCGAGCTCGAGCCCGAGCCGCTGCTGGAGCGAAAGCTCATCGTGAAACGGCTCGACCTCCGCGACCTGCGAACGGGCACTCGACGCGCGACTCCGGCCGGCCCGGTGACGGGCGGCGGATTCGCGCCGAGCGCTCTGCGCGAGATGGAGAAGTGGGCGACCCAGTTCCGCGTGCCCCTTCTCTCGCTGACGCCGATCGATACGATTCGCGCCATCGCACTCGATCCGACACAGCTCCGCACCGTTGCCGAGGCGATCGCGTTGGCCGAACGGACGGATTCGGCCCGTCGCGCGCTGGAGGCGGGCTACGAAGGGCTGCGCATCCAGGAGACGCTCGACTCGGCGCGCGCGCTCGTCGCGCGGCTGCAGGCCACGAACCCGCGCCTCCTCGGCATCACCGGCGTGAACGCGGCAGTAGGCGACATTCGCCGAACCGCCGCACGCATCGACTCGGCACGCCGTCGCGTGGATGCGCTGGCGCAGGGAGCCCGCAGCAGCGTCGCGCTGCTCGAAGTCGGGGTCGGCAGTCTCGACGACGCGCGCAGGGCCGACTACGCGTTCGCCCGAAGCCTGTTGAAGCTCCCGACCTTCGACGCTCCGGAGATCGGGGCAGCGCTGTTCGGCGATGTCAGCATCGACAAGTTCCAGCAGACGCTGTACTGGGCGATGCTCGCGCGGCAGTATGCGCCGCCCGGTCTGCTGCCGAGGCGCACACCCGGTCCGTCGCGCCTGCGACGCTCGGGCACGACGGTACACTTCGTCGAGCGGGACGCGCAGCCGCGGGTGCTGATCCGGCGGGCTGACCTTTCAATGACCGTCGATGACGGCGCCGGCCGTGGCGCCTATACGCTCGCGCT
>JANPKQ010000022.1:0-2832 GCA_031426115.1 Gemmatimonadaceae bacterium | reverse complement strand
GGGAAACGTCGGCGCGTTGAGCATGATCGTTCCGTCGAGGAGGGCGCCCAGGGTCGTGCGCGTCAGTCCGCCGCGACGCAGGGGGGATGTGCCGCTCAACACGCGCATCGTCGTCGTTTTCAGCGAGCCGATCCAAGTGGCATCGCTGTCGACGTCCACCTTCCGCCTCCGCCGTGGCAACACCACCGTCGCCGGAAGTGTGCGGCTCGTCGACGGCGCAGGGCTCACCGCGGTATTCACGCCCAATGCGCCGCTCGCGGCCAACGCGCGACACACGGTCGATGTGTCGGGGGTCCGCGACCTCCACGGCGATGCGCTCGAGGAACCCCTGTCCCTCGACTTCACCACGGGCACGTCGAGTACGGGCGCCCCTGCCGTGGTTCGCATCAACGTCGACACCATGACGCTCACGACGCGCAGCTATCAGCTCGCCGCCACCGTCGAAGACGCCGTGGGCAATGTCCTCGCGGATCAGATCGTCATATGGTCGAGCAGCGACCCGTCTGGTCTCTCCGTGTCGCAGATGGGTCTCATCACGGCGATGGCGGAGGGCAACTACACGATCTTCGCCAGCGTCCTCGACCTGAGCGCGAGTGCCGGAGTGATGGTGGTGTCGGCGGAACCTGTTCACAGCGTCACCGTCGACCCCCCGACGGCAACGGTGTTCGCGGAGGATACGATCGTGCTGGCGTCGGTGCTCCGGGATGCGTCAGGCCGTCGCTTTCGTTTCCGCGATGTCTCGTGGACAACGAGCAATGCCTCACGGGCGACCGTCTCCGCCGACGTTGGACCGGACTTTGTCCAGCTCGGCCGGGTCATCACGAAAGGGCCGGGCGAGGTCTTCATTACGGCCAGCAGCGGCACGGCGAGTGGAAGATCCACGATCACGATCACTCCGCCGCGGCCGGTCGCCTCGCTGGTTCTTGCGCCGGCCTCGGTCGACGTGCTCGTGGGCAGCACGGTGCGGCTGGCGCCTACGCTGCGAACGGCGGATGCCCGACTCATCGTGTCTCGTCCGATCAGCTGGCGGAGCACCAACCCGGGGGTGGCGACCGTCGATGCGAACGGTTTCGTGACGGCCGTCGCCGTCGGAATCGCCGACATCATCGCGACGGCCGAGACTGTGAGCGACACCGCACGAATTACCGCGTCGGTTCTGGGTCAATTCAGTAGCGTGATCGCCGGCTGGCACGCCAGCTGTGGACTCGATGTGAGCGGCAAGGCGTACTGCTGGGGACTCGTGACGACTGGGGCACGGGTGCCCTGGCCGGTCGCGGTCGAGACGACGCTTCGGTTCACCTCACTAACGCGTGGGATGAATCACATCTGTGGAATCGCCACCGACAGCAAGCCGTATTGCTGGGGGGTCAACACATCGGGTCAGGTCGGAATCGGATCTACTTCAGATTCTGTCGCGAGCCCGGTCGCGGTAACCGGCGGATCGACTTTTGTCTCCATCAGCGCCGGACGGTCGCACACATGCGGGCTGACGACAGCCGGGGTCGCCTACTGCTGGGGATCGAATGATCAGGGACAGCTCGGCAA
The DNA here is from genome assembly GCA_031426115.1 of Gemmatimonadaceae bacterium. Classification (GTDB taxonomy): domain Bacteria; phylum Gemmatimonadota; class Gemmatimonadetes; order Gemmatimonadales; family Gemmatimonadaceae; genus JANPKQ01. The sequence goes on along the minus strand of JANPKQ010000022.1, from coordinate 1,287 downwards.
CGGCGTCGACCGCATCAGTACTTCGTCGCCATCCCTCGTCAGCGGCGGATTGACGTTCGCATCGATCAGCGCGGGCCCTGGAGAAACTTGTGGTGTAACGACGACCGGAGCCGGCTACTGCTGGGGATCCAACGTCATTGGTCAGCTCGGGAGTGGATCCGTCGTCTCGTTCAGCGCCGCTCCAATGGCAGTGAACGGTGGCCTCGTCTTCGCCTCGATCAGGGCCGGCGGCACTCCCGATCCAGGCGGCGGATTCGCGTGCGGAGTGACGACCGACGGCGCAGCCTACTGCTGGGGGAACAACGCTCAGGGTCAGCTTGGCGATGGCCCAAATGGCGGCACCCTCGAGCTCAGCAGGGCTCCGGTCCGCGTCAGCGGTGGATTGACGTTCTCGTTGGTGCAGGCTGGCGAGCGGCACGCCTGTGGCCTCACCACCGAAGGTGCCGCGTATTGCTGGGGTGTCGCGACCGACGGGCGACTCGGTGATGGTATTGGCACCCGCCTCACCAGCCGGGTGCCGGTCGCGGTGGCCGGAGGACTCCTGTTCAGCCAGCTGAGCGTCGGCAGCATCCACAGCTGCGGGTTGGCCACGGGACGGACGGTCTACTGCTGGGGCTATGGCGGTGCGGGCGAGCTTGGGCAGGGCTCATTCACAACCAGCTACGCCCCCGTGAGAGTCGCGGGACAACCGTAGCGCGCAGCGACACTCGATCGGCGAAGTCGGGCAGACAGTCGTTTCAGATGAAAGAACGGTGCGTCACCTTCGCGAACGGGAGACTCTCCATGCATCGCGCACTCGTGTTACCTCTCGCGCTCGGCAGCGCGCTTCTCGCATGCAGCGGCGACGATCCCATCGGTCTCCCCCCTGCGGGGGACCCGGTCGAAATGACGTTCCGGTTTTGCACAGGCGCGGGGGCCCCCCCGGTCCCGACGTGGTTCGCATACCAGAGCGGCGACGACGCATGGAAGCAGGTACCGAAGGGGCCGGCCGAAACCTACCCGTTCACGATCGCTGGCCGCGGTGGCGTCGCATTCAGTCTGACGACACCCGCCGGCCCCGTGACCAGGGTGATTTATGGAAATGCAGAGGAGCTCGCGTTTGCTGGCCGCGGCCTCGACTACAGTTGCCGGTTATTCGGCGGGGCGTGGGCGAACCAGATCAGCGGGCAGGTGGCTGGCTTGAGCGCGGCACATGCGGCAGAGATCATCCTCGGGCCTGTCAACCTGTACATCAGGGGGAGGACGGTGTTCACTCTTCAAGGGGTTCCGAGCGCGCCGCTGGATCTG
>JANPKQ010000021.1:0-7781 GCA_031426115.1 Gemmatimonadaceae bacterium | reverse complement strand
GCGAGCCGTACACGCGCGCGCCGGGCACACGCTTCAACTGGTGGCGCGCGCGCATGCTCGGCGGGCGCACCAACCACTGGGGCCGCATCTCCCTGCGGTTCGGCCCCGATGACTTCCGTGGCAAGACGCTCGACGGACTCGGCGACGACTGGCCGATCGGCTACGACGACATCGCGCCGTATTACGACCGGATCGATCGGCTCATCGGCCTGTTCGGTACGCGCGAAGGACTGCGCAACAACCCCGACGGGATCTTCCACGCACCTCCGAAGCCGCGCTGCCACGAGCTGCTCGTCAAGAAGGCGTCCGACCGGCTGAAGATCACCTGCATTCCATCGCGCCTGTCGATCATCACGAAGCCGATGCCTGGCCGCATGGCGTGCCACTACTGCGGTGAGTGTCGGCGTGGCTGCTCGGCCAAGGCGATGTTCACCAGTCCCGACACGCTGATCGCCCCGGCGCAGAAGACCGGACGGCTGACGCTGCTGACCAACGCGATGGTCCGCGAGGTCACGACCGGGCCCGACGGGCTGGCGACCGGTGTCTCGTACATCGACAAGAGAACCGGTGCCGATGAGCACGTGCGCGCGCGCGTCGTCGTGCTTGCGGCGAGCGCGTTCGAGACGGCGCGCATTCTCCTCAACTCGAAGTCGTCGCGCGCCCCGCAGGGTCTCGCCAATTCGAGCGGCGTCATCGGGAAGTACATCACCGACACCACCGGCGCGAGCGTCTCGGGATTCATCCCGTCGATGATGGATCACGTCCCGCACAACGAGGACGGCATCGACGGCGCGCACCTGTACATGCCGTGGTGGCTCGACAACAGGAAGCTCGACTTCCCGCGCGGCTACCACATCGAGATCGGCGGCGGATGGAAGCAGCCCGAAGCGGGATTCATGGGCGGCATCCAGCGCTACGCGCCGGGCGGGGGGTACGGCGCGGCGCTCAAGAACGACTATCGCCGCTATTACGGTGCGACCATCAGCTTTGCCGGGCGCGGCGAGATGATTCCGAACGAGAAGTCGTTCGCCGAGCTGGATCCCGAGGTGAAGGATCGCTTCGGCATCCCCGTGCTCCGCTTCAACTGGCAATGGTCGGATCACGAGTACAACCAGGCGAAGCACATGCAGGAGACCTTTCGTGCGCTGATCGCCGAGATGGGCGGGACCGTGTTCGCACAGATGCCGACGCGCGAGGCGGGCTACGGGCTCGGCACCGGTGGCTCGATCATCCACGAGGTCGGCGGTACCCGCATGGGCACCGATCCGGCCACGTCCGTGCTGAACGCGCACTGCCAGGCGCACGATGTGAAGAACCTCTTCGTGGCCGATGGTGGTCCCTTCGTTACCCAGGCCGACAAGAATCCAACGTGGACCATTCTCGCGCTCGCCATGCGCACGAGCGACTACATCACCCAGCAGCGGAAGCAGGGCACGCTATGACCGACGAGTACTCCGGGCTGGACCCGGCGATGCCCCTCGTGGACGATGCCAGCGACCCGTCCGGCATCACCCGCCGCGATGCGATGAAGATGCTGGGCCTCGTGCCGCTTGCCGGGGTGCTCGAATGGTCCGGCGCCGATGTCGAGCGCGCCTCCCGCTTCATCGCAGCTATCGGCACGGAGCCCAGCCAGCAGTTCACGCCGAAGTTCTTCAGCGCCGACGAGTATCGAACGGTGCGAGTGCTCGTGGACTACGTCATCCCCCGCGACGCCCGCTCGGGGAGCGCCACCGATGCGAAGGTACCGGAGTTCATGGACTTCATGTACTCGGATCCGCAGCAGAACACGTCGGCACAGACGAAGACGGCCGTTCATGCCGGCCTCGCGTGGCTCGATGCGGAAGCCACGAAGCGGTTCTCGAAGACGTTCGTTGCCGCAACCGACGCGGAGCGCCGGCGGATCCTCGACGACATCGCCTGGCCGGCAAAGGCGCGCGCCGAGATGGCTGCCGGAGTGACGTTCTTCAACCGCTTTCGCGATATGACCGCGGCCGGCTTCTTCTCGAGCGCGATCGGGTGGAAGGACCTCCCGTACATTGGCAACGTTGCTGTCGCCGAGTGGAAGGGCTGCCCACCGGCGGCGCTGCGGAAGCTCGGCGTCAGCTACGATCTCATGAACACTCGAATCCCGGTGCAGGATGGCTCGAAGTAAGGCGGCGGGGTCCACGGGCCGGCTCGGCATCGGCTTCGTCGGCAGCGGTTTCATCGCGAAGTTCCACCTCCAGGCGTTTCGTGCCGTGCGCGACGCCGACGTCCTCGGCATCTGGAGCCCGAACGCAAAGAATGCCGCGGCGACGGCGGCGCTCGCGAACACGCTCGATGTCGGCGCGGCAAAGGCGTACAAGTCGATCACGGACATGGTCGCGGATCCCGCGATCGATGCCATCTGGCTCACCGGTCCCAACCACGCCCGGATCGAGAACGTCGAGGAGATCGTCCACGCGATCGAGAGCGGCAAGGGTGATCTGAAAGGGATCGCGTCCGAGAAGCCCCTCGCACGGAACGTCGCCGAGGCGAAGCGTGTCGTGGAGCTCGTGAAGCGGGTGGGGCTGAAGACTGGCTACCTCGAGAACCAGAGCTTCGCCCCGCAGGTGGACCACGGCCGGAAGCTCCTCTGGGCACGCGGCGCGGTTGGCAGCGGACGTCCCTATCTCGCGCGCGCCACCGAGGAGCACAGCGGCCCGCACATGCCCTGGTTCTGGCGCGGTGATCTCCAGGGCGGCGGCGTGCTCAACGACATGATGTGCCATTCCGCGCTCGTCGTGCGCGAGCTGCTGACGAAGCCCGGCGAACCGTTGTCCACTGTGCGGCCCGTCCGCGTCACGGCGCACATCGCCAGCCTCAAGTGGTCGCGCCCCGAATACGTGAAGATCCTCCAGAAGCAAATGGGCAAGGACGTGGATTACTCGAAGCGTCCGTCCGAGGATTTCGCGAGCATGATGATCGAGTTCGAGACCGACGATGGCCACACCGTGCTCGGCGAAGCGACGACATCGTGGAGCTTCGTCGGTGCCGGGCTGCGCCTCTCGGCGGAGCTGCTGGGGCCCGAGTATTCCATGTCGTGGAACTCGCTCGACAGCGGCCTCAACCTCTTCTTCAGCCGCAACCTGAAGGCGCACGAGGGCGAGGATCTCGTCGAGAAGCAGAATGCCGAGTCCGGATTGATGCCGGTCGTCGCGAACGAGGCAGCGGTCTATGGCTACGACGCCGAGGACCGCCATTTCGTGAGAGCGTTCCTCGGGAAGGAGAAGGCGCGCCTGACGTTCGACGATGGGCTGGAGGTCGTGAAGATCCTGATGGCCGGCTATCAGAGTGCCGAGCAGGGAAAGACGATCGACTTCCCACCGAAGGGCCTCGACTCCTTCGTGCCGGCAGTGGCGCGTGGGGAGTGGAAGCCTCGCTAGGCACTGCTCTGCACGCACAACCATCAAACCGTACGTAGTAGCCAGTACGAAGTGCGTGCGCAGTAAGCAGTGCACATCCGTACGAAGTCGCGGTCAGTCGCAGTACGCACTACCCAGTACGCAGTACCGAACGCAGTACCGTTCAGTCTCTCAAGCGAGGATGTAAGTCATGGGCAAGGATGTCTCTCGTCGCGAGTTCGTTGGTGAAGCCGGCAAGTTCGCCCTTGGCGCGATGATCGTCCCTCGCCACGTGCTCGGTGGCATCGGGTACCGGGCTCCGAGCGCGACGCTCAACGTTGCCTGCGTCGGCGTCGGCGGCATGGGGATGAACAACATGAAGGCGCTGTTCGGCGAGAACATCGTCGCGATCTGCGATGTCGACTTCGGGTTCGTCGATCGCAAGGTCGCGAGCGAGCTGCGGCCGAGGCAGGGAGGCAACGCGCCGCGCCAGGGGCAGACCCAGCAGCAGGCCGACGAAGAGGTCGCGCGCATGGCGGTGGAGCAGCCGAAGCTGAGGGAGGTGTATGCGAAGGCCGCGAAGTACACCGACTGGCGCGTCATGCTCGAGCGGCAGAAGGACATCGACGCCATTGTCATCGCCACGCCCGATCACACGCACGCCGTCATCGCCAACAACGCGATGAAGCTCGGCAAGCACGTGTACGTGCAGAAGCCGATGACCTACTCGGTGCACGAGGCGCGCACACTGGCGAAGACCGCGCGCGAGATGCGTGTCGTGACGCAGATGGGCAATCAGGGGCATTCGATGGAAGGCACGCGACGCATCCGCGAGCTGATCCAGTCGGGGATCATCGGGCCCGTGCGCGAGGTGCACATCTACACGGATCGTCCGCAGCGCTTCTGGGCGCAGGGCCTTCCGCGACCCGGCCAGCAGAATGCTCCCGCGGCCGGTGCAGCGGGCCGCGGAGGCACAGCGGGTGCAGCGACCGCGGCGGGAGCCGCTGGTGCAGGTGGCCGTGGAGCGCAGCCCGCCCCCGCACAGCCGGCACCCGATCCGAACGTGCCGCAGCAGTGGAACACCGCGACCGTGGACCGTGCAGTGCTCGAGGCGATGTCGAAGGTGCAGCAGACGCCGCCGCCCGGGCTGGACTGGAATCTCTTTCTCGGTCCCGCGCGGGAAACTCCGTATCACCCGGTCTACCATCCCTTCGCATGGCGAGGCTGGGTCGAGTTCGGAGTCGGCGCGCTCGGCGACATGGGCGCGCACCTCGTGGACCAGCCTTACTACGCCCTCGGACTGACACAGCCGATCGCCATCACGGCGTCATCCACGCCGTGGGGCGGCCCGCGAACCGATCCCGCGTCGTATCCCGTCGCCACGACGGTAGAGTACGAGTTCGCCGCGGAAGGATCCCGGCCGGCGCTGAAGATGTTCTGGTACGACGGCAACCTGATGCCGCCCCGCCCGCCATTCCTCCCCGACAATGCGATCATTCCGCGCGGTGATGGCGGCGGTGGCATCTTCATCGGGGACAAGGGCATCCTGACGTACGAGACCTACGGAAGGAACCCGAAACTCTACCCCGAGTCGCTGAACGCCGAGGCCGAGCGGGTGCCGAAGACGATCGAGCGCATCGAGGGGGAGCGGCACGAGGTCAACTTCGCGCGGGCGTGCAAGGGCGAGGTGCAGGCGAGCTCGCCGTTCGATTATGCCGCCGGCCTCACCGAGACCATGCTGCTCGGCGTCGCCGCACTGCGCGCGGCACCCAACGGCACGCGGATCCTGTACGACGCGGCGAGCATGAGCTTCACCAACGCACCCGATGGCAATCGTCTCCTGACGCGTGAGTACCGCGCAGGGTGGAGTCTCTGACCATGACCATGGACCTGAAGAGCGCCGCGTCCGCCGCGAAAGTTCGCCGGCCGCTGGTGCTGCTTTCGAGAGTCGGTACGGCGGCGTGGCGGTGCGGTCTCGCCGCGATCCTGATGACGGCGTGCGCCACGAAGCCGGCGACCGACACCGTCAATGCATCCACGCGGGAGACAGCGACTTCGATGACGCAGGCGGCGAACACGTTGAGCGATGCCGAGCGCCGCGATGGATGGCGGCTGCTGTTCGACGGGACGAGCCTCGATGCATGGCGCCAGTACAAGGGCGACGCGCTCCCCGCGGCGTGGCGCATCGTCGATGGCATGGTCGTGAAGAACGTGCCGACCGAGGACATCGTGACGCGGGATCAGTTCGGCGACTTCGAGCTGACCTTCGACTGGCGGGTGGCGAAGGGCGGGAACGCCGGCGTCTTCTATCGGGCGACGGAGGAGTACGAGAAGGTGTACTGGAGCGCGCCGGAGTATCAGCTGCTCGATGACCCGAATGCGCGCGATGGTCAGAATCCGAAGACGTCTGCCGGTGCCGCGTACGGCTTGTATGATGCGCCGCGAGGCGCGGTGAAGCCCGCGGGCGAGTGGAACACCGCGCGGATCGTCGCAAAGGGCGCGCACATCGAGCACTGGCTCAACGGAACGAAGATGGCCGAGTACGAGGCGGGCAGTCCGGACTGGGAAGCCAGGGTCAAGGCCAGCAAGTTCGTGGACTGGCCCAACTACGGGAGGGCGAGGCGCGGGGTGATCGCGCTTCAGGGTGACCACAGCGGCGACCTGGCCCTGCGCAACATCAAGATCAGGGAAATGCGGTGACACCAGTCGCGATGCGGACATCTGACGGCGGGAATGTGCGGACCCGCCTCTCCATCATGATGTTCGTGCAGTACTTCATCTACGGCTCCTGGCTCGTGACCATGGGAACGTTCATGGGCCAGACGCTGAAGTTCGACGGGACGCAGATCGGGCTCGTCTACGGGACACCGGCATTGGCGGCGATCATCTCTCCCTTCTTCGTGGGGATGATCGCCGATCGCTTTTTCGCCACCGAGCGGGTGCTGGCCTTCCTCCACATGCTCGGCGCGGGGCTTCTCTACTGGGCGTCCACCCAGACGACGTTCGCGTCGTTCTACGTCGCGATCCTCGCCTACACGCTGGCGTTCATGCCGACGCTCGCGCTGGCGAACTCGCTCTCGTTCGATCACATGAAGGATCCGACGGCGGACTTCCCGCGCGTCAGGGTACTCGGGACGATCGGATGGATCGTCGTTGGCATCATGGTCGGCCGGATGCACGTCGAGGCGACGGCGATCCCGCTCCGGATCGGAGCGGCGGCATCGGTGCTCCTCGCGCTCTACACGCTGACGCTCCCGCACACGCCGCCGCATGCTGCAGGGAAGCCGCTGAGCGCGCGCGATGTCCTTGGGCTCGATGCGCTGGCCCTGATGAAGGACCGCTCATTCGCGGTGTTCGTCGTCGGATCCCTGTTGCTCTGCATCCCGCTGCAGTTCTACTACGCCTTTACCAACCTCTTCCTGAACGAAGTCGGCATGCCGGAGCCGGCGTTCAAGATGACCTTCGGGCAGATGTCGGAGATCGGCTTCATGCTGCTGATGCCGTTCTTCTTCGCGCGGCTCGGCGTGAAGCGGATGCTGCTCGTCGGGATGGCCGCCTGGGCGGTCCGCTACCTGTTCTTCGCCTATGGTGACGCGGGCTCGATGATCTGGATGTTGTATGCCGGGATCATCCTCCACGGCATCTGCTACGACTTCTTCTTCGTCACCGGCCAGATCTATGTGGACCAGCGCGCGGACATCCGCATCCGCGCGGCGGCGCAGGGCTTCATCGCCTTCGTGACGCTCGGGGTCGGCCAGTTCGTCGGGTCATGGCTGGCGGGCGCCATCGTCCAGCGTCACACGCTCGCCGCAGCGGATGCCGCTGGGACCGCGACGCACGACTGGTCGGCGATCTGGCTCGTGCCCGCTGCGGGATCGGTGGCGGTGCTCATCCTCTTTGCTCTGTTCTTCAAGCCGACCGCGCAGCGCGTGAAGCCCCATGCCGGAGACGCACCGCTGAGCGTGCCGGCGTGACCGCGCTGCGCCGGTTTGCGACCGGCGCGACAGTGGCCTGCGGCGCTGCGACAGGAGCACAGGGCCCGGGATGCGGACATTTGAGCCTCACCGCCGATCGCCCGGGATGACGCGGCCCCCGTTGCGCCGCGCGTACTCGATGAAGATCAGCGTCGACCGTCCGTAGCTCTGTACGCCGCCGCGCACGCGGTTCGCACGGAGGCTCGCATCGTTGACCCGGTTCGCGATCTCGTCGACGGCGACGGCGGTTCGAGCCCAGTAGTCGCGCAGCGCCCTGCGATCACGCTGCACCCCGGGCCCGATGCGATCGTACTCGACGCGCCAGCGTTTGGGATCCTTTCGCGCGAGCTCGAGAAGCATCTGGTCGCGAGCGAAGGAAAGACCTGCATACCGCACGAGGGGATCGGGCGACAAGGCACAGACGAAGAAGGCGAGCGCGTTCGCA
>JANPKQ010000020.1:0-6284 GCA_031426115.1 Gemmatimonadaceae bacterium | reverse complement strand
TTCCGCGGGACGAATACGACGCGCTGGACGCCGGGCTCGTCGAAGTCCGGAAGATGCTCCACGGTCTCTGCGCCCGCCTCGACCTGGCCCTGCGCTAAACGCCGTTCCGACAGTATCTCACAGCTGATAGCCAAGCTGCTTGCCGCTCGTCGCACGATCTTCCAACCTTGTTCCTCGCACGGACAGCGCTCAGCCCTCAGCGCGCAGCTGTCAGCGCCCTGCCGTCAGCGCCCAGCTGTCCGCTAGCGGCTACCAGCTACCCCGCCGTCTCGGCTTCGAAGGCGCCGATGTCGCGCAGGTATCGCGCAGCCAGCGCCGGCGCCGCCGGGTTCGTGAACAGCTCGGCCACCGGCCGCTCGATCAGCGCCGCGATGATGGTCGCGACTTCCTCCGGCGTCTGCGGCTTCATCGGGCTCGACGACGCGACGACACTCGTGCTGCCGCGCGCATGCTTCGGGAAGTCGGTGGAGACGACCGACGGCATCACCAGCGAGACGTGGATGCCGGGGTGGGACGCGCGAAGGTCCACGCGGACGTTCGCGGTGAGCGCGTTGAGCGCAGCCTTGGCAGCGTTGTAGGCGGAGCGGTTCGTCGCGAGCGGGACGCGGCCAAGGAACGACGAGATGTTGATGAGGTGGCCGGCGCCGCGGTCGATGAAGTGCGGCACGATGGCCTGCATCCCGTAGAGCGCCGACTTCACGTTGACTGCCATCATCTCATCGAGATCCTCATCGGTGAGGTCGAGCGCGCGCTTGTCGATCCCCTGCCCCGCGTTGTTCACCCAGACATCGACGTGCCCGAAGGCCCGAATTGCGTCATCGCGAAGGCGCTCGACGTCCGCTCGGCTCGTGACGTCGGTGACGACCGCGCGCGCATCGGTGCCGGCCTGGCGAGCGACGCCCTCGAGCTTCCCCTTCGTCCGGGCGGCGAGCACGAGGCGGTGACCCGCGCTGCCAAGATGCCGTGCGAGCTCCGCCCCGATGCCCGAGCTCGCGCCCGTGATCACGATCGTCCGCTGTGCCATGCGAGTCCCTGAGGTCTGGAGGTACGGGTGAAGCGTCCAGACGATAATCCAGTTCCATTCTTACAAATGTGGCTGGACGGGCTGATGTTGCAGCGGTAGCATCCCCCCATGCTCCGCCTCACCCTCGCCGCGGTTCACCTCATCGCCCTCGGTCTCGGACTCGGTGCCGTGCTCGCGCGCGGGACCGCGCTCCGCGAAGTGCTCGCGCCGGGCTCGCTCCGTCGTGCGTTCCGGGCCGATGCGATCTGGGGCATCGCGTTCGGGCTCTGGCTGATCACGGGGCTGTGGCGCCTCTTCGGCGAAACCGAGAAGAGCGTCGGCTACTATATGACCAACCACGTCTTCTTCGCGAAGATGGGCTTTCTCCTCGCCATCCTCGCCCTCGAGCTGTGGCCGATGATCATCCTCATCCGGTGGCGCTCCATGCTGCGGCGCGGGGAGCCAGCCGAGTCGGTCGTGAAGGTCGAGACGGCCGGCCGCATCGCGCTCATCAGCCACATCGAGGCGACGCTCGTCGTCCTCATGGTCTTCGCGGCCGTCGCCATGGCGCGCGGCTATGGCGTGAAGAACTGATCCGAACGTCCCACCCCCGCCGTCCGTACTCCCCTGGAGTCCTGCGCTACTCCCCCGAGCGCTGACCCTCTCCCACTCCCCACGCCACCCGCCGCCCCGCATGCCCAAACCCCTGCAGGCCGTCGTCTGGATCCTCGTCGCCCTCGTCGGCGCCGGCGCCTTCGGAATCATCGCGCTCTCGCGTGGCGAATCGGTCAACGCGGCCTGGCTCATCACTGCCGCGGTCTGCACCTACGCCGTGGCGTACCGGTTCTACAGCAAGTTCATCGCGGCGAAGATCTTCGAGCTCGATTCGCGGCGCGCCACGCCCGCCGTGCGCCTCGATGACGGTCGCGACTACGTCCCGACCAACCGGTGGATCGTCTTCGGCCACCACTTTGCGGCGATCGCCGGTCCCGGCCCCCTCGTCGGGCCCACGCTCGCAGCGCAGTTCGGCTACCTCCCCGGGACGCTCTGGCTGATCCTCGGCGTCGTCGTCGGTGGTGCCGTGCAGGACTTCGTCATCCTTGCGTCGTCGGTGCGGCGGAACGGGAAGTCGCTGGGGCAGATGGCGAAGGAGGAGATCGGCCCGATCGCCGGATACACGGCGCTCGTCGCGGTGCTCGGCATCATGGTCGTGCTCATCTCCGTGCTCGCGCTGGTCGTGGTGAACGCGCTGCGCGACAGTCCCTGGGGAGTCGTCACCATCGCGCTTACCATCCCGATTGCATTCCTCATGGGCATCTATCTGCGGTGGATCCGGCCCCACCGGGTGCTCGAGGCGACGGCGATCGGCATCGTCCTGCTCATCCTCTCGCTGTACGCTGGCAAGTGGGTGGCTGAATCGGCGACGCTCGCGCCGTTGTTCACGCTCGATGGGCCGACGCTGGCGCTGCTCGTCATCGGCTACGGCTTCATCGCCTCGGTTCTTCCGGTGTGGCTGCTGCTCGCCCCGCGCGACTACCTCTCCGCGTTCGTGAAGATCGGCGTCGTGGTGGCGCTAGCGCTCGGGATCCTGTTTGTTCTGCCGCCGCTCGAGATGCCTGCCCTGACGCAGTTCACCGATGGGACGGGGCCGGTGCTCGCCGGAAAGATCTTCCCCTTCGTGTTCATCACGATCGCGTGCGGCTCCATCTCCGGCTTCCACGCACTGATCGCGTCGGGGACGACGCCGAAGCTGCTCGAGCTCGAGTCCGATGCGCGGCCGGTCGCCTACGGCAGCATGCTGCTGGAGTCGCTCGTCGGCGTCATGGCGCTGATTGCCGCGTGTGTGCTCACCCCCGGCATCTACTTCGCGATCAATTCTCCCGTCGCCGCGCTCGGCACCACCGCGGCGACAGCGGCGGTGGCGATCCAGCAGTGGGGATTCACCGTTACCCCTGCCGAGATCGAGCTGCTCGCGCAGCAGGTCGGCGAGTCGTCGCTCCTCTCACGCACCGGTGGCGCGCCGAGCCTCGCGGTGGGCATGGCGCTGATCTTCTCGAAGGTGATCGGCGGCAACGCCGCGATGGCGCTCTGGTATCACTTCGCCATCATGTTCGAGGCGCTGTTCATCCTCACGACCGTCGACGCGGGAACGCGCGTTGGCCGGTTCATGCTCCAGGATCTCCTCAAGCACGTCTGGGCGCCCCTCGGCCAGGTCTCCTGGTACCCTGCCATCTTCATCTCGAGCGCGATCTTCTGCTCGATGTGGGGCTACTTCCTCTACATGGGAGTCACCGATCCACTCGGCGGCATCAACTCGCTCTGGCCGCTGTTCGGCATCTCGAACCAGCTCCTCGCGGCCGTGGCGCTCTGCGTCGGCACGACCGTCATCATCAAGATGGGCAAGGCACGCTACTCGGCCGTGACCCTCGTGCCCCTCGTCTGGCTCGTGATGGTGACGATGACCGCCGGATGGCAGAAGATCTTCTCCCCCGACCCGCGCATCGGATTTCTATCGCACGTCGAGAGCCTGAAGACCGTTCTCGCCGCGGGCAACCTGCCGCGTGGTGCGGCGAATCTCGATGCGGCGCAGCGCATGATCTTCAACGACCACCTCAACACCGGCGTCGCCGCGTTCTTCATGATCTCCGTGGTCGTGATCCTCGTCGCGTCGATCCATGAGTGGATGCAGGTGCTCGGCGGACGGAAGCCGGCCGCCTCGACGGAGGTTCCGTTCACGCCGAGGCCAGTGGCACCGCCGGCGGCGGCGGCGGCGGTGCGCGCATGATCGCGGCGTCGAAGGAGGCCGTCGTGCGCACCGGCCCGATGGCCGCGGTTGCGCGCGTCATCAGGCAGATCATCGGCGTGCCCGACTACGAGCGGTACATCGCGCACCTCAGCGCGGCGCATCCCGGCTGTGAGCCCATCAGCAGGGATGCGTTCATGCGCGAGCGGCTCGAGGCGCGGTACAACCAGCCGGGATCGAAGTGCTGCTGAGTTGTCCCGCCGGTGAGGGCAGTTCACGAAGCGGAGGGATCGGTGTCCTTGGCTGGATCCCGCTCCGTGACTGGCTTTCCTCAAAGCCAAGGGGGAAGGACATGAAGGACTGAAGGACATGAAGAAGGGCAACGACCTTGTTGGCTTCTCGGCGTCGAGTCTCTCGCGCCACGCCCACACAGCGGTTGCCGTTGCCCTTCTTCATGTCCTTCCGTTCTTCATGCTCTTCCGGTCACGGCTTCTGAGAAGCCAGCCCACGAGCGGGATCCGTGGCTCCGCGTTCCATTCAGCTTGCTCGTGTCTCCCGTCAGACTGCCGCCGGCTCCTGAGGCAGGCGCCGGGCGAACTCCCGGCGCAGCAGCAGCATGCTCATCATGAGCTGCAGGAGGACCGACCCGACCGAGAGATACCAGATCCAGTGGATCTCGAAGCCCGCCATGCGGGAGAGCATCACGGCCGGTATCGCGACGATGACGATGCGCACGGCCGAGGCGAGGAGCGAGGGAATCGTGTTGCCCATCGCCTGGAACATGCTCGAGGCGACGAAGATGAGGCCCGATGCGATGAAGTTCCACGAGATGATGCGCAGGTACTCGTTGCCGAAGGCGATGACCGATGGATCCTTCGAGAAGATCCCCACGAGTGCCACCGTCACGGTGTGGCACACGATGAAGAAGAGCACCATCATCGCCGTTGCCATCAGCGCAGCGTTTCGGAAAGTGTCCTTCACCCGCTGAGAAAGCCGCGCGCCGAAGTTCTGGCCGGCGACCGGGGCGACCGCAATGCCGAGCGCGACGACCGGCATGAAGCCCGCCTGCACAATGCGCCCTCCGATGCCGAATCCCGCCTGGGCCGCCGATCCGAAAGGCCGCGTCAGGGAATACACCATCAGCATGTAGACCGCCATCATCGCGAACTCGAACCCCGCCGGCAGGCCGATCCCGAGCATTCGTCGCCAGAGGTCAAACCTTGGCCTCAGGTCGGCGGCGACGAAGCGCTGGTAGGCATCCTTGCGCACGAAGTACGTGGACAGCCATGCGACGCCGATGACGATCGCGATGAGCGACGACATCGCGGCGCCCGCAACGCCGAACGCGCGGCCCGTTCCCCACCCAAAGATGAGGATCGGTGCGAGGATGAGGTTGATGATCACCGTCGCTGTGGAGACGACCATGCCGGGCTTGAAGTTGCCCACCGCACGCAGCGCCGAGGACATGGCGACGAGTCCGAACTGCAGGGCCATCGCCGGGATGAACCAGCGGAGGTAATCGGCGGCGAGGCGCGCCGTCTCGGCGTCTGCGCTCATCGCGCGCGCGTAGAACCCGAGCGCCGAGAGCCCGAGGATGAGGAATGCCCCACCGGTAACCATCGCCAGGACCTGCGACTGGTTGAACACCAGCAGCGCCTCGGAGTGGTTCTTCCTCCCGACCGCGTGCGACACGAGCGTCGTCGTACCGACGCCGAGCATCTGCGTCAGCGCCAGGACGACGAACGTCAGGTTGCCGGCGACGCCGACGGCCGCGACCGCGCTCGTGCCGAGCCGGCCCACCCAGTACAGGTCGATGAGGAAGTACAGCGTCTGGAAGACCATCGTAACGAGCATGAAGCCCGTGGTCTTCAGCAGATGGCGCGTGACCGATCCGCTGGTGAGATCCTGCATCCGGCTCAGCCTGGCCCGCTGCTCGGCACAGGCTGCATGGACTGCTGTGTAGTCAGTCCCTCGTTCGCGTCGGCATCGATCGCCGCCCGATCGGACACGGTGCCGCCGTCATCCTGCACGAGCCACACGCACGCGCTCGCCGCGAGCATCGCCAGGCCGCCGATCATCACGAAGTACAGCGGCGCGTTCGGGTTTCCCTCGCCGAACAGCGCGCGACTCAGTCGGCCGAACGTAAGCGCCGCCACGATCTCGGGGATGACGATGAAGAAATTGAACACGCCCATGTACAGTCCCATCTTCTGCGCGGGGAGCGCGGTGGAGAGGATCGCGTATGGCATCGAAAGGATCGATGCCCACGCGATGCCGACCCCCGCCATGCTCAGCAGCAGCAGGTACTTGTCGTGGATGAGGTAGACGGACAGCAGTCCGATCGCGCCGCACACGAGCGCCGCGGAATGCACCGTCTTCCGGCTGGTCATCGCGGCGAGCCTCGGCAGCGCCAGCGCCGCGATGAAGCAGACGATGGAATAGAACGCGAAGGCGAAACCGCCCCACTCGATGCCGCGGGTGTACAGGTCCGACTGCGGATCCGTCGCACCGAACACGTGGCGCGCGACGGCGGGAACG
>JANPKQ010000019.1:0-7793 GCA_031426115.1 Gemmatimonadaceae bacterium | reverse complement strand
CGTTGGCGGGCGCCCGCGGGGTGAGGGCGTTCCATACGCTACGTTTTCGAACGAGGCGCCGCCAGCGGGATCCGTGGCAGAACGCCCGCGGCGGTGTAATGCGACGGAGGCCCCGGCGGACGTGGTGTCCGCCGGGGCCTCCGATCGATCGAGTCGTGGGGCGTTACCGCATCGCGACTTCGGTGACGGCGCGCCAGCCGTTCATGCGGCCGAGCAGGGCGCTGCGCTGCGCACCATCGAGCAGCGGTGACTTCGCGAGCATTGCGGCACGACGGCTCAGGTCCTGCGCGCGCGGCGCTTGCTTGAGCTCGCCGGCGATGAGCGCGGCGTCGATGTAGGAGTTCGCAGCAGCAATGACGTCGCCGAGATCGGCAGCGCGCTGTGCAGCCTGCTCCATCAGCGCGAGGCCCGAGCGCTTGTCACCCGCGTCGTAGCGGAGGAAGGCCGCCGCGCGGAGGTAGGTGAAGCCCTTGATGTCGCTGACGGGGCGCGCTGCGGCGGACGCTTCGTACAGCTTCGCCGCCCTCTTGAACTCCGTCAGGAACCTGGCGAGGCTGTCGGCCTCCGAGGCGAGTCGATCGGCGTGTGCAATGTTCGCCGTCACGCGAACCGGCGCGAGCGTCTGCTGCGCCGAGGCTACGACCGGCGCCGCGGCGATCGCGAAGAGAATACCACCGGCGAACAGATAGTTGCGCGTTTGCGTGTACATGACCCGTCTCCTTCGTACCGACATTTAGGTAAACTGTGCTCCGAAGACCGAGATACATGTCGGTGGGAGCGTGGACAAACGTGCTTGAACTGGTGAGCCGTACGACGTGCGATCTGGAAAGTTTCAGGAGTTGCATCAACTATCCATCATGTCCTTCGGCTTCAGTGATATGGACACACGATGACGCGAAAACGTTGCAGGGTTGCAGGAAGAAGATTGCGCTTTCGCCTGCGAGTGACGAACGTGAGATACGATCGTGTATACCCCTACCGCGTGTGCCATTGGCTCATACGAAGCATGTTCGAAGTAGCGAGGGGGTCCGTTGCGCAGCGCGTTCGTCGGCGCGCGCCGCATCGCAGCGAGCGACGCGAGTGATGCCCCCCTCGGGCATCCGCGCGCCGCGCTGGTGGCGTCGCGATGGTGCGGACCGACCGGCACATCGATGGCGCCGGCACATTCCGATTGCGCTCCTGGTTGCGGGCGCCGCCGGCGGGTGTGATCGCCTCCCCGGCCGAGCCTCGTACGCCGGCGTGCCCGAAGTGATCGGGGACACCTTGCTGCGCTTCCCCGGGGGATCGGAGTACGTCAGCGGCTTCCGCGCGGTCGAATACATCGGGACGATCGCCGGCGAGCAAACGGCCCCGTTCATCATCGTCGCGGGGCATGAGTGCGCCGATTGCGACGCACCGCCATCGGTGCTGGTGCGCTCGGCGTCCGACGGGCCAGTGCGCGAGTTCGCCGGCCTCCGGGGCTGGCACCCGTATCCGGGGCGCGTCATCGCGTACAACGAGGACAGCGTCATCATCTCGCACTCGCGGCTCTTCTGGGGCCGCTGCATTCCTGAACGACCGCACGGTCTCGTCGAATTTCGCACCGACTTCGCGCGGAACGGCGGGGAGCCGGATCGTGCCGTGCTCATCACGGAGATCGACGGCGACTCGCTCGTGGAGTGGCGCCGCCTCGCAACCGCCCGGCTGCTCGCGACGGCACTGGTCCAGGTGCAAGCGAAGGAATGCGCGGAAATTCCCCAACGGGACATTCCCGCGCCGCCCTGAGAAGGGTCCGCATCATCGTGCTCTTCAGGATGCGGCTCGGGGGCTGGCATTCCTCAAAGCCGGAAAGGAAGGACATGAAGGCATGAAGGACATGAAGAACTGCAACGACATTCTCTGTTGGTGTGGCGCAAAAGACTCGGCGCCGAGAAGCATTCATTGCTGTTTGACGTTTCCGTGGCCTCCGTGGGCTTCCGTGGTCGCAGTTTGCCGTTGCAGTCGTCCGCGTGAGTCCGCGTGAGTCCGCGTGAGTCCGCGGCCATTCCTGCATTCGAAGTTGCCCTTGACCTATCCGCGTCGTTCCCGCGTAATCCGCGGTTGAAGTCTGCCGTGGTCCTGCAGGGTGCCATCGCCGGACCGGCGGCTTCCACCAGACGGCGCGATCCGCGGCGAATGCATCCCGTCGGGAACGCGCGGCCAATGCGTCCGCGTTGGTGGGCATGATGCGAACAGATGGCGACACCGGCAGCGCGAGATGGGGACTCTGCTGCCTCGTCGTCGATGCACCCATCAACGTCCGAACAGCGACGCACGCCTACGTGTCGCGCCTCGACGCCGATCGTCGGCTCGCGTACCTCGATGCCATCGCCGTCGCCAACGTCGGTACGCTCGTCGAGACGATTGACTACTGCGCGCGACTCGGGATTCGGGCATTTCGGGTGTTCAGCGGCCTCTTCCCGCTCGCAACCCACCCGGTGTCAGGGTATACGATTGACGCGCTCCCGAGCGCGGACGCGATCCGGATCATGCTTGCCTCTGCCCGGTCGCGGGCGCAGGACGCGCGAATCCGGCTCAGCTTTCACCCCGATCAGTTCATCGTCCTGAATTCCGCGCGCCCCGAGGTTGTCGAGAGCGCCATCGGTGAGCTCGAATGGCAGGCGGAGCTGGCCGAAGCAATCGGGGCTGATGTCATCTGCCTGCACGGCGGGAGCACCGCAGGAGGTGCGGACGAGGCGATCGACCGGCTGATTCGCACGATTGACCGGCTCTCCGTCCGCGCGCGCTCGCGGTTAGCGCTGGAGAACGATGACCGGTGTCACGGCGTCATCGACCTGATGCCGGCCTGCCTTGCCGCCGATGTTCCGCTCGTGCTCGACGCGCATCATCATCGGATCCTGCCGCGCGGACTCTCGCTCGAGGAGGCGACGGACTGGGCCGTCGCAACCTGGGGGGACCGCGAGCCGCACTTTCATCTCTCGTCGCCCCGCGATGGCTGGATCGCCGGCGATCCCCGCCCCCATGCGGACTTCATTGATGTGTCGGATGTCCCGGACTACTGGCGACGCCTCGGCATACCGATCACCATCGACGTCGAGGCGAAGGCGAAGGAGCGCGCCGTGCTCGCCATCCAGCGGGCGGTGGAATCGCGCTGACGGGGGCAGCACTCCTTTAGCCGGCAGGGTTGCGGAAACGGTGCTCCGGGTGCAATTCACGCCGCGTCTTTCGCCCGATCGCGATCTCCCACATTGAGGTGCCACGATGAGCTCATCGGCGGACGCCGTCTCACCGGAGGCCCGATCCGGGCTCGCTCCATGGGCGTCTGCGGAGCTCCCGGCGCCACCGATGCCAAGGGGGTTGGGCTGGGCCGGAGTCGTCGGCCCTGGGGTCATCGTGCTTGGCCTCTCCATTGGCAGCGGCGAATTCCTGCTCGGGCCGGCGGCATTCGTGAAGCACGGGCTCACCCTGCTCTGGGTGACGACCGTCGCCGTGCTGCTCCAGACGGTCTTCAACATGGAGGTCATGCGGTACACGCTCGCAACCGGTGAGCCGGCGTTCACCGGGTTCATGCGCACGCGGCCAGGGGCGAGCTTCTGGGCGTGGTTCTACTCGATCCTCTACTTCCTCCAATCCGGATGGCCGGCATGGGCCGGCAATGCGGCCGGCGCCATCTTCTTCCTCTTCGCGAAGCGGCTCGCCGGACCCACCGATACGGACATCGTCTACGCGATCGGCGTCGGCACCTTTCTCGGCGCCGTGGCGGTCCTCCTCGTCGGACGGCGGATCGAGCGAACGCTCGAGATCCTCAACTGGGTGCTCATCATCTGCATCCTCGGCGGCTTCCTCATCCTCGCGGTGATGTTCGTTCCGGGCGCGACATGGATCGCGACCGCCGCCGGCTTCGCGGGCTATGATGTGGTGGGCGATCGCTTCAGCTTCCTGCCATCGGGCACCGACTTTTTCCTCCTCGGTGCCTTCGCCGCATACTCCGGGGCCGGCGGCGTCAGCAACATCACCCTCGGCAACTGGGCGCGCGACAAGGGCTACGGAATGGGGCAGGTCGCCGGCTACATCCCCGCGGCCATCGGGGGCCAGCGGGTACACCTCGCCCACACCGGTTTCATCTTCCCCCAGGGGAAGGAGTCGCTCGTTCGATGGCGCGGATGGTGGAGGATCATCCACGCCGACCAGTGGGGAATCTTCTTCGTCGGCGCGCTGCTCGGCATGGGATTGCCGGCGCTCCTGTACGTCACCTTCCTTCCGGCCGGCACGGACATTCGCGGCCTCGGCATCGCGGCCGCCCTCGCGCAGGGCGTGGCCGGCAGCGCCGGCGCGATGCTCGGCGGCGTCATCGCGTTCATGGGTGCGTGGATCCTGTTCAAGACTCAGCTCGACATCATGGAGGGCATGACGCGGTCAATCACCGACATCCTCTGGACCGGCAGCGCTCGTGTTCGCGCGTGGCGCGGCGGCGATGTGCGCGTGATCTACTATGGAGTGCTCGCCGCCGTCGTCGTCTGGGGGATCATCGCCCTGCGGCTGGCCCAGCCGATCATGCTGCTCCAGCTCGGCGCGAACATGGCGGGGATCGTGTTCATCATCGCGTCGCTTCACATCCTCTACGTCAACACCAGGCTGCTTCCGCCCGCGCTGCGGCCATCGCTCCCGCGGCGCCTCGGGCTCGTCGCGATGGCAGTGTTCTACGGCGGCTTCGTGACGCTCTGGCTGGCGAATCTGCGATGACGGCCCACGTCGATGGTGTTCGTCTCGGGGAGGTTGAACGCGCGCCGCAGAACGTCGCCGAGTTCGAGGCGGCTGCGCGCGCTCTGCTCCCGCAGCCGGTGTACGACTATTACGCCGGAGGCGCGGAGGACGAGCAGACGCTGCGCTGGAACCGGGCGGCGTTCGGACGCTTCATGCTGCGGCCACGGGTTCTCATGGACGTGAGCCGCATCGACACCTCGGTGACGATTCTCGGGGAACGGATCCCCGTGCCGGTGCTGCTCGCGCCGACCGCGTTCCAGCGCCTCGCGCACACCGACGGCGAGCGAGCAACGGCTCGAGCAGCGCGCGCGACCGGCACCATCCTCGTCGCGAGCACGCTGTCGACGTGCACGATCGAAGAGATTGCAGCCGATGCAGGGGTGCTCTGGCTGCAACTGTACGTCTTCCGCGATCGCGGGATCACACGCTCGCTCGTCGAGCGGGCCGAGGCGGCTGGATGCAGGGCGATCTGCCTCACGGTGACGGTGCCGGTGCAGGGCAATCGCGAGCGCGACGCACGCAACGGCTTCGCGCTTCCGGCGGAGGTCGAGATGGCGAACTTCGTCGGCCTTCGCCAGGCGAGGTTTCCCGATGCTGCCGGCTCGAGGCTGAATGCATTCATCGGCCAGGAATTCGATCCATCGCTTTCCTGGGACTCGGTGGCGTGGCTTCGATCCATCACGAAGCTCCCCGTCGTGCTGAAGGGAATCCTGACGCCGGAGGACGGCGCGCTTGCCGTGGAGCACGGGGCCGACGCCGTCATCGTCTCGAACCATGGGGGCCGGCAGCTCGACGGTGGGGAGCCGACGCTCCTGGCCCTGCCGCGGGTCGCATCCGCGGTTGCGGGCCGAGTGCCTGTGTTGATGGACGGCGGCGTGCGCCGCGGCGCGGATGTCGTGAAGGCCATCTGCCTCGGGGCGACGGCGGTGCTGATCGCGCGGCCGTATCTCTGGGGGCTCGCGGTCGCGGGGCAGGGCGGGGTAGAGGGCGTGCTCGGGATTCTTCGTGCGGAGATCGAGCGGACGATGGCGCTGCTCGGCCGCCCGACGCTGGGTGAGCTGGATGAATCGGCGCTGGTGCCGACGCCGCCGGATCTTTCGGCGAGCGGGATGGCCGAGGGCGACGTCTGACGAAGCGCGCCGGCGGCCCATCAGGACAGGGCGATGCGGGGGCCAAACGCGCCCGGACGCGCGACTTAGGCCGCGGCGGGCGGCGGTGTCGCGGGCGGAGGAATCAGCGAACGCTTGTCGTTCGAATGCATTATTTGCAATTCGAGGCCTGATTTCCTATCTTCTCGCGGCAAGAATTGCATTCGTGCTCATTCCAGCGTGCAGTTTCTGCACGTTTTGTGTTTCAACCCGTCGCAGACCTCGGCCTACCACCCCACGGAGCCTCGTACTCGCA
Source organism: Gemmatimonadaceae bacterium (assembly GCA_031426115.1). GTDB lineage: Bacteria > Gemmatimonadota > Gemmatimonadetes > Gemmatimonadales > Gemmatimonadaceae > JANPKQ01. The sequence continues at coordinate 1,646 of JANPKQ010000019.1, read as the reverse complement.
TGGCTGTCCCAACCTCCACCCCCCGCCGGACCGCGCTGCAGGATATCGCGGCGCGCCCCCGCACCCCGGCCGCGGCCGGATTCCAGCCCGAGACCAATGGCCGGTCCACGGCCACCTCGGTGTACTTCGGCTGCAATACGTTCGGGGCGCGCCAGATGCGCGACAAGCTGCCGCGGTTCGTCTTCGACAGCCTTGTCGCCTCGATCCGCCTCGGGAAGAAGCTCGACGCCGCCATCGCGCCGGCGGTCGCGCAGGTCATCAAGGAGTGGGCGACCAGCCGGGGCGCGACGCACTTCACGCACTGGTTCCAGCCTCAAACCGGCCTCACCGCCGAGAAGCACGATGCGTTTCTCTCATTCGATGAGAACGGGCAGGCGATCGAGGCATTCTCGGCCGCGCAGCTGATCCAGAGCGAGCCCGATGCGTCGAGCTTTCCCTCTGGCGGCCTCCGTGCGACGTGGGAAGCGCGCGGCTACACGGCGTGGAATCCGGCGAGCCCCGTGTTCATTCACGAGGCCGGCGGTGTGCGCACCCTCTGCATCCCCTCGGTGTTCATCGGCTACAACGGCGAGGCCCTCGACGAAGTCGCACCCCTGCTCCGCAGCTCCGACGTGCTCTCGCAGCGCGCGATCGAGCTGCTCGCGCTCCTCGGCGACAAGGACGTGCAGCGCGTCACGACGAACCTCGGCCCCGAGCAGGAATACTTCATCATCGACCGAGGACACTTCGCGATGCGCCCGGACCTGCTCATGGCCGGTCGCACGCTCCTCGGTGCGCCGCCCCCGCGCGGCCAGCAGCTCGAGGATCACTACTTCGGCGGCATCCCGGAGCGCGTGCAGGCGTGCATCGCGGAAGTCGAGCAGGAGCTCTACAAGCTCGGCGTGCCGATCGTGACGCGCCACAACGAAGTCGCGCCCTGCCAGTTCGAGATGGCACCGCACTACGAGGACACCGATCTCGCCGTCGATCACAACCAGCTCGTGATGGCGACGCTCCGTCGCGTTTCGCTGCGCCATGGCCTCCAGGCGCTGCTGCACGAGAAGCCGTTCGCCGGCATCAACGGCTCGGGCAAGCACTGCAACTGGTCGATGGCGATCGCCGCGGACACCGAGCTCGATGGCCTCAACCTGCTCAAGCCCGGCAAGACGCCGCACCAGAACCTGCGCTTCCTCGTGTTCCTCGCGGCGGTGCTGAAGGGCGTGCACAAGCATTCGGGATTGATCCGCGCGGGTATCGGCATCTCCGGCAACGAGCATCGCCTCGGCGCCAACGAGGCGCCACCGGCGATCATCTCGGTGTTCATGGGCACCATGCTGACGCAGCTCATCGAGAACATCATCGCGGGCAAGGAAGCGAGCCGCGGCGCGGAGCAGGAGCTCATCAAGCTTGGCGTCGCAAAGTTGCCCGACATCGAGAAGGACAACACCGATCGCAATCGGACGTCGCCGTTTGCCTTCACCGGTAACAAGTTCGAGTTCCGCGCGGTCGGCGCCTCGCAGTCGATTGCCTTCCCGGTGACCCTGCTTCACGCTGCGGTCGCCGATGCGATCGGCGAGATCACCACGCGCCTGAAGGCGGAGCTCAAGAAGACGAAGGCCGTCGACGATGCCGTGCTCAAGGTCGTGCGTGAGGCATTCAGGGAGTCG
>JANPKQ010000018.1:0-16946 GCA_031426115.1 Gemmatimonadaceae bacterium | reverse complement strand
ATCGGAACTACCACGCGTTCTGGCGGATGTACGGGATGGACCTGCCTGACGATGTGCTGAAGAAGGTGTACTACAAGAATGCGATTCGGGTGATACCGGGGATCGACGCGTCGAGATTTCCGCGGTGAGGACGGGAACTGCAACCAAAACTGAAAACCGAAAACCGAAAACCGAAAACTGCAACTGCCTGTACATGAGGGCTCAGGAGCGCGCTGAGCGCTGATCGCTGACTAACGCCGATTGCTGGTCGCTTGACTGCGGAAGGGCGGTTGGGGGCGGGGGTGACGCGGGGTGTTTCGCCGGTGTACCGGCGTTCGCGGCGTCCAGGCGGGCAATGAGGCCGTAGAGCATCCTCAGAACATCGGCGAGTTGGGACGTCAGGGACTCATAGTCCTCCGTGCCGATGACCCCGATGTCGCGCGCAGCGAGCAGGTGATAATCGAGCTCGCGTGCGGAGGCGATGGCGTAGCCGAGGAAGCGCGCGAAATCACGTTCGCTTCTCTGCGCCCGTCCCTCGACGATGTTCGCGGGAATCGACATCGCCGCGCGGATCATTTGGCTGCGAAGCGACACATACGCCGCGCCGCGGATCGCTGAGGCGACGCGGTGCGTGTCGAGCATGAGCGCATGCGCGTGCTGCCAGACGCGTAGCTGCCGGTAATCGGCCATGCGCAACAATGGCGCGCGCCAGCGGTGTTCCCGGAACCCTTTCCTTGCCGTTCGGTCCGTTCCGCCGTCGCCCTTCCGCAGTCAAGCGACCAGCGATCGGCGTTTTTCAGCGATCAGCGCTCAGCGCGCTCCTGAGCCCACATGTACTCGCACTTGACGCAGTACCGCGAATCACCGATCCGAGCCCTATGAACTCGCACCGCACCGCAGTACCGCGATCGCCCCTACCCTTCGCCCCCCTTGGCCAGCCCCTCCAGCACCGTATCCACCCCCCGAAACGCCGGCTGACTCGACCTCAGCGCCAGCAGGTAGATCGCCACCGTCGAATCATCGAACCCCGCCAGCAGCCCCTCGGCAGCCGCGCGCACCTTGGCGTCATCGAGTGCCCCGGTGTCGAGTTCTCCCTTGATCTCCCCATTCTCGTGCGGGATCGAAAGCGCGTCGAGGAACTGCACGAGCATCGGCGTGCGCGCCTTGAGATGCAGCGCGAGCAATGCCTCCCACGCGATCGGCTTGTCGCCGAGATCGAGTCTCGCGCCGGTGTCGGCGAGCTTCGCGGTGTCCCAGCTCGCGAGCACTTGGGGACGGAAGTGGCGTGCGGCAGCGATCTCGCCGCGGATCGCCTGCGCGGCGACGGGACCGTCATCCTTTGCCGTGAGCAGCGCGGTGAGGGCGGCGCGGCGATCGTCGGTGCTCATCGCTCGCCAGATGCGCCGCGAGTTGGCGGTGTCGGGAGCGGCGGCGAGCTTCGCGAGTGCTGGAGGGAGAGTCGTCATCGTGGCTCCAATAATAGTCGCGAGTGCCATCGCCGGTGAAGGTGAGGCCACGGGGCTTGCGGTCATCGGCCCTCGGTACTCCCTTTCCGCCCATGACGCCATTTTCGATGCTGTATCGCACGTCGGTGATATCGCTGACAGGCCTTTGCCTCGTCGCGCATCCAGCGAATGGACAGCGCGCCGGCGGGCCCCCAGCCCCCATCGCGGCGCTCGCGCCCACCGCCGCGGATCCGTTCGCGGCGCTGAGATTCCGTGAGGTAGGTCCAGCGGTGACATCGGGACGCATCGCCGATGTAGCAATCGATCCACGGAACCGCAGCATCTGGTACGTCGCGACCGCATCCGGTGGACTCTGGAAAACGGTGAACCGCGGCCTCACCTTCGCGCCGATCTTTGCCGACGCCGAGACGTACACCACCTGCTGCGTGCTGATCGATCCGCGGAACTCGAACATCATTTGGCTCGCGACCGGAGAGAACACGAACCTGCGCAGCGCGATGGCGGGGCAAGGGATCTACAAGAGCGCGGACGCGGGAGCGACGTGGCGGCGTGTCGGGCTCGAGCGTTCCGAGAAGATCGGTCGCATGGCGATCGACCCGCGCAACTCCGATGTCGTCTACGTCGCGGCCCAGGGCCCCCTCTGGGCGGACGGGGGCGAGCGCGGGTTGTACAAGACGTCCGACGGCGGCCGTACATGGACCCGCGTGCTCCATGTCAGCGACGTCACGGGAATTTCCGACGTCATCCTCGACCCACGCAATCCCGACGTCCTTTATGCCGCATCGTATCAGCGGCGGCGCGGCGTCGGTGTGCTCATCGGAGGCGGTCCGGAGGGGGCGATCTTCAAGTCCATCGACGCCGGCGTCACCTGGACGAAGCTCACCACCGGCCTCCCGCGAGGCGACGTCGGCAGGATCGGGCTCGCGATCTCCCCGCAGAACGCCGATGTCATCTACGCGACGATCGCCGCGAAGCCACCCGAGAGCGGCTTCTACCGCTCGACCGACCGCGGTACGAACTGGGAGAAGATGAGCGACTGGGTCTCCGGCGACCCGCAGTACTATGGCGAGATCTTCCCCGATCCGCACAAGGCCGATCGCATCTGGGCCGTCGCGATCAACGTGCACGTCTCCGATGACGCGGGGCGCACCTTCAGGCCGGTGGAGATGCGCGGCGTTCACGTGGATCATCATCATATCGGCTTCGACCCCGCCGACTCGCTGTACATGATGATCGGCAATGATGGCGGCCTGTACGAAACGCACGACGGGGGCGCGACGTGGAAGCATTTCCAGAATCTGCCGGTCACGCAGTTCTACCGGATCGCGACCGACAATGCCCTGCCCTTCTACAACATCTACGGCGGCACCCAGGACAACGGAACGCCGGGCACGCCGTCGCGCTCGCAGCACCCTGCGGGCATTCGCTCGAGTGGTGCCATGTCCGTGTACGGTGGAGATGGATTCCAGCCGCGCGTCGATCCCCTCGACCCGAACATCATCTACGCGATGTCGCAGGACGCAGCGATCGGGCGTGTGGACATGCGCACCGGGACCCAGACGAGCATTCGGCCTCCACGGTTCGTCATGCCGGACAGTCAGCCGGTGCGCTGGCACTGGGATGTGCCTCTCATCATCAGTCCGCACCAGCGCACTCGGCTCTACGCGCTGGGGAGCCGCCTTTTCCGCAGCGACGACCGCGGGGACTCGTGGCGCGCCATCAGCCCTGATCTCACCCGGCGGATCGATCGTGACACGCTGACGATCATGGGACGGGTGTGGCCGGCCGACGCCGTATGGAAGAACGTCTTCACCAACGACATCAGCATCGGCATTGCGCTCGACGAGTCGCCATTGAAGCAAGGGCTGCTCTACGTCGGGACCGATGACGGGCTCATTCAGGTCAGCGAGGATGGCGGCGGCACGTGGCGGAGGGTCGATCGATTCCCGGGTGTGCCGAGCGGCACGTGGGTCTCCGAGCTGCTCGCGTCGCGTCACGACACCAACACGGTCTACGCCTCCTTCAACAACCAGCTTCGTGGCGACTTTTCCCCGTACGTGCTGAAGAGCACCGATCGCGGCCGGACATGGACGTCGATCCGCGCCAACCTGCCCGAGCGCAACCAGGTATGGACGCTCGCGCAGGATCACGGGAATGCGAATCTGGTGTTCGCCGGTACGGAGCACGGGGTGTACGCGACGTTCGACGGCGGCGACGCGTGGCAGCGGCTGCGTGGTGGCCTGCCGACGATTCCCGTTCGGGACATCGAGCTGCAGCGTCGCGAGAACGACCTCGTGCTCGGGACCTTCGGGCGCGGCATCTGGATTCTCGACGACTACACGCCACTGCGCGCGCTCGCAAGGCAGGGTGATCCACGCACCACGACCACCGCCTTGGACATCCGACACACCCTCTTCGCTCCCCGCCCTGCGCGCGTATACCCCGAGCTGTCATATGAACGCGGTGCGATCGGCAACGGCTTGTTCATGGGGGAGAACCCGCCCTACGGTGCGTTGCTCACGTATCAGCTGCACTCGCCACTCCCTGCGGGGACGGAGCTCGTGATCACCATCGCGGATTCGACGGGCCGCGTCGTTCGGGAAGTCAGCGGGGGAACGGCAGCCGGAGTGCATCGGGCGGTGTGGAATCTTCGGGCGAATCCAGCGGGCGGTCGCGGTGCGGGTCCCGACGCCGGTCGGGGCGGCGCCGGGGCGCGTGGCGGCGGCGGCGGCGGCGGACGCGGAGGCGCGGGCGGCGGCGTCGTCGTCGCGCCCGGATACTTCACGGTCCGTCTCAATACGCGCGCTGGTGGTACGCTCACCCCGATTGCGCAGCCGCAGCGACTTCAGGTCGTTCCGCTCACCTGGACCGGCGGGAGCTGACGAACGCGCGTCACGACGCGCGCGCGATGACTTCTCCCATGCGAACTTCCCGTCCGGCAGTCATGGAGTCGGCGATTCGCAATCGCTGCTCGATGAGGAGTACCACGGTCGAGCCGAGATGGAACGCCATGATCTCCGCGCCCTGGGGCGTGGCGATCGGGGGGGAATAACGCTTCGCCTCCGCTGCGCCCCCTCCCGCGCGGTTCGTGACCCACGCGCGGCCCGCCACGCCGCTCCACCCCGGATCGAAGGCCGCCGAGATGCGGCCGACGTTGTACGCCCCCACCGCCACCACCGCGACACGTCCAAGCGCCGTCTGCATCGCGCAGGCGAGCCGTTCGTTGCGCGGAAAGAGGCTGTCGATGTGCATCACGGCGGGCTCGTTCACTGGCAGCAGCGCACCCGGCAGGTGCCACGCGGTGCTGATCGCACCCTCGCATGGCGAGTGGATGCGATGGTAGTGGCGCGGGCTGAGGTAGATCGTGATGAAGGTGCCCTTCGTGAACCGCTCCGCATCGACCGCGCCGAGGAGGTCTGCGGCGGAATAATGGCGGCCCTTCGCCTGAATGAGCTTGCCGTTCTCGATCGCTCCGAGCTGGCCGAGAATGCCGTCCACCGGCGATGCCACGGCGGTGGGGTCGTGCGGCCACACTCGCGCGCCGGGCTTCAGCTGCCGGACGAACAGCTCGTTCAGCGAACCGTACTCCTCCAGCGGCCGCACGGCTTCGGAGAGATCGATGCCGAGCGCCTGCGCGACCTTGCCGAGAATCGGTTTCCTCAGCGAGTGCGGGATTTTTACGTCGGCGAGGTGGCCGAGCCCGCGGCTCAGCGCTGCCTGTGGAAGGCGACCGAGCAGCGCGAGCGACACGCGCCAGCCGCGGCCGGGGATATCGGGGGTGACGTCCGGAATCATGCCGCCCCCAGCGCAATCCGTGGGCCTTGTCAAAATCAGGCTGTGGTTTCAGCCTGTCAGCTCAGCCGTCAACTCACCCTGTGAGCTGAGGCCTGCGCCTCTGCCAGCTCGTCGCACGGTGTTACAACCGTATTGCGCGCACGGGCAGCCCAGAGCTACAGGCCCCGAGCCGGGAGCTGTCAGCGCACTTGCGAAGCTCACGAAACAAAAACCGCGACGAGCTGATAGAGGCACAGGGGAGAGCCGGCCCAGACGAACTACTCCCTCCCCCCCCGCCGCTCCGCGACCCGGTGGGTCAGCGCCGCGACCGCCCTCGACCGGTACCGGTCACTCGGGATCGCCGTCGCCGCACGCAGGTAGATGGCGCGCGCCCGGCCATCGATGCGCTGCGCGCGCGCCGCGGCGACGAGCACGCGCGAGCGCTCGTTGTCCGCGCGAAGGCGCTCGATGTACTGGAGCGCTTCCAGCAGCGCCGGCGGACTGAGTCGGCGAGTGGTGACGAATCGCTCGAGCGTCATCGCGCGCTCCGGAGTGGACTGCATCGACCCGATCGCATCGAGCACCGGCCGGCGGGCCGCCTCCGTCGCGTGCGGGTGATTCGCGATGAGGTCGCGCAGCAGCCGCGCACGGGTGCCCGGCGACTGGATGCGAGCTGACGTGCGACCCAGCGCGGCAACGACGCTCGAGTCGAGATCACTCATGTCGATGAGCTCCCCGAGCAGCTCTGCGCGCTCATGGCTCGAGGGCACCCAGTCGATGATGCCGACAGCCTCGAGCAGCAGCGTCGTCGTCCCTCGGGAAGAACGTGAGTTACGCGGACCCGAAACGAGCAGCGACGCGAGCGAATCGGGGGGCGGGGGCGGGGGCAGTGCAGTGACGACGACGGCCGGCATCGCGACGAGCGGCGCGCGCACTGACCCGACCGCCCATGTGCCCGCGACGGCGACGCCAAGCGCGCCACCGCAGCAGACGAGCGACCCAAACGGGCGACTGAATCCGATCATGCACGCACTCCGTTCTCAGCCATCGTGACGGCTCCCGCGCACCGGCAGGCCGGGCGACACACCCCTGAGATGGTTCATACGGCTCCAGCCTGCAAGAGGTGTCGCCCCGCCCTCAGTCACCCGCCCGCAGCGCAATCAGCGGATCGACCCGCGTTGCGCGACGCGCCGGCAGGTACGCCGCGAGCGCGCCGACCGCACCGAGAATGAGCACGACGCCAACGAACGTCGCGGGATCAGTCGCACTCGTCTCGAATAGAAGCGAGGTCATCACCCGCGACAGCGCCAGCGCGCCAGCGGTACCGATGATGATGCCGAGCGCAACCATCACAACCGCCTCGCGGACGACCATCCCCAGCACATGCCCGGAACGCGCGCCGAGCGCCATGCGGATCCCGATCTCATGCGTCCGCTGCGTGATGCCGTAGGCGAGCACGCCGTACAGCCCGACGGCGACGAGCACCAGGGCGACCCCAGCGAAGCCGCCGAGCAGCACGGTCGTGAAGCGCGGGCCGGCGAGCGAGACATTCATCGCATCGTCCATGGTGGACACAGACGCGACGGCAAGGTCGCGATCGATTCCCGAGATCACCCGGCGCGCCGGGGCGACCAGGGCAGTCGGATCTCCCGTCGTCCGCACGATGATCCGCATCCCGCCCCACGAGTCCTGCTTGTACGGGACGTAGACCAGCCCGCGCACCTCGTCGTTCGCGCCGAAGTAGCGCACGTCATCGACGACGCCGACGATCTCCCGCAGCACTCGCTCATCGCGCGACGAAAGCGCCTGCTTCCCGATGGGATTCTCGCCGGGAAACATCTTCTCGGCGAACCGCGTGTTGACGATCATCACCGGCGCCGACGCCGTATCGTCACGCATCGTGAACTCACGTCCGCGCACGGGCATGCGAAGAGCGCGGAAGTATCCGGGACCGACGACGTTCCACATCGCCTCGACTTCCGCCGTGGGCTCGGCCTTCCCTTCGGCGAGGAACATGCGCCCGAGATAGAAGCCGCCCCCGCCGATCGGCAATGCGGATGCAACGCTGGCCACCTCGACCCCGGGCAGGGCCTGAAGCTCCCCGATCGCGCGGTCGTAGAAAACCCGGCGCGCGGGCCGGTCAGGATAACGCGCGCCCGGCAGTGAGACGCCCATGGTGAGCACTCGCTCGGTGTCGAAGCCGGGGTTCGTGCGCTGGAGCCGAATGAGACTGTGCGTCAGGAGGCCGGCGCCGGAGAGCAGCATCAGCGCCAGTGCGAGCTCGACGACGACGAGCGTCGTACGTCCGCGGCGGCTGCGCTGACCTCCCCCGATCCGCTGGCCTCCCTCGCCGAGCGCCTGGCCCGGGCGCACGCCGGACGCGTGCAGCGCAGGCGCCAGGCCGAAGAGCATCGCCGAAAGCAGCGAGACGAACAGCGCGACGCCGAGTACCGGGATGCTCACCGTCGCCGTCTCGAGCCGCGGAACATCGGGCGGCGCGGCGGCGATCACCGCGCGCACGCTCCAGAACGCGAGCAGCACGCCGACGATGCCGCCGGCGATCGCGAGCACTGCGCTCTCGGTGAAGATCTGGCGCACGAGGCGAGCGCGGGACGCGCCAAGCGCCGTCCGAACAGCGACCTCGCGCATGCGCGTCGCACCGCGCGCGAGCATGAGGTTGGCAATGTTCACGCACCCGATCAGCAGCACGACGCCAACGGCGCCGAGTAGGATCCAGAGAATTCGCGGGATCGTCGGGCCGAGAAGATCCTCGGTCGCACTGATGATCGTCTGGGAGATGCCGGCCCGGATCGCGGGGTTCGCCGTCTCGATCCGTTTGGCCATCACTTCCATCTTCGCGCGCGTCGCCTCGATGCTCGCGCCCGGCGCGAGGCGCGCCACCGCCTGATAGATGAAGTTGTCAGCGTCGAGGAGGTCGGCGGCGTTGGGATCGGCGATCTTCATCGGCGCCCAGACCTCGGTTCCTGCGGGCCACTCCGCTCCCTGTGGGAGGACGCCGACGATCGTCCGCACGAAGCCACCCATTCGGATCTGCTTCCCGATGATGGCCGAGTCGCCGCCGAAGCGACCGCGCCAGAGGGCGTTGCTGATGACGATCACCCGGTCGCGATCGAGGGCGTTGTCAGCCGGTTGCAGCACCCGCCCCAGCGCCGGCGCGACTCCCACCGCCCCGAAGAACTGCTCGCCAACGGCCGCTGCCGTCACGCGCTGCGGATCGCCATCGCCCGCGATGTCGGACTCCGAGGGCTGCCACACCGCGACATGCTCGAAGAGCTTCGCGTCGCGCCAATCCATGAAGTCGAGGTACGCGACGCTCCACTGCTCGTTCGTCTTCGGCCTCGTCGCGTGCGGGATGACGAAGCGATCCGCATCCGGGAAGGGCAGCGGTCGAAGGACGACCGCATCGACGATGCTGTAGATCGCGGTGGTGGAGCCGATGCCGAGGGCGAGGGTCAGGATCGCCGTGAACGCGAAGCCCCGCGAGCGCGCGAGCGTGCGGATCGCGTAGCGCACATCCTGGAGGAAGGTGTCCATTGTCCTTGGGGTGGGAGGATGACCGGTGGGACACCCGGGATCACGATGTGGTTTGGACGCTGAGCTACCTCCCGGCGGACCGCCTCGCCTCGGCCGTGCTCTTCAATTCGATCCGCTCGTACGCCGCGACCACCTTGCCGCGCTGGGAATCGACCGGGACGATCTCCACCGCCGCGTCATCGCCGGGAATGATGAAGACCTCGCCATCGAGGAGGTTGATCCTGGCCGCGCGGGCGGCGTCCATCTCGAGGTGAAACCCGGACTCGGTCCGTCTGATCGTGGCGCGCACCATATGGCTGCTCCTCTGGGTGATCGGCTCCGGCACTCGAGCGGTCGCGGGGCGACCTGCCGGTCATCCCTTGGACACCGCTTGCACCGATCCCGTCCGAACGGTGTTCTGCCGGCCAGGGATTCAGGGTTGAGAAGTGCGGGGCTGTCCCCAGGCGGCGCAATACCGGGGGGTGGTGTCGCGACTTCGTACGGGGCACTGCTTACGGACGGACCGCGACTTCGTACGGACCGGCACTGCTTACTGCGCACGCACTTCGTACGAAGTAGTACTCGATACACGCCGCCAGGGCGGACGGGCACGGCAGGCGGAACGGCGGGGCGTTGGGAGGAATCCGGGCAACCCGCCGAGGACCGACGGATGCCCGTGCGCTGTCCTTCCCTCCGTGGGCGACTACCGGGACTGCGCACCACTCCGCACTGCGGCCCGTTACGCCCTCATGCACCCGTGCGAAGTAGCCAGTACGCAGTGCGTGCGCAGTACGCACTGAAGTTCAGTACGTAGTCGCGATCAGTACTGCTGGCACGGACTCCCGTCGCGGCCTATGATCCAACCTCCCCCCGCTCGCATCGACTCGCTCGCCCCGGATTCACGCTCATGACCCGCCGCCGTCCCCTGCCCCTGGCAGGCCTCCTCCTCGCCTCGTGGCTGTCAGTGATCCCGGCAACCGCCGACGCGCAGCCGGCGGTGCCCGCACCGCCCGCGCTCGCGCAGCAGGTGGAGATTCGGCGCACCGCGTATGGCGTGCCGCACATCAAGGCCGAGAATCTCACGGCGGCGGCGTACGGCCTCGCATACGTCCAGCTCGAGGACTACGGCGCCAGCGTCGCGATGGGGCTGCTTCGCGCGCGCGGCGAGATGGGGAAGTGGTTTGGACGCGACAGCGTCGAGGGAGACTTCAATGCGCGGGTCGAGTACGAGCGCGCCGTCGAGACGCACCACCTGCTCGACGCCGAGACACGCGCCGTGTACCACGGATTCGCCGCCGGTGTGAACCGTTACATCGAGATCCACCCTGGCGAGTTTCCGGAGGGATTTGCACCGCGCTTCACGGCCTACGATGTCGCGACGCGGGACATCCAGATGGCGGGTGCCGGGAGCGCGGGGCAGTTCGTCGCGCGCATGGATTCGATCGCGCGCGGCGGGGCGCCGGATCCGCGCGGTGGCGGTCGCGGCGGGCGTGGGGGCCGGGGCGGCCCGCCACCCGCAGCGGGACCTCCCGCCGCCGACGCGATCGAGGAAGGCTCCAACGCATGGGCGTTCGCGCCATCGCGCACGACGTCAGGCCGCGCGATCCTCCTCCGCAACCCGCACCTCGCGTGGACCTCCGGCTACTACGAAGGGCATGTCACGGTGCCGGGCGTCCTGGACTTCTACGGCGACTTCCGGATCGGCGGTCCCTTCGGCGTCATCGGCGGCTTCAACAAGGACCTCGGCTGGTCCACGACGAACAACGCCACCGATCTCGACGAGATCTACTCCCTCGATGTCGATGCCGATCGCGTCGATCACTACATCCTCGATGGCGTCTCGATCCCGCTTCAGCGGAAGCTCGTGGCGGTCGAGTTTCGCAATGGCGCGGGGCTGTCGTCGGAGACGCGCGAGCATTTCCGCACGCCGATGGGGCCCGTCATTTACCGCAACGGCGGGAAGATCTACATCCTGCGCACCGCCGAGGATGGCGGCTACCGTGGGGGGGAGCAGTTCCTCAGGTGATGCGGGCGAAGTCGCTCGCCGAATGGAAGGACGCGATGCGCATCCGCGCGCGGGTGAACTCGAACTTCACCTATGCCGACCGCGCGGGAAACATCCTCTACCTGTGGAACGCATCGATGCCGGCGCTCCCGCACCGCAACGGCGGCGACACGACGGCGGTTCACGCGCGCACGACATCCGACATGTGGACGCGCTACGTTGACTTCGACTCGCTCCCCCAGATACTCAATCCGAAGGGCGGCTACGTCCACAACGAGAACGACGCCCCGTGGTACGGCAACATGCAGCAGCCGCTCGACCCGAAACGGTGGGGACCTGACTTTCCCGAGGACTCGGTGCTCGACCTGCGGAGTCAGCTTAGCATCGAGCTCATCGACACGAAGAAAAAGCTGAGCCTCGAGGATGTGGTGAAGCTGAAGCACTCGTACCGAATGCTGCTCGCTGATCGGGTGAAGCGTGACCTCATCGCCGCGGTGCGTGCGACACAACCGCAGGGGGACACAGCCCGCGCCCTCGCGGTCCTCGAACGATGGGACAACACCTCGGCGCACGACAGCCGCGGCGGCCTCCTCTTCCAGACATGGTGGCAGCGCTACACGCAAGGCGCACGCGCCGACACGATGTTCGCGCGCCGCTGGACGTCGGGCGCACCCGCCACCACTCCATCGGGGCTCGCGAACCCGACTCGCGCGGCCGAGGCGTTCGGCTGGGCCGTCCCCGAGACCGCGCGCCGCTTCGGCGCGGTGGACGTTCCGTGGGGCGACATCCACCGCGTCCGCCTCGGGACGGTGGACGCTCCGATCGGTGGCTGCGCCGGTGCGCTCGGCTGCTTCCGCGTGCTCAACTTCCGCACCGACCCTGATGGAAAGCGCGCTGTCATCGGCGGCGACGGCTGGGTCCTCGCCGTCGAATTCGCCGATGTTCCGAGAGCCTACTCCGTGCTCGCGTACGGCAACAGCAACCGGCCCGAATCGCCGAGGTTCGGCAACCAGGCGGAGTTGTTCGCGCGCGGGGAGATGAAGAAGGTGGCGTGGCTGGAGAAGGACATCGAGGCCGGGACGGTCGAGCGGTATAGGCCTGGAGTTGAGCGGTAGGGGCAAGTCCTTGAATTGCGGAACTGAACTGCGGAACTGATGCAGGGCGTCGACAGCGGCGCCGTGGCCTTCACCGCCGTTGCCGTTCCTGCAGTGCACTTCCTGCCGTTCAGCTCCTCCGTCCGTCCTTCACGATGCAAGTTCTCCTCACTGGCTCGTCCAGCACCGACCGCAGCTTCCGCGTCAGCCCATCCGGCGTGAACGGCTTTTCTATGAATGCCGCCCCGGGATCGAGAAGACTCTGACGCGTGACGGCGTCTTCGGTATAGCCTGACATGAAGATGAGGCGCGCATCGGGGCGGTGCTCGCGGAGGCGGCATGCGAACTCACGGCCTCCGAGCTCCGGCATCACCATGTCGGTGATGATCGCGTCGATCGTCACCGTGAGGTCGGCGCAGATCTCGAGTGCCTCGAGACCGTTCGTCGCCTCCAGCACGGTGTAGCCGCTGCGGCGCAGGATGCGGCAGGCGACGCCCCGCACGGCCGCATCGTCCTCGACGAGGAGCACGATCTCGGAGCCGTGGCGCACTGGCGCCAGCGGCGCGGGCTCGAGCTTGTCGGTCACCGCCGCATCGACCCGCGGCAGGTAGATCTTGAAGATCGTTCCCGCATCGAGCTCGCTGTAGACCCAGACGTGGCCGCCCGCCTGGCGGACGATTCCGTAGACCGTGGAGAGACCGAGTCCTGTCCCCTTTCCAGGCTCCTTCGTCGTGAAGAACGGCTCGAAGATGTGCTCGCGTGTCTCGCGAGTCATCCCGCAGCCATTGTCGCTGACGGCGAGCATCACGTGCGGACCGGTCATCATGAACGCGTGCGCTCCGGCGTGGCTCTCGTCGAGCTCGACGTTCGCCGTCTCGATCATCAGCTTTCCGCCGGCAGGCATCGCGTCGCGCGCGTTGACGACGAGATTCATCACGATCTGCTCGATCTGGCCCGGATCGGCCTTCACCCGCCCAAGGTTCGGAGCGAGGTTCGTCGTCAGGTCGATGTCGGCACCGATGAGGCGCACCAGCATCTTCTCGAGCTCGGCGACGGACGCGTTGAGATCGAGCACCCACGGCTGTACCACCTGCTGGCGGCTGAACACGAGGAGCTGCCGGGTCAGGGCCGCGGCGCGGTGGGCAGCCTTGCTGATCTCCATAACGTCGTCATGCCGTGTGTCGCCGCCGGTGAAATCGCGCAGCAACAGGTCGCTGTAGCTGATGACCGCCGTGAGCATGTTGTTGAAGTCGTGCGCGATGCCCCCCGCGAGCCGGCCGACGGCTTCCATGCGCTGCGCCTGGAGGAGCTGGCCCTCCAGCTGGCGGTGCTCCGTGACATCATGCATCGCGAGTACCGCCCCGAGCTTCGTACCGTCCTCGCCGATGACCGCCTGGCCGCTGCAGAGCACCGTGCGCGGCGGGCTGTCCACTGCCTTCACCACGATCTCCGCGTTGGTCATGCTGTCGGCACGGAGTGCGCGCGCCAGTGGATACCGATCGATGGTCAATGGCGTGACGCCATCCGACTCGCAGAGCTGGAAATGGTCCTTCCACGCCTCGGGGGGGACTGGTCCGTCGGGAAGGCCATGAATCTCGCGGATCGCCCGATTGAACACGGTGATCGTTCCATCCGCATCGCAGGCGATGATTCCGTCCGTGAGGCTTTCGAGCACGTTCCTCAGGAACTCGCGTTCGCGCTGAAGCGCACCCTCGGCGCGCTTGCGCGCCGTAATGTCGGTCGAAACCCCGAGGAGCTGGTTCGCGCGGCCGCTCTCATCCGGAAGCGCACGCTTCACCGTCTCCAGCCAGCGAACCGCTCCCGCAGCGTCCGTGATCCGCTCCTCCGCGATGTGGCGCGTGACGCGTGAATCGAGGACGGCGAGGTCGTCCCGCAGGAATGCCGCGACTTCCGCGTCGTTTGAGTTGAAGTCTGCGTCGGTCCGTCCGACGAGCCCCTCCGGGGTCGTTCCGTAGGCGGCCGCCACTGCATCGTTGGCAAGTGTAAACCGGCCGGTGCGATCCTTGGCGAACACGAAGTTCGGAATGGTGTCGATCACCTGTCGCAGGAAGTGCTGCTGCGCGAGCAGGGCGGCATGGCTGTCCCGGCCCTCGTTGATCGCGTAGGAGAGCTCCTCGTTGGTCGCCTCCAGCTCGCGAGCGATCGCATTGGCGTGCTGCGTCCGCTCCTCGAGCTCGATCGTATGCTCCTCGAGGTCGGTGGCCTGCTCCTCGAGCTCGACGGCGCGTAGTTCGAGCAACCCTTGCTGGTCGGCGACGAGGCTCGCCTGGCGAAGAGCCC
The DNA here is from genome assembly GCA_031426115.1 of Gemmatimonadaceae bacterium. Classification (GTDB taxonomy): domain Bacteria; phylum Gemmatimonadota; class Gemmatimonadetes; order Gemmatimonadales; family Gemmatimonadaceae; genus JANPKQ01. The sequence continues at coordinate 2,793 of JANPKQ010000018.1, read as the reverse complement.
GCCGCGCCAGCATGCCAAGCACCGTCCCGAGGAGCAGCAGTTCCACGAGCACGGCGACGAGCGCAATCGCCTCGAAGCGGTCGAGACTCGCGAGGCGCTGAGTGTAGAGGGCCTCTTCCGCGACCAGGAACTCGTCGAACGCCGTGCGCACCGGATCGAAGAGGGCGTTGCCGCTGGAGCCACCGAGCTGCTGCGGGGCCTCGCTGCGCCGGCGGCGAGCGACCTCGCGAAGGGCCGGCGCGCCCCATCCGCTGTCCCAGGCCTCGATCGCCATCCGAATGGTGGCAACGCGCGCTTGCTGCGCGCGGTCGTCACCGACCAGCGTCGCCAGGGTGTCGAGCATCGGGTAGATCGCGCGGTGCGCGGCGACCTCCGCACCGAGCGCGGACAGATCGTTCTCGGTCAGCAGCCCGCGCACCCCTGAAAGGCGCTCCGTGGCGAATGCGCGGGTGTTGCGCGCGAGACGCGCGACTTCCCGGCCATGCTGCACCCAATGCGCGCGGTGGTGATGAGCGACGCCCAGTCCCGCAAACGTGCCGGCAACTCCAAGCAGGCCGATCGACCCGAGCCAGATGGAACGGCGAAGGAGCGGCAATACATCCTGCCGGCCCGGCGGCGCCGGAGGGCGTAGTTCCATTCAATGACCCCGATTGTGAATTGAGCCGCGGCCCTGCGGAGGCGCACGCATCAGATGGACGATTGGAACCGGATGTTTTCACATCTCCTCGCGATGCACCACAGGAGTCGTTACCCAATGCCTCCCAGCAGATTAGCGACCTCTAATCCGGTGGACGCGCGACCTTGCCGCTGTGTGCCGCCCGGCCCATTTTCAGCCTCACCTTCACACCACCCGAGTGACTTCAGAGCGCATCCGAACGGTCATCGTCGATGACCACGCCGACATTGCCCGCCTCGTCGCGAACCGAATTGCGACCCTCGTCCGCGAGCGGGCGGCCGCGGGCCAGAACGCCGTACTCGGCCTCGCCACAGGGTCCACCCCGATCGGCGTGTACCGCGAGCTCATCCGGATGCACCGGGAGGAGGGCCTGAGCTTCTCGCACGTCGTGACGTTCAATCTCGACGAGTACTATCCGATGCCGCGCGAGAGCATCCACTCGTACCACCGGTTCATGTGGGAGAACCTCTTCTCCCATATCGATGTGAAGGCCGAGAACGTCCACATTCCCGACGGTACGGCGCCCCGCCAGGCGGTGGACGAAGAGGCGCGCCGCTACGAGGATGCGATCCGCCGCGCCGGCGGAATCGACCTCCAGATCCTCGGTATTGGCAAGACGGGCCACATCGGTTTCAACGAGCCGGGCTCCGGCGCCGACAGCCGGACGCGGCTCGTCCACCTCGATGCCGTCACGCGGCGCGACGCGGCGGCTGATTTCTTCGGCGAGGAGTTCGTCCCGCGCGAAGCGCTGACGATGGGCGTCGCGACGATCCTCGAGGCGCGCGAGATCGCGATCCTCGCCACCGGCGAGCACAAGGCCAGCATCGTCCGCCGGGCAGTCGAGGGCGAGATTGATGTCGAGGTCGCGGCGACCTTTCTTCAATCGCACCACAACACGACGTTCTACGTCGATCGCGCCGCCGCCGCGGAGCTCACGCGCGTCGCGACACCGTGGCTGCTCGATGAGGTACAGTGGACGGAGATGCTCATGGTCCGCGCGGTGGCCTGGCTCTCCCAGCAGACCGGCAAGGGGATCCTCAAGCACACCCAGCGCGACTACGCCGACCACAAGATGTCCTCGCTCGTCGCCCGCCACGGCTCCCCCGGCGCGGTGAACGGCCTCGTCTTCAACATCCTCGGCGCAAAGATCCGCGGGAAGTCGAAGTTGCCGAGCGGCAAGCGCGTGATCTGCTTCTCCCCGCATCCGGACGATGACGTCATCTCCATGGGCGGCATCCTTCGGAAGCTCGTCGAGAATGAGAACGAGATCACCGTCGCCTACATGACCAGCGGCAACATCGCGGTGTTCGACCACGACGTTCGTCGCTACGTCGACTTCCTCGAGCGTCTCGCCGGGGAGCACGACATTGGTCGTAGCGACGTCGAAGCGCTCGCCGCGAAGGTGAACGAGTTCCTCGCGGCGAAGAAGGCCGGCGATGTGGACATTCCCGAGGTGCAGGATCTCAAGCGCATGATCCGTGAGGCGGAGGCGGTGAGCGGGCTCGAGGTCATGGGGCTTACGCGTGCCAACGCCTGCTTCCTCAACCTTCCCTTCTACCAGACAGGCAAGGTCGCGAAGGATCCCATCGGTCCGGCGGACGTCGCGATCGTGCGCGACCTGCTGAACGAGCTTCGCCCCGACATCATCTTCGTCGCCGGTGATCTCTCCGATCCACACGGCACGCATCGCATGTGCAAGGAAGCGATCGACGCCGCAGTCGCGGAGCTCTGGCCGCCAGCGCCGGCAGCAGCGGCATCGGCGCGCCCCGAGACGTGGCTGTACCGCGGCGCGTGGCAGGAGTGGCCGATCACGGAAGCGACGTGGCTCGTCCCGATGTCACAGGAGGAGCTGCGGCGGAAGATCCAGGCGATCTTCAAGCACCAGTCGCAGAAGGACTCGGCGCCCTTCCCAGGCCATGACGACCGCGAGTTCTGGCAGCGCGTCGAGGATCGCAACAAGGGCACGGCCGAGATGATCGACCGGCTCGGTCTCGCGGAGTACTACGCAATGGAAGCATATGTCACTGGTGGCTGAGTAGCGCGCAGGAAAACGCGCGCCCCTGCGCCCGCCCCCCTTTCCCTGCGCAGCGGTCGGATATAGCTTCCCCTCTACTTCA
>JANPKQ010000017.1:0-62003 GCA_031426115.1 Gemmatimonadaceae bacterium | reverse complement strand
AGGCACATCAAGCCAACGATGCCGAATCCAAGGTGGTAGAACGCGAGTTCGAGCTGGAAGGGGCTGCCCGTATCCCAACCGACCGAGGCAGCAACGATGTCGGACATGAAGTAGTGACCGACGAAACCCCACAAGCTGCTGACTCCAATCCCCAGCACGAGGAGGTAGGTCAGGAGTGTACGCAAGATCTCTGTATTGTCCTGCAGCTTGCCACGCTGTGCGAGATCCCCCAAAGCGAGCACGGGGATGAACAGCCAGAAGACTGTGCCACCGACTGACCAGCGAACGAGGAAAGACACTCCTACGAGGGATACGAGAAAAGCCGCGACGCCACCAGCTCCCGACTGCGGAAGAGCGAGCGGTTGCGGAAACCGGAGCATCGCAGAAGTCCAGTGCCGCCACTCGCATAGAGCAATGCTCGCGGTGCCCAGTGCGAGCAACCCGGCAATCGGCACCGACCCTTCATATCCGTTGATCAATTGGTGGGCACTGACGCCGGCGAGCCAGACGGAGCAGGCGACGGCAGCCGGAAAACGAGTCGGCCGGAAGAACATGAGCAGACCTAGAATGACTTCGAGAACCCCACCAAGGATTATAAGGCGCCGATCCATTGCGAACTGGCTGATGCTCTCACTGATTCGGTTCAGCTTTGCCCCGCCCATCGCGACGATGAACAACGCAAATGGCTCGACGAAGGCTTTCAACACCACCCAGCGGTCTGGCTTTATGCGGCCCGTCATTTAGCCGCTCCATCCGTGACAGACTCGTACTGCTGCGAGAATGCGATGACGCGCTCACACAGGCCGAGCAATTGAGCGCTCCCCTTGGATCCGAGGAAAGCGTGCAGCTCGTCGTAGAGCACGCCGAGCGGCGTAGAAACAGTCAGGAGGATCGCCTGACCTTCGGCGCTGATCCGGTGAATGACAATTCGGCGATCGGCTTCCGACGGCTCCCTCGAGATCCAGTGCCGTCGTTCGAGCTGGTCCATCATGCGGGTCACGTCGGGGGCGCGAGCCAACAGGCGCGTCCCGATGTCCGCGTGGTTCAAGCCCGCCGCGCCGGCACCGCGCAGCATTCTCAGCGCATGATACTGGCGTGGTGTCATGGAATGCTCCGCCAGCACGATACTTACGCGCGAGCCGATATCACCACTGGCAACGCCAAGAGCGATGACCAGTGCTTCGCCCCCGCTCAGTGGTCGTGCGGATCCGATCCGATTCTCCAGAATGCCCGGCAATTTATCTCATTAGTTGTTGACAACAACTAATGTATCCAGTATGGTTCTGAGGCGCAAGGAAGACGAAGCGCCGGGTACCCGATCGCCGTTTCATGGGGCAGCCAACAATGAGGGAATGTGAACATATCGGCAGTCATTCAGGTCGCATTGGCATCGATCCTCGTCCCGGTTGGCTTGTTGAAGCTCATCAAGGGCAAGCCACTGGCAGGCCATTCCGGGATGCGCTGGATGCACGACTTTTCCTCGCCTTCCGTGAGGACCATTGGCCTATCCGAGGTCTTCGCCGGCGGCGCGATGCTCGCCGGATTAGTCGTCCCAAGTTGGACGGCCTCGCTGTTGGGCGCAGGCGTCGCCGTGGTAATTATGGGGGGCGCCGTATACACACATTTTCGCCGCAAGGAGCACGGTGCCATGCTGTTTCCCGCAGTGCTGGGCGCGGCGGGTGTGGCCGCCACCGCTTTTCTTCTGATCCGGTGACACCGAAATTCAGATCGCGATCCCGCCACACGCTGGAGTGGTTCCGCGCATTCAGGTAAGTGGGTGTCATCGATGATCTGAAATGCAACAGATGCACAAAGGGGCCTCATCCGAGGCCCCTTCTTATTACGGCGTTATTTACGGTCCTGCCTTTCTCCCACTTTCGCCAAACTCGTAAGTCGTTGTCCCACAGAGGCGCCGGTCGGAATCGAACCGACGAATAGCAGATTTGCAGTCTGCCGCCTTACCACTTGGCCACGGCGCCGAAACAGAACTCAAGTTATTCCGCGCTACCCTTCATTAACAGGGTGTCGCCAGTGATTCCGACCAAGATCCCTGACGCCTGATCCCTGAGGCCTGACACCTGAGGCCTGACACCTGACACCTGAACTTGATCTCCGATCCCGATCCCACTCCCTGTGACCCCGCTCACCTGAGCCCGGTACGATATATGCTTTTCTCCACCCCGTTCGCTACTACCCAACATTCGCAGGCGAGGGTGCCATGGGACTGCTCGACAAGATGTTCGACAACGACAAGAACGACGACAAGAAGAACAAGAAGACCGCCGACTTCTCCGACGTGAAAGGCTCAGCCCCGAAGGGCAGCTTCGACGACGTCCGCGGCGGCAGCTCGAGCGCCCCAGCCAGCACCGGGTCCTCGCGCACCTACACCGTCGTCGCCGGCGACAGCCTCTCCAAGATCGCCAAGCGTGAGTTCGGCGACGCGAACAAGTGGCACGCGATCTACGAAGCGAACAAGGACACCATCAAGAACCCCGACCTGATCCATCCGGGTCAGGTGCTCACCCTCCCATCGAACGTCTGAGGATCACCAACCATGCGCTTTGACACCCGCGGTACCCGCGTCCAGCTGCTCGCCCTCGCGCTCGCCTTCGGCGCCGCGGCCTGCGCCAAGAAGGACGATGCCACCACCGACAACGTCGCCGCCGGGACTGTCGATACCGCTGGCGCCGTCGCCACCGCAGCCTTCAAGGTCTCTGACGTCAAGCTCGGCAAGAGCCTCAACGCCGACAAGACGATCAAGGACAACGCCGATGACTTCGGCGTCCGCGACACGATCTACGCCTCGGTGAAGACCCAGGGCTCCGCCACCGGCGCGACCCTCACCGCCCGCTGGACGTTCCAGGATGGCCAGGTCGTCGAGGAGCAGAGCCAGACGATCAACGCCACCGGCGACGCAATCACCGAGTTCCATGTCATGAAGGCGACCGCATGGCCGAAGGGCACCTACAAGCTCTCGATCATGCTCAACGGCGCCGAAGTCGAAACCGAAGACTTCGAGATCAAGTAGCTCCGGCAGCCCGGGCGGCGTCAGCCAGTACGACGCCGCCCGAGCGCCCCCAGCTGTTCCGCAAGCCACGCGGCTGCCCCACCGATCGCCGCGGCCGGCAAGCGATGGCCGGCGTCCCACCACCGAATCTCCTTCGGCTCCCGCGCCGCATCGAACAGCCGCCGTGCCTGCTCCGGCGTCACCGTCCGATCCCCACGGCCATGCACCATCAGCAGCGGCGTCCCATCGAGCTTCCCCACCGCCGCCACCGGATCGATTACCGCGCGCACCATCCCCCCGAACGGCATGTCTGCGGGGAGGTCCCCACCCGCGGCAAGCACGATCGCCCGCACTGATCTGTCGCGCGCCGCGACCGTCACACCGAGAAACGAGCCGAGCGAGTAGCCGACGATCGACAGCCGCTCCCGGTCGATCTCCGGACGCGCCCCAAGGTACCGCAGCCCGATCACACACTCGGCCAGCGCCAGCTTCCAGTTCCGCATCAGCTCGAGCGGTTGAATGGACGGACCGCCCCCGGCGCTCCGCTCACCGTGCATCGGCAGGTCCACCGCGAGGCTCGCGACCCCGACGTCCATGAGCGCCCGGCCGACACTATCGCTCATCATCTCCTTGTGCGACGTGTAGCCATGGAGAAGGAGCGCCGCCGGCGCGCTCGCCGAATCGGGGAGTAACAGAATGGCCGGGACGGCCGCGTCCCCGAGCTCATCCGCCCGGAGCTCGAGGAGCAGCCGCGATCCCCCCGGCACCGCCTCCCGCTCCCGCACCGTCTGCCGTATTCGCTTCGCCGTCATCCGCCCTGCCCGGCCAGCCGGCCGACCACGAAGGCTATGGGACGAGGGGCGCTGGATCCGAGCGGAATGTCCACGAGAACGGCGCGCTCATGTTGTTCCCCGAGCGATCCTCCGCCGCGGTCGTCACCGTCGCCGTGTAGAGCACATCGGCCGCGAGCGGATTGCTCGGCGTAAAGGTGGCGGTGTTGCCGGTATAGCTCAGCGTTCCGCCGATGCTCGGGCTGAACGTGAACGTGGAGAGCACCATCGACGCCGTCGCCATCGGCTCGGAGAACGTGATGGTGATGGGGCTCCTCCGGTTCACCTGGGCCGAGTTATTCGACGGCAGCGTGGACACCACCGTCGGGGAGGTCCGGTCCGGATTGGACGTCCCGGGACCCAGTCCGTTCTCTCGCGCATCGCACGACGCAGTGAGGCCAAGCAGGGCGAGGATTGCAATCGTGCGGCACGACACGAACATCGAAGTGATTCCGGAGTGAGAGGTAGTGTGATCAGTGCAAGGGATGCACCGGCCTGCGCGATGTGCATGCGGCTCGCACCCGAGGGCGCGAGCCGCACTGTAGCGATCCACCGACGACGGCGCCCGGCTGAAGTGCCGGTCGCCGTCCGGGTATTACGGGTTCGGAACCGTGACGCAGCCGGGAAGGGTGCGGCAGGTGTTCATGCGCCCCTTTCCATAGAAGGCATCCGCCCCCGGCTTCCCGAGATCGTCGGCATTCTGCTGAATCGCCGTGAGGATCTGGGATCCGTTCAGCGAGCCACCGAACTGCGAGTCGAGCAGCGCGCCGAGCCCGGCAATGTGCGGCGACGCCATGCTCGTGCCTTCCGCGAACACATAGTTGGTGCCGACGACCCCGAAGCGCGTATCTCTCGCCCGGCAGAAGCCGAGTACCGGGTTGGTGCTGCGGGTAGTGCACAGCGAAAGGATGCCGTTGATCGGGAACGGGAGCCCCTGGGTGAAGTCGCCACCAGGCGCGGCATTGTTGATCGCGTTGGTGCCGTAGTTCGTGTAGTACGCCGGCTGGTCGTTCGACGCGGTTGCCGAGATGCACGACAGGACGCCCGTCTCGCACGGCACCGAGATCCGGTTGCTGTTGTGCTGGAGATCCTCGCTGTCGTTCCCCGACGCCGCAGCGATGAAGACGCCCTGGCGGTGAGCGAAGTTGACGGCGCGATTCAACGCGGGCACCAGACCCTGCGCCTCGTTCTTCGCGAAGGTCGCACCGAGGCTCATGTTGATGACCTCGACGCCGATGCTGGCCGAGTAGTAGATCCCGGCGATGATGTCGCCGAATGTCCCGGTACCCTGGTCGTTGAGCACCTTGACCGCCACGAGCGTCACGTTCGGCGCGACACCCGCGACACCGAAGTTGTTCGACGTGACCATGCCGCCGACGTGCGTGCCGTGGAAATTGTCATCCTGCCACAGCGGAGGACCCGTTCTCGACGGCACGAAGGCGAAGCTGCTCGCGACGTCGATGAGCCCCATCTGGTCGAGATGGTAGGGATCGAGTCCGGTATCGAGAATCGCCACACGGACGCTCGGGATCCCGGTCTTGCCCTGGTTCCACGCATCGTCCGTGTCGGTGATGCGCATGTTCCACTGGAACGCCTTGAACTGCGCCGCCTGCGGGGGAAGCAGCGAGAGACCGTCGAAGGCGTCGAGCGCATCGGCCGGCATCGTCTGCACGGAGCCAATGCTGACGTCCGGGACCCACTGCGCCTCGAGGTCGTTGGAAACCGACGCTTTCCCGCTGGCGATCTTCGCGGCCGCGGCATCGGACAGCCCGCTCACGAGCACGACGCCGATTGCATCCATCGAGTACCGGACGGTCCCGCCCGCCGCTACGACCGCGGCGGCGATCTCCACCCCCGCCCGGTCGCCGTGCATCGTGAACACATGGCGATCCGCCACCTTTGCGCTCCTCATGGTCTCCACGGCGAGCGACGGGCTCGCGGGTGCGGTCGGCTCCGGGGCGTCGGTGCACGCTCCCAATCCAAGCGTTCCTGCCACCACCAACGCTCCCAGCTTCCACTGACTCATGGGCCGACACCTCCAACGGGGTTTTGAGAACAGGACAACGGGAATGCATTCCAGCGGCTGGATGAGCGGTGGTGCGACGACGGTCGCACTCGGTCCGCTCCCCAGCCGCAAAAGGCCGAAGGACGCGTGGGTTGTGAGGCACCCGGGACGCGCGGAAGGTTGTCCCTGGGATGCGCCCCGTCGCAGCGCCAGTCAGCCGGGCGCAAACATATGAATACGACGGGTGCGGAATGTAGCGGGGCCGGCCCCCGCGGCGCAATCGGTCGATTCGAAGGGCCGCCGCGAACCCCGGCCGGCCCCCCGCCGAGCGCGAACTACGGCTTCAGCATGAGCTTGATCGGCGCCCGCGTCGTATCCCCGACGAACGCGTACTGGATGTTCCGGATGTACTTCCGCGCCACGCGCGTGACATCACCCCCGGACACCTTCCGCAGCACCGCCCCGTAGTCGGCCGCTGCATGGAAATCGCCGCGATAGAGCTGCGCCATCGCGAGCACATCGGCCTGCTCGGCGTTCGACTCGGTCCGGTAGTGATACCCGTTCGTGTAACGCTGGGCGTGCTTGATCAGCGCCTGCCGCGGAAGCGCGTCCCGCTGGATGTAATCGATCGCCGTGTTGATGATCTTCAGGACCGTATCCGGCCGGACGGTACTGACGTAGACGCCACCGCCCGTCGCACCACGCTCGAGCAGCGGAGCCCCGGCAGCGTACGAAAGCCCCTCGCTGCGAATGATGTCCTGGAGGATCCCGCCGAGATACCCGACCGCGATCGCGAACGCGGGATAGTCGGGGCTCGACTGCAGCGGCCCGCTGAAGTAGCCAAGGATGTAGTTCGTCGGGAGCTTCCGCTGGATCGCCGCCACCCGCGGCGCCTTCGCCGGCCATTCCGCGGGAAGCGACCACGTGTAGGCGCCCCGTGGCAGCGTCGCGAACGTTGCCGTCACCACTCGCTCGATCTGCGCGCGCGAGATGTCGCCAACGACGACCAGCAGCATCCGCGATGTCATCATCTGCGCCGCCGAATAGGAGCGCAGATCATCTGCTGTCATCGCCGCAATCGAGCCCTCCGTCCCCTCCGCGGGAATCGCATACGGATGCGACTCGAAGGCGAGGCTGTCAGCCACCTGCGAGACGTGCCCGTCCGGAGATTCGCTCGCACTCCTGATCGACGGAAGGAGCCGGCCACGCGTGATCGTCATCGCCGCCGAGTCGAGCGTCGGATGCAGGAGGCGGTCCGCGAATACCGCCCACGTCGAGTCGAACTCCTGCTTGATCCCGCGGAATGAGTAGCGCGTATAGTCCGCGGTCGCCGAGACGGTGATCCAGCTGCCGGTATGCGCGAGCGCCAGCCGCGCGGAACTGCCGGGATATCCCTTCGTCCCGTATTCGGATGCATACAGCAGGAACGGCTCGGCGCCGGCCTTGTCCGCGCTGACCTGCCGCACGCCACCGAGCAGGTACAGGTTCACCGCCACGACATCGGTTGCGCTGACTGGACGATGGATCACCTTCACCCCGCCCACCTCATAGGTGACGGTGACGCTGTCGAGCGAGGGCGCATCACGAGACTGCGCCGCCGCGGACATGGCGACGGGCGTCGCGACCGTTCCAAGAAGGGCCATCGCGAGCGCGAGGCGGGCAATGCGAGCACTGGTCCGGATCATCACTCGACACCCCACTTCGACAGCAGCCCGTCGAGCGTCGGCCGCATCGCCCGCCGGTTGGCCGGCGACACGAGCACGGTGAGCGTCATCGGCTTGCCTGCGAGGTACCTCGCGACGAAGCGGCGGACGTCATCCGGTGTCTGCGCCCGCACGTTGTCCACGTAATCCATGTAGTAGTCGAGCCCGACGACGCTCCACAGCGACGCGACGGGATGCGCCAGCGACGTCGCAGTCTCGAGCTGGAAGGCGGTGAGCACCTGCTGCCGCTTCTTCGCGATCGCGACATCGTCGTCGGTGAAGTAACCGGGTTGGGAGAACAGTGAGATCTCCTTCTTCAGCGCGGCACCGGCCGCTTCCAGCTTTTCAGGGGTCGTGCGCGCATAGAGCTCGATCGGCCCGACGTTCTTCTGCGTCTCGTAGCCCAGGGTGACGCTCTGGAACAGCCCGCTGTCCACAAGGCGCTGCTGCAATCCCGACAGCGGCTGGTTGAGCAGCTCGGAGAACACATCCGCGGCGTAGGTGCCCGCGGCGTCCGTCCCGACACTCGGCCCGTGCCACCGGACGAGGAATGTGAGATCCGTGACGTCTGCCTCCACCACGCCGGTCCGCGACGCCTTGAGCGGGGGCATCGGCGCGATCGACGTGCCCTTGAACGGGTCATCGCCCTGCTTCCACGACTGAAAGCTCTTCGCCGCCGCCTCGAACACTTCGGCTGCGACGACATCGCCGGTCACGACCAGCGCCGAGTTGTTGGGAATGTAGTACTTGCGAAAGAATCCCCGGAGCCGGTCGGGCGTCGCGCCCATCACCGCGAGGAGGTTGCCCCCGGGATTCTTTCGCGACCAGCCCTCACCCCAGAGCGCCTGGCTCGCCTGATGATAGAGCAGGTACTGCGGCTCGGCCGCTTTCCGTTGCAGCTCACCGCTCACCACGCGCTGCTCCGACTTCAGCGCCTCTCGCTCGAACTCGGCGGAGCGCACGAGGTCCGCCATGAGCTTCACGCCCTTGGCGAGGTTCTTCGATGGCAGCGTGACATAGTACGCGACCGCCTCCGCTTCAGTCACACCATTGTGCGCAATCGCCTCGACCTTGTACGCCGCATCGTCGAACGAGCCGGCCATCGTTCCGTCGCCGCTCTTGAAGAGCATGTGCTCCAGGAGGTGCGGCACCCCTTCGTCCTCGGGAGTGAGCTGGCTGAACGCGCCGGTTCGCACGACGACCTCGATGGTCGCGAGCGGCACCGATGCGTTACGCACGACGATGACGTGAAGCCCGTTCGCGAGCACGGTATCACGGATCATTCTCTCGAGCGTCGCGCGCTGCGCCAGGGCGGGCGGCGCGGCTGCACCGAACAGGGCGACGACGAGTGCAGCGCATGCGCCGAGTACGCGACATGCGCCCCGAGGGGGCGTGAGCATCATGAATGGGGGCTACGGGTGGGATGACGGCCTGACGGCCTGCGTCCACGGTAGGCCTGTCAGGGGGGCAACCGCAACCCCTCCCCCCCTCCCTACGCTGATTGGAGCTCTCCAATCTTCGGCGTTGCCCCCCTAGAACCGCGCCTCGACGTAGAAGTCGGATCGGAACCCCGACCGCGGGAAGATCCCGCGCGCGACATCGAATCGGATCAGTCCATCCATGAACGAGGCGCCGACCCCGGCTCCACTCGCCGGACGGCCCGGATGACTCCAGCGGTCCGACGGCCCGGCCCACCCCATGTCCGCGAATACCACGGGACGCGCCGTGACGAAGCTCGTGCCAAGCTCCGCACGCGTCATCCAGAACGTCTCGCCCGACATCGCGCCGGCCTGCTGACCGCGAATCGTCTGCGACCCGCCGAGATGGAACCAGCGCTGCCGCGGCGAGCCCGCTGTCGTGCCGCCAGCACTCAGCGTCAGCGCGCCGTCCACTCGCCGAAGGATCGCGCGCGAGAACGTGATGTCCCCCAGCGCGCGCGTGTACGTGAAGCTTCCCGCGCCGCTCTCACCCCGCAGCGTCGTGAACGCGCGGAATCCGCGCGGATTGCTGCCGTACGTGTGAACGATCTTTGCCTCGGCGCCGACGATGGTACCCGGCGATGCCTCGATGTTCGGAAGGAACCGCACGTCGTTCAGCAGGTGCGCGACCGAGAGGTTCGTCTCGACATCGGCGTTGGTCTGGCGCTCGCCGAATGCACGCCAGGTGAGGTTCGGGTTTCCGATGCCAGACGCGATGAACTCCGCGCCCCACGTGCGGTAGTAGAAACCTTCATCGCGCGAGAACAACACGGCTGACAGCGACGAGCCGAAGCCTAGCGGACTCCCCCAGTCGTTCGCGACGCCGAGACGACGGAACACGCCGACGCGGAGGTTTCGCCGTCCATCGTTGCGGGAGATTCCCAGCTCGGCGTTGGGTTGCCAGTCCGCGAGCCCGATCCGCACGAGGCCATCGGCGGTGTAGCCGCGCCCGAGCGTCTGCGTCGCGCCGATCGCCGGCGAAAGACCCTCCACGCGATTGTAGCGGAGCATTCCGTCACCGAGGCCGTAGCGCAGCTTGATCGACTGCGGCGACCACTCCGGCTGAAGCCCCATGTCGAGCAGTCCACGAAGCTCGGTGATGTCCGCGCCGGTGAACACCGACTCCCCCTCGTCGTAGATCGACTCCGGGAGGTCGGGCGAGTTTGCGAGGACGGCGGGATCGCACGGCGTCTTCACGAGGATGCGAACTCCGCGGTGCTGGCTGCTGCTGCTCGTGCTCGTGCGCACCGCGGCAGTGTCGCACTGACCCGGTCGCGGCTCTCGCATCTGCGCGGCACGGGCTCGTGCAGACTCATCGCCCCCGCGCGCCAGCGAATCCAGGACCTTCAGCGTATCGCGGCGCGCCTGACGCGCCGCCGACCGGGCTTCGGTTCGCGCTTCCCGGATCGCAGTCGCCTGGCCGAGGGCGATCGTGTCTCCAGCCTCGCCGAGCGAGTCGAGCCGCGCCAGCTCCGCGGCTTCCGGCGTCATCGCGGGCATCGTCAGCGCGGAGTCGGTCCCGTTGACGCTGTTGTACTGGTAGCGCTCCTCGATCCGGAACGGCACGCGCATGAAGCTCACCTGGCCTTCGCCCTCCGCTGCCTGCAGTCGCGGAAGCCAGAACCGTCCTTCGAACAGCCCGTACTCGACGGTGATGACGCTGATCGTACCGCGCATCGGCGTCAGCATCGGCATCACCCAGACGGGGATGTCCTTCTGCACGTCTGGGTCATCCTGCTTGGCGATCTCCCAGATGTCGACTGACACGGAAAGCCGATACGCTGCGCGCACGAGCTGGTGCGAGGAGTTGTCGAACCAGAACGAGCCGACGACGAGATTCCACTTCGGCTCGCGCGGCTGCACCCGCAGTTCGGAGAGCTTGATCACCGACCCTTGGGGCAGGCGATAGGTCATCGAGTCGCCCACCGCGTACCTGTAGTACGCCTCGGCGCCTTCGGCGAGTGGGTGGACGATCTCTTTTTCATCGACCTCCACCTTTGCGTTGCCGGCGCCGATCCAGAGGGTCTCCTGCCCGGGGAAGTACGGAATGCCCGCCATGTCACCGCCGATCTCATCATTGATGTCGGTATCGATGTCCTTCTGCGCGTCATCGATCGCGCTGACGGCGGGGATGACCGTGCGCGCACCGGTGACGTCCACGAAGGCGCCGACGCCATGCTGCCACCGAACCCGGGTCGCGTTCTCGTGCCGGAACATGAGGCGCTCCCGGCCGATCGCCTTGAACGAGAGTCCCGCCGACATCCGCATGTAGGTGGTCGCATCGTAGGCGCGCAGCGCGGAGTCGTGCGACAGGCGCGCCCGTCGCGCCCCGAGGAGCAGTTGGCGCGCACGGTCATCGCGGAATGCGCTGGCGAGGTGCGCCGCGGTGACCGGGGTGCGGCGCGCTGCCCGGCGGCTGCTGTCCCGCCGAACCCGCTCGGCGCAACTGTGCACCGTGAGGCACGCGCTGTCGGTTCGAACCGACTGTTCGTCGCGGTTGACCTTCACCTGGACCTGGGCGCCGAGGATGCCCGGCACCAGGAACAGTGGCAGGAAAAGAAGATTTCGCATGGCCTACGGGGTCCGCTGGCGGGAGCACTCGAAGCCGGCACGGGGGTCGGCTCGTATGGCGGTACCCTACGCCCCTTTTTTCGGCCAGGTTTCCCGATTCCGGGACCGACGACCCAACGGTTGAGCCGGAGTGCGTGTCTAGAGGTTATCGGAAACACGATGCAAGTCGCCCTGCGCGCCGAGTCTGTCCTTCAGAAGGACGAACGTCGACTGATCGCCCTCGTCCTTGCGGGAGATCGGGTTGCCGGGCGGGAGCTCTACGACGCGCATGCCGCACGGGTGTACCGGCTCGTCTTCCGGCTCGCGGGCGATGAGGAGCTGGCGAAGGATTTCACCCAGGAGACGTTCATTCGCGCGTTCGGGCGCCTGCACGAGTTCCGCGGTGATGCTGCGCTGGGAACCTGGCTTCACAGTATCGCGGTGTCGGTCGCCCTGAACGGAATGCGAAAGCAGCGGCGATTCAGGCAGCGTGAGACCGATCTGGAGGATGCGCCGGATGTCGCCTGGAATCCGAATCGCGGCGAACCCGACCTGCGGGCGCGGCTGCATGCCGCGATCGCGGAGCTCAGCGAGATCTATCGAACGGTGGTGATCATGCACGACGTCGAAGGCTATACGCACGGCGATATCGCACGGATCCTCGGAATTCCCGAGGGCACTTCCAAGGCACGATTGTCCGCGGCGCGCGCCAAGCTGCGCGAGCGTCTCGCGGACTTCATGAAGGAGTAGATGATGGACGATCAACGACTGGATGATCTGATGCGCGACGCGGCACCGGGGTTCCGGGAGCCGCCACCGCCGCCCCTCGAGGCGATGTGGTCCGCCATCGAGCGCGAGCACTTCGGCCCCGTTCGCGGGACGCTGTGGCGCCGCTGGTACGGACCCGTCGTCGGCATGGCTGCGACGCTCCTCATTGGTATCGCCATCGGTCGCACGACGGCGAATCCGGTCCCAATGCCGGGCGATCCGATCGTTGCCGCGAGATCGGGCGGATCGGGCCTCGCTGGCGCGCTCGACGGCTCGGACGATATCGCTGGTCCGTACCGCGCCGTCACGTCGCGCTACCTCGGCCAGGCCGTTGCCCTGCTGGTCTCGCTACCCGCGTCGAGCGAGTACAACGCTGACGGCAAGATGGTCGAGCGCGCGGGCGAGCTGCTATCCACGACTCGCCTCCTGCTCGACTCGCCCGCTGCCGACGATCCCGAGCTCAAGGTGCTGCTCGATGATCTCGAGCTGGTGCTGGCGCAGGTCGTCCGTCTTTCCGCGCGTCGCCACGACCAGGAGATGGAGCTGATTACCGACGCGCTCGAGGAGCGCGATGTCCTTCCGCGGCTGCAGAACGCAGTCACGAGTTTCCCACTGTCCGCGACCAACTGAGGATGTGTACGATGTTGAAATTGAGCCTGACCGCCGCGCTTGCCGTGGCCTTCATCGAGGTGGGGGCGCAGACGCCTCCCGCTCCGCCGGCCGTTCCGACGCCGGCGTCGCCGCCGGCAGCGCGCGCTCCACGTGCGCCCGGCGTGGATGAGGCACGCACGCCGCGTCCTCTGCTTCCGCCGCCTCACGACGATGCATGGCGCGACAGCTTCGATCGCGACTGGCTGCGTGAAGAGATGCAGCGCGCCCGCGAGCTGAGCCGCTTCGACGAAGAGGAAGTCCGTCGCATGGCGCGGGAGGCGCGCGAGGAAGCGCGCTGGTCGATCGAGCTCAACCGCGAGCACATCGAGGAAGCCCGCCGCATGGCAGAGCTCGACCGCGACTGGTCGATGTTCAATCGCCACGACTTCTTCGCGACGCCGCTCCCTGCGCTCGCGCCGATGCCGCCGATGCCACCGATGCCACCGCTTCTGCACGACACGTGGGACGACGCGCTCCGACGCTTCGAGACCCCGATGCCGGCGCCCCACGCCCGTCCGTTCCCGACGCCGGAGATCTGGACGCCGTCCGGCCGCGGCCCGGACCTCATGCCCCGGACGCCCTGGCTTCCCCAGGATCCTGCAGACTCGCTGTATCGCATCGCCCGCGATCACCTCACCCGCGGCCAGTACCGCTCCGCGGCGGAGACCTTCCGTCTCCTCTCCCAGAAGTATCCGTCGTCCGGCTACACCCCCGACGGCATGTACTACGAGGCGTTCTCGCTCTACAAGATCGGCGGCCAGAACGAGCTCCGCGCTGCCCTCGACGTGCTCGAGAAGCAGAAGTCGAAGTTCCCGAAGCAGAACAACCCTGATCCCGCGCTTCCCACCCGCATCCGCGGCGAGCTCGCCAACCGCGGTGATCGCGGCGCGGCCGAGCAGGTCTCGGCTGCCGCAACCAGTCAGGGCCAGAATTGCAACAAGGATGAGATGGCCATCCGCATCGAGGCGCTGAACGCCCTCAGCCGGATGAGCGTGGACTCCACGACGCCGATCCTGCGCCGGGTCCTTGCCCGCCGCGATGAATGCTCGATCACGTTGCGTCGCCAGGCCATCACGCTGATGGCGAAGAATCCCGACGCGGCGACGACCGACCTGATGATCGATGTCCTGAAAAACGATCCGTCGATGGAAGTTCGCCGCGCTGCGCTGAGCTGGCTCGGCGAGGTTCCGAGCGAACGCGGCGCGGCGGCGCTCGACGAGCTGCTGCGCTCGCCGCGGGATGAGGAGCTCCACTCGTACGCGCTCCGCGCGCTGGGATCGTCGCGGAATCCGCGGAGCTCCCAGGCACTGCGTGGGGTGATCGAGCGCAAGGATGTCTCGGAGGGAGTCCGCCGGGAGGCGATGACAGCACTCACGCGGGTCGATTCGGTGAACGCCGGCGCTTACCTCCGGTCCGTCTATCCGAAGCTCGAGAGCCGCCAGCTCCAGTCTTACGCACTGACCGCGATCGGACGCCTGCGTGACCCGGACACCCAGAAGTGGATGATCGCCTTCGTCCGCGACACCACGCAGCCCGTGGAAATGCGCCGGAGCGCGCTGTCCACCCTGACGCGGTCGTCAACGACCACGGTCCCCGAAGTTGCCGGTCTGTACGCACAGGTTCCCGAGCTGGAGCTGCGCCAGCAGATCATCACGACGCTCGCGAACCGTAAGGAGCCTGAGGCGGTCGATCAGCTCATCACGATCTACCGTGGGACGACCGATACCAAGCTCAAGATGCAGATCATCAACGTGCTATCCCGCCGCGAGGACCCGCGGACCCAGAAGCTTCTCATTGAGATTCTCAACAAGCCATGACCCATCGCCTCTTCGCGGCCGCCCTCGGCGCCGCCCTCCTCACCGTCGCCACGTCCCACGCCGCTGCCCAGTCGCTCGCGGACCGCGTCTCCTCCGGCGGCGATGGCCCAGTGCAGTTCTCCTTCTCCGTGCGGCCGGGTGTCTGCGGCAACGGACGCAGCTTCGTCTCGATCGGATCGAACACCTACATCGGCTCCTACAACATGTCCGATGGCGCCGTGCGCGAGTCGTGTGAAGCGGGCCTTGCCCGCGTCATCGTCAGCCGCGCCGGTCCGATGATCACCTCCATCGAGACATACGTTGGCTCGCCGACGAGCACTGCCAACGCACCGACTGGTCCTGCTGCACGCGACCTCGGCCGCGTGTCTTCTCGTGAGGCTGCCGCGTACCTGCTGTCGCTCGCGTCGAAGCTCGAGGGTCGCCCTGCACGTGACGCGATCATGCCCGCCGTCCTCGCCGACAGTGCGGATGTCTGGCAGCCGCTGCTCGCGATCGCGCGCGACCCCGCCCGTCCGCGCGAAACGCGCACCCAGGCACTGAGCTGGCTCGGCCGCGCGGCGAATGACCTCGGCGCCGCGCCGTCCGGTCAGGTTGCGACCGCTCTGGTCGCCCTCGCCGGCGACGAGAACGCCGAGCGCACGATCCGTGAGCGCGCGATGTCCACGCTCTCCAGCCTCCCGCGCGGCGAGGGAATCCCGGCGCTCATCCAGATGGTGAGCTCGGGGAGCGACATCTGGCTCGGCACGAAGGCGATGAGCACCATCGCGAGCTCGGGTGATCCACGTGCCCGCGAGTTCCTCCGCACGATCGCCGATCGTGCGAACATCAATGAAGACATTCGCCTCACCGCGATCCGGGGCATCGGCCGCAGCTACGCGACGAGCCAGGATGCGGCGTTCCTGCGCCAGCTCTACTCGAAGTACCCGAGCCCGGCCATCAAGGAGAGCGTCATCAACTCCGTGGCGGACGCAGGCGGCCGCGAGAACATGCAGTTCATCATGAACGTCGCCGGCAACGCGGCGGAGCCGATCGAGATCCGGCGGAAGGCGCTCGGCGCAGCGAGCCGTGCCGAGGCGCCGATCTCGGAGTTCGTTGGGCTCTACGCGAAGGCCGATCGCCCGATGAAGGAAGAGCTCATCGCGATCTTTGGCCGACGCACCGAGACCGCCGCGACCGACAAGCTGATCTCCATCGCGAAGACCGATGAGGACACGATGCTTCGGCGTCGGGCGATCTCGCGTCTGTCGCAGTCGAAGGACCCGCGGGCGGCCGCGACGCTGAAGGAAATCATCGTCCCGTAGTGCTTCGGCACGGATGCCCATTCGGCATTCGTGCGACACGTGCCGGTGGCGGCGCGACTATCGTACGAGGGGTGCGGAGGGCATGTAACCTGCTCCGCACCCCTCGACGCATCCGCCTCCTCCGATCCCGCCCCGATGGACCCGTCCGAACGCCGCACCCGGTATCGCGGGCACGCGCACCTCGCCTGGAATGCGCTCTATGGCGGCCTGCGCTTCGTCGCTCGCCATGCCAGCAATTTCTACACGGCCCTCGGGGCATTCCTCGTGGCGGGCGCGGTCATTTCGGTCGCTGCCATCTGGGGCTTCGCCAAGCTGGCGGACGTCGTGCGCGAGGGTGCCACCCAGCAATTCGACGAGACGGTGCTTCGGTGGATGGCGGCGCACCAGGTCTCGTGGGTCCAGCACGTCATGTTCGAGGTGACGCTGCTCGGCACGGGGCTCGTGCTCATGACGATGGTCCTCGTCGCCGCAACTTTCCTGTGGCTCACCGATCACCGATTCTCCGCGCTGCTCCTCGTCATCGCGACCTGGGGCGGAGTGGCGATCAACTCGCTGCTGAAGGCGAGCTTCGCGCGCCCGCGCCCGCAGGTCTTCGAATGGGGAGCGCAGGTGCTGACATCGTCCTTTCCGTCAGGACATGCGATGACCGCGACGATCAGTTACGGCACCGTCGCGTATCTCGCCGCTCGACTTCAGCGCCGTCGCCTCTCGCGCTGGATCACGCTGATTCTCGCGGCGCTGCTCATCATCCTCATCTGCGTCAGCCGACTCTACCTCGGCGTTCACTATCCATCCGATGTCGTTGCTGGCGCGTTGATGGGCCTCGGGTGGACAGCGTTCTGCATGGCGACGCTCGAGGCGATCCAGGTGTTCGGCAAGCGGTTCCGGCCCGCGATCCTCGACCACGAGGCGCCCCCTCCCATCCTCGACGCCCCCGACGCACCAGTGCCTCCCGCGTCCGCGTGAAGCGCGAGTGATGAGGATGCTCAGCCGCAGGCATCCTGACCTTGGGAAAATGGGCTCCTGGCTCTGACCTGTGCATCTGACCGCTCGTCGCACGGTTTTCCAACCGTCCCCCTCTAGTGGAGGCTCTGAGCTTCCCGCTGGAAGCTGCAAAGCTGGAAGCGCGCAGTATCAGTTGCCCCAATAGCACAATCTCGCTCCGATAGCGGCGAATCACGCCCCCCTGGCGCTGATTTGAGCCTCGCCGCGCGCACCAGTCGCACGGTTTCGTTGACGCCCCTTCCGGCTGCCGGTAGTTTCCCGAGCCACGTATCCCCCGTCGCCGAGGTTCGAGTGCCGCCGAAGTCGAGCACCATGCTCCCCGATCTCGGGGGAGCCACAGGGAAGGACATTCTCGAGCTCGCGCGGACGAACAACGTGCGGTTCCTCCGGCTCCAGTTCACCGACATCGTCGGCGTGAACAAGAACGTCGAGATTCCGGCGTCGCAGTTCGAGAAGGCGCTGGAAGGCGACATCATGTTCGACGGTTCATCGATCGAAGGATTCGTGCGCATCGAGGAATCGGACATGCTTCTCGCCCCCGATCTCTCGACCTTCCGGATCTTCCCCTGGGGTGATCCCGACAACCGGGTCGGGCGGCTCATCTGCGACATCAACATGCCCGATGGGTCGCCCTTCGTCGGCGATCCGCGCGGCGTGCTGAAAGCCCAGATCGCGAAGGCGGCGGCGATGGGCTACGTGATGAATGCGGGGATGGAAGCGGAGTTCTTCATGTTCAAGATGGGGCCGAACGGCGAGCCGTCCACGGTGACCCAGGACGTCGGCGCCTATTTCGACCTCACGCCGGTTGACCTCGGCGAGGATGCCCGCCGGGCCATCGTGGACGTCCTTGAGCAGATGGGCTTCGAGGTGGAGGCCGCGCATCACGAGGTCGCGCACGGGCAGCACGAGATCGACTTCCGCTATGCCGACGCCCTGACGACCGCGGACAACATCGCGACCTTCCGCTTCGTCGTCCGGAACGTCGCGCGGCAGTTCGGCCTCCACGCCTCGTTCATGCCGAAGCCCATCTACGGCCAGAACGGTAGCGGGATGCATACGCATCAATCGCTGTTTCGTGGAAAGACGAACGCGTTCTGGGACAAGAACGCCCAGTGGGAGCTGTCGGAGACCGCGCTGCACTACATTGGCGGGTTGCTCCAGCACGCGCGCGGGTACTGCGCGATTACGAATCCCCTCGTCAATTCGTACAAGCGGCTGGTGCCAGGCTTCGAGGCTCCGGTGAACGTCGCGTGGTCGATGCGCAACCGCTCCCCCATGATCCGCATCCCGGATCGACGCGGGCTCGGAACGCGCATCGAGCTCCGCATCCCCGATCCGTCCGCCAATCCGTACCTCGCGCTCGCGGTGCAGCTCGCCGCCGGGCTCCACGGCATCGAGACGAAGGCCGATTCCCGCGAACCGGTGAACACCAACATCTGGGAGATGTCGCACCGCGAAAAGCGCCGCCTGCGGATCGACGACCTTCCGCACAACCTCGAGGAAGCGTGCGATGAGCTCGAGAAGAACGACGTCATCAAGACCGCCCTCGGCGATCACATCGCGCGGAATTTTCTCGAAGCGAAGCGGCAGGAGTGGACGGAGTACATCAGTCAGGTGTCGCAGTGGGAGCTCGACAACTACCTCGCGAAGTACTGACCCGAACCTCAGGCGTCCACGAAATCGGGTCAATCCCAGACTGACCGCGACTACGTACGGACCGGCATTGCGTACTGCGCACGCACTTCGTACCGAGTACCGGGTACCCACCGCCAGAGCGGGACGGGCACGGCAGGCGGAACAGCGGGCGTTGGGAGGAATCCGGGCAACCGGCCGAGGAGGAGCGGGCGTCCGGTGTGCCGTTGCGCCTGTTGGCGGGCAGCTACTGGGACGGCGCACCACGACGCACTGCCGCGCGTTACGCTTTCATGCACCCGTTCGCAGTAGCGAGTACGAAGTGCGTGCGCAGTAAGCAGTGAAGTTCAGTACGTAGCTGCGGTCAGTAAAGCTGATGGCTGGCAGCTGCTCAGCTGTACAGCTGCCCCTGCCGTCGGGCATACGCCTTGCCCCTCTTGCCTCTCCACGATCCACTTTCGGAAATGGAGGGGCAATGAAGGCGCAGGACATCATGGCGAAGAACCCGAAGTACGTGACTCCCGAGACCACGGTCCGGGAAGCCGCCCAGCTGATGAAGAGTGAGGATGTCGGGATGCTCCCGGTCGTCCGTGCCGGCGGATCGAAGAACGTTGTCGGGATCGTCACCGACCGAGACATCGCCATCCGACATGTCGCAGCGGGACACTCATCGCCCGACTGCCCGGTCAGCGAGGCCATGTCGTCGAATCCGAAGACCTGCCGCGAGAGCGACAGCGTCGATGACGTCATGAAGCTGATGGGCAAGGAGCAGGTTCGTCGCATCCCGATCGTCGATGAGCGGGGAGATCTGGTCGGCATCGTCGCCCAGGCCGACATCGCTCGCGAAGCCGACGACGAGAAGGCGCAGCGCACGGTCGAAAAGATCTCGCAGCCGGGCTCGAAGCACTCGCAGTAGAGCGTTGTAGCAGGAGCCGGCGGGCGCGGCGAGTTGCCGTGTCCGCCGGATGCGCGCATCCCGTCATGACGTGACGGGAGGCGCAGTGTATTTTCCCTGTCTATGCCCTCTGCTGTCACGACGTCGCCCTGTCCCGCCTGCGCCGCCCCTGCGTCCGGCCAGTTCTGCGCATCCTGTGGCGCCTCACTCTCCGGCGCGACCTGCAGCGGATGCCGCGTCGCCCTCACACCCGGTGCGCGCTTCTGTCACCGATGTGGTACCCCGGCCGGTGCAGCAGCCCCGGTCGCCGCGCGCGGGGGACGTGACCCGCTGCCGTGGGCCGTTGCGCTGATCGCGCTCTGTGCGCTTATCGCGCTGGTCGGCGGTCAGCGCTTCGCGGCGGCACGGGGATCGGGCCTCGATGCTCCCGTGAACGCCTTGCCACAGGCAGGACTCGACTTTCCCGCCGGCGGCGCCAACGCCGGCATGCGAGCCCCCGACATCTCGAACATGAGCCCCCGGGAGCGCGCCAACCGGCTCTATGACCGGATCATGAGTCTTCATGAGCAGGGGAAGACGGACAGCGTCCAGTTCATCGCGCTCAACATGTTCATCCCGCAGCTCCGCAGCATGGAGCCGCTTGATGCGCACCTGCGCTACGACCTGGGCAGGGTTGGCGAAGTCGCCGGGACCGCCGACGTCGCGACCGCTCAGGCAGACACCATCCTCCGCGAGCAGCCCACCCACCTGCTCGGCCTGATCCTCGCCAGCCGTGCTGCCCGCATGCGCGGAGACGAGCCCGCCGCGCGAGCATTCGACCGCCGCGCCCTGTCGGCCGAGCCCGGTGAGCGCGCAAAGCGACTCGAGGAGTACGGTGCACACGATAAAGACATTATCGAGGCCATCGCCGAGGCCAGACGGATCCTTAAGTAGCCTCAATGGCGCCGCTTATGAGCCACACACGCGCCATAATGTCGACATTCCGTTAGCCAGCTGGTAGCTCAACTCATTGCTGACAGCCTAGCTGCTGTCAGCCGGTCGCACGCTTTTCCACCTCTCACTCGCTCGGAGCCGCTGTCAGTTCCGAGCTGAACGCTTCGAGCTGAAGTCCGCCCGACGCACTATCAAGGAATCGCTCACCGCCCATTTCATCGACGGCGCACGGGCGCAGGCGATTGCAGTTACAGGGGATACGTCGGCGCGTCTTACCGCAGACACCTTCTCCCCGCCGACATGTCAGACTTGCTCACCGCCCCTACTCGTCCCCGCTCGCCGGCTGCCATCGCTCCGCCCAACGGTCGCAGACTCCTGCTCGTCGACGACGAGGAGAACATCCGCACCCCGCTGAGCGCCTTCCTCCGGTCGCGCGGCTACGACGTGCAGACCGCCGAGTCCGGCGCCCGTGCCCTCGCCCTGCTCGGCGAGCAGAAGTTCATGCTGATGCTGTGCGACGTCCGGATGCCCGGCCGCACAGGCGTGGAAATCGTCCCCCACGCCATCCGCGCCGACCCCGATCTCGCGATCGTGATGCTCACCGCGGTGAATGACGCGCCGACCGCCACCGAAGCGCTGTCCCAGGGCGCGCTCGACTACCTCATGAAGCCCGTCGAGCTCAGCGACCTCGAGGCCGCGGTCGAGCGCGCCCTTCACAAGCGCACCCTCTCGATCGAGCAGCGCAACACCGAGCGCATGATCCGGGAGGAGGTGGCGCTCCGCACCACCGAGCTGGAGAACGAGAAGCTCGCCCTGCGCTCCCTCACCGTGAACGTCGCCGAGACCCTCATCAATGCCATGGAGGCGAAGGACGTCTATCTCCGTGGGCATTCGCAGCGCGTCGCCGAGCTGGCCGCATCGATGGCCGAGGAGCTGGGGCTCGATGTCGATACGGTCGAGCATGTTCGCCTCGCCGGCCGACTGCACGACGTGGGCAAGATCGGGATCCGTGAAGACATCCTCAACAAGCCCGGCGCACTGACGCCCGAAGAGTTCGACCACATCAAGACCCATGTGCGCATCGGCATGGAGATCCTCTCCCCGCTCCGCCACATCGGTCCGGCCCTGCTCTTCGTCCAGGACCACCACGAGCACCACGATGGGAATGGATATCCACAGGGGCTGAAAGGTGAGGCCATCTCGATCGGTGGCCGCATTCTCGTCGCGGCCGACGCGTTCGACGCGCTCACCTCGCGCCGCGCCTACCGCGAGCCGATGAGTCAGGAGGACACCGTGACCTACATGCGGCGCCTCGCCGGAACACTCATGGACCCCGCCGTCTTCAAGGCGCTCGAGAACGTCGTCGGCCGCCGCGGATCCCTCGTGTTCATCGACGAGGTCTACGGCTAGGCGACCGTCGGAGTCCCGCCGCGCATGTGAGACCGGGGCGCTCGTCGATTTCGGCGGGCGCCCCGATCGCATCAGTGCGAGTGGGAATGCGAGTGGGCCTGCGCCTCATGACCCTTCGCGTGATGCACCCAGCCGGCGACGGTCGCGACCCGCTTGCCCTGATGTCGCGCGGCCGCCAGGTCGTTCGCGCCGGGAGCGCCACCGCCAGTGATCGCGGTTGCGCCGTACGGGCTGCCACCCGCGAACATGACGGCATCCGAATAGCCGGGCGGAACGAGGATCAATCCGAGATTGGCCATCGTCGTCATGATCGACCAGAGCGTCGTCTCGTGCCCCCCGTGAGCGGTCGCCACCGACGTGAAGGCCGACCCGACCTTGTCCACCAGCGCGCCGCGATTCCACAGCGGCCCGGTCTGGTCGATGACGTTCTTCAGCTCCGCTGCCATGACGCCATACCGCGTCGGCGCTCCAAGCACGAGGGCATCGTACTGCTCGAGGCGATCGACTCCCTCGAGCGTCGCATACCGGCTGGCGAGCGCCGCCCGGCTCTCCGCCCACCCTGGGACCTGCGCGATCGTCGCGGGGGGCGCGAGGTCGTCGATGCGGCGCACATCGACCTCGGTGAACCGCACCGAGCGCGCCCCATCGGCCACGGCATCCGCGATCTGCGCCGTGTTGCCGGTCCGACTGTAGAAGAGCACGAGCACCTTCGCCATCGTCCAGAACTCCTGTTTTCCGAGTGACCCGCCAGCCATACCATGAGACGCTTCAACGCAGCGCCACGGGAGTGCGTTCCGTTCCCGACGATCGCGTCATCGTGATTCCGGGTAGCGCGCGTTGCGCAACGCATCATCGTCGCGCACGTCGCACTGCTCCTTGACGGATCGACGTGGTGCATGTATCAGGATGTCGAGTGAAGTGCAGACGCGCCTCGTGCATCACGCACGACACAAGGCACGCGAAGTGCAGCGTGCGGCGATTCTGTCGAGTGAACGGCAGTGAATGACAGCAGCGCCAGGTCGACGAGATGACAATCCCTACAGGAGGCAGGCATGCCGCGCGGTGACGAGTCGCTTGATCTCAATTTCTCCGATCGCGATGATGATTCGGAGGACCTTGGTTACGGTGGGGGCGGTGGCGGTGGCGGAGCCTCATACGATGACGACGATGAGGAGGATGGCGGCTGGGCGATAAACAAGGACCAGACCGAGGACCTTTGGGACAGTGCCGAAGACTCCGACGACGACGAGGAGGCGGAGGAGGGAGCCACTGAGACCGAGAGTGAGGACGAGGAGAGCGATGCGTTCGCGCCGCGGACCGGACGTGGCGGCGCCGGACGTGGCGCTGGCGGCGCTGGGCGCCCCGGTGGTGCGGGCGGCGGCGCTGGGCGCAGCGGCGGCGCATCCGGTGGCGGTGGAACCAGTGGTCGCAGTGGAACCGGTGCAGGCGGCGGGTCCGGCAGCGGCTCGATCAGCGGCGGCGCCGCGTCGGGTGGACGCGGCGGCAGCGGCACATCGGGCGGATCGGGTGGCGCTGGCGGTGGTCGCCCGATGAGTGGCGGCGGCAGCGGCAGCGGAAGCACCGGAGGAAGCGGCGCAGGACGCTCCGGCGGCGGTACATCGGGCACCAGTGGCAGCTCGGGCTCCGGCCGCGGCATGTCATCGGGGGGATCATCGTCCGGTGGCAGCGGGCGCGGTGGCGCATCGCCTGGTGGTTCCAGCAGCACCGGGGGCGGAAACCGCGGTGGCGCTTCGTCCGGTGGCTCCAGTGGCAGCGGCGGCGCGAGTCGCGGTGGCGCATCCTCCGGCGGGTCCGGCGCAGGTGGCGGGGCGAGCCGCGGCGGATCGTCGTCCGGATCGAGCAGCAGCGGCAGCGGGCGTTCCGGCGGCAGCAGCGCCGGTGGCTCATCGAGCGGATCCGGCGCACGGTCCGGTGGCTCCGGCTCGGCCGGCAAGAGCGCGTCGAAGAAGTCCGCCTCCACGAAGTCTGCCTCGAAGAAGAAGAGCGCATCCGGGAGCCGCGGCAGCGCGTCGAAGAAAGGCGGCGCGCGGAAGTCGTCGGGTGGGTCGGGCAGGAAGAGCAGTGCGAAGAAGTCCGGCGGCGCATCGCGAAAGAGCGGCGCGAAGAAGTCCTCGCGCAGCGGATCAGCCGCGAAGAAAAAGAGCGGCCGGAGCGGTGGATCATCGCGCAAGAGCGGCGCGAAGAAGAGCGGATCGCGGCGGCGCTGAGCCACCGATGACCGTGCGGACGGCGGGGCGTGCAGTCGCACGCCCCGCCGTTTCGCTTCCCGCCTGCCACGGATAGATATCAGCCCATGGATGCATTCGAGCGACGCGTGCTCGATGCGCTCCCTCTCACCATCTACACGGTGGACCTCGAGGGCCGCATCACCAGCGCGAACCGATCCTGGTCGCAGTTCGCACGCGCGAACGGCGCCCCGGCGCTGGCCGAGGAAGAATCACTCGTCGGGGCATCCCTCTGGACCGCACTCGAGGATCCCGGTGCGCGCGATCAGGTGGAGCGTGCGATGGAGCTGCTCCGCTCCGGACGCTCCCAGGCCGTGACATGGGAGTTTCCCTGCAGCTCACCGACCGAGGAGCGCGTCTTCCTCATGCAGATCTCCCCGCTGCACGACGGTCACACCGTGAGCGGCTACGTGTTCTCCACGGTGAACATCACGCCGAGCCATCGGTCGCGTGAAGCGCTCATCGATGCGGGGATCGCCCTCTCACGCCCCATCGCCCTCGATCGCGCCTTCCAGGAAGTCGCGGGGCAGCTTCGCCGCGCCATCCCGCACGACGCCATCGCCATCGCCATCGCGGACGAAGGTACCGCAACACTCCACGTCGCCCACTACTCGGGCTACGAACAAAGCATCGCCGCCACCGAACGCCGGCTCACACCGATCTGGCAGGGAGCCGTCGAGCTCGGAGCCGTCGTCATCCATCACGCCGAAGGCGGCATGGAGCTCACAGCCGCCATGACCTCGTCCGAACGCGTCCTCGGCGCCATCACCGTGCGAGCCGATGACATCGACTCACACCAGCGTCTCGACGAAGCCCGCCGCGTCCTCGCGACGATCGCCGCCCAGACCGCCGCTGCCATCGAGCGCGCCTCGCTCGTCCGCCGCGTCGAGCACAAGCGCCGGCTGGAGGCGATCGGCGAGGTCGCTGCAGGCGTCGCCCACGAGCTCCGGAATCCCTTGTTCGGCATCTCATCCGCCGCGCAGCTGCTGCGATTCCGCGCCCGCGAAGATCCCGTCGTCGAGAAGAACGTCGGCCGCATCCTCAGGGAAGTCGAGCGACTCAACCGGATGGCGACGGAGCTGCTCGAGTTCGGACGCCCGAGCTCCCTCACCATCACCACCGCCGACCCCGACAGCGTCTGGGACGATGTCCTCGAAGGCCAGCGCGGCCGGCTCGAGAGTCGGGCGCTTCAGCTCCACCGCACTCGTCCCGAGACACAGGGACGGTGCGCCATCGACGTCGAACAGATGGCGCAGGTGTTCGTGAACGTCCTGCTCAACGCGATCGACGCAGCACCCGAAGCCAGCGACCTCACCCTCGTGACGACGGTCCTCCCGAGCGGGGCGTGGCGCTGCCGCCTGCACAACGGCGGACCGCCCATGCCCCCCGACGCGCTGCGCCGTGCGTTCGAGATCTTCTTTTCCACCAAACCGGGCGGCACCGGCATCGGTCTGGCACTCTGCCAGCGCATCATCGAGGAGCACCACGGAACGATCGCCCTCGAGAGCGGCGCCGAGTCGGGCACCACCGTCACGGTCGTCCTGCCTCCGGCGGCATGAAGCCCTCCATTCTCGTCGTCGATGACGACGAGACCATCCGCGACACCCTCGTGGAGTTCTTCGCGACGCTCGGCTTCCCGGCCCGTGCCGCCGCAACCGCATCAGACGGCCGCCGGGCGATCGCCGAGCACTCACCCGATGTGGCGCTCATCGACTTGCGCCTCCCCGACGCCGATGGGCTCACCCTCCTCGAGGCGATCCGCGCCGATGATCCCGGGATCGCGATCATCGTCCTCACCGCCCACGGCGCAGTCGCCACCGCCGTGCGTGCAATGCAGGACGGCGCGGTCGACTTCCTCGAAAAGCCGGTGGACCTCGAGACGCTTCAGGCCGCGGTGACCCGCGCTGCAGAGATCGTCCGCATGCGCCGCGAGATCGACATCCTGAGGTCGCGCGAGGCAGGAGATGGCACCGGTCGCCTTGCCCTCGCTCCGACTGTCGATCGGCTCATCGAGCTCGCCGCACGGAACTGCGACGCACCCGTGCTCCTCGTCGGTGAAACGGGCACCGGCAAGGGATTCATCGCCCGCAGCATTCACGATCGCTCGGACCGGAGCGCCGCCCCCTTCGTCGAGGTGAACTGCGCGTCGCTGACGCCGACCTTCTTCGAGAGTGAGCTCTTCGGCCACGAGCGCGGCGCCTTCACCGATGCAAAACAGGCCAAGCGTGGCCTCCTCGAGGTCGCCGCGCAGGGGACGGTCTTCCTCGACGAGATCGCGGAGCTCTCGCTCGAGTCGCAGCCGCGGCTCCTCAAGGTCATCGAGGAGCGCACCTTTCGGCGACTCGGGGGAATCGCCGAGATCCGCTCCGAAGCCCGCGTCATCGCGGCGACCAACCAGCCGCTGGCGCAGGCAATCGAGACCCGCCGCTTCCGTCCCGATCTCTACTACCGGCTCCAGGTCCTGACGATCGAGCTGCCGCCGCTCCGCAGCAACCGCGAGCGCATCGAGCCCCTCGCCCGCGCGCTCCTCCCGCGCGGCGCGGCCCTCTCGCGCTCGGCCGAGGCGGCGCTCACCGCTTACGACTGGCCGGGCAACATTCGAGAGTTGAAGAACGCGCTGTGGCGCGCAGCCATCCTCGCCGATGGTGCACCCATCACCCCCGCCCACCTCGGCTTCGCCGATCCTGGCGATGTCCACGGCACCGGCGGCACCCTCGCGGAGATCGAGCGCCGTGCCATCCTCGGCGCGCTGGAACGCACCGGCGGCAACAAGGCCCGCGCTGCCTCCGCACTCGGGATCGCGCGCTCGACGCTGACGGAACGGCTCAAGAGGCTCGACACGCGGGGCTGACCGGATTCCGGGCGCACGCGCCGGCGAAGCGATCGGAATCCGGTCGCCCGTCGAGGCCATCTCTGTGATGGCCTCACCGCCCAACTCGCGGCCCTCACAGGAGTTCGCGTAGCCCCCGCGGCGCGGTCCGCGTCTCGCCTTGGTGTGCGCGGGGACTCGATGCAGGGGCGTCGAGTTCGACCGCAGCGGGAGTGGAGCCAGTGACGCATCGGAAATCCGTGCTTCTCGTCGAGGACGAGCCGTCGATCCGCGAGAGTCTCGTCGAGCTCTTCGAGAGCGAAGGCGTCGACACGTTCGCGGCGGCGACGCTCGAGGAAGCGAAACGCCATCTCCAGGATCGCACCGTTGATCTCGTCATCACCGATCTCCGTCTCGGGTCTCGGCGCGATGGCGGACTTCAGGTCATGGCGGCCGCCGGACTGCTCGCGGCGGACGCAGGCGTCGTTGTCCTGACGGCGTATCCGGACGAGGCCAATCGGTCCGCGGCCGAGCGGCTCGGCGCGACCCACTTCCTTCAGAAGCCGGTGGACCTGCACGTCATCGCGCGGATCGCCGAAGATCACGGGATCCCGACGGCGCTCCGCGCGTTTCCGGTATCGCCCGCGGCGAGCGAGTAGCGAGAATACCAGCGCCGTTTCCCACGGGGTGGTGATGGGTGGTCGTGTGGTGGGAAGCGGCCTGGCCTCGCGCCGCGGCGAGCGGGCGACGGCGAACGACGGTGAGCGAAGCCGCGGCACGGTGAGGTGACGCTGGCCCGGGACGGCAGCGGCGTGTATCGTTTTCACGCCTGCTTCAACACCGGAGCCGTTGTGGAACTTCCAAAGGCATTCAGGGCCGCGCTCGCCGATCGCTACGTGATCGAGGGAGAGATCGGTCATGGATCGCTCGCCACGATTTTTCTCGCGCACGACCTGCGTCATTCCCGCCACGTGGCGCTCAAAGTGCTGCGCCCAGATGCCGACGTCGCCCTCAGTGACGTCCGCTTCGTGCGAGAGATCAAGTTCCTCGCCCAGCTCCAGCATCCGAACATCGTCCCGCTCCACGACTCGGGACACGTCGGCGGCCTGCTGTATTACGTCATGCCCCACATTCGGGGTGAGTCGCTCCGCGAGCGACTCGATCGCGAGAAGACGATCCCGCTTCGCGATGCGCTGCGCATCGTCGGCCAGGTTGCCGAGGCGCTCGACTATGCGCACCGCCACGGCGTGATTCATCGGGACATCAAGCCCGCGAACATCATTCTGTCCGGCGGCCACGCGCTCGTCGCCGATTTCGGGATCGCACGGTCGATCGGTCTCGCGAGCGGTCAGCAGCTCACGACCATCCGATCGATCGGTCCGGGAACGCCCGCCTACATGAGTCCCGAGCAGCTCATTCCCGGCCAGGAGCTCGATGGACGCACCGACATCTATGCGCTGTCCACCGTGCTCTACGAGGTCCTCACCGGCGAGCTTCCCTTCCGCCACGAGGACGGACGGGTCGACAACGTCCGCAAGCTCAGCGCGCCGCCGCCGAGCGCGCGACTCAAGCGTCCCGAGGTCCCCGACGCGGTGGACCGCGCCATCACGAGGGGCCTGGCTGCCGCACCGAGCGAGCGATACTCGAGTGCGTCCGAGTTCGCGCACGCGCTGTCGGACGGGGTCTCGATGGAGACGCCCCGGATCAGTGGCACCAGTCCCGCCTTCCCGGACTCGGCGAGGCTCCCGGTTCGCGCGATTCTCATCGCGGTTGCGGCGGCCGCCCTGCTGCTCATTGCCTGGCTGGCGTTCACCGGACGGTTCAGCGGCACACCCTAGCACGTGTGACGACGGCGTGACGTCCCGCCGTCCGATCCCCGCGCTATCATTACTGCGGCAATAGCGGAGGAGTCGCGGGAAATGCGCTGGCGGAAAGCATTGATCTCGGGAGGGGCGGCGATCGGTCTCGCCGCCACGTTCAACGCGCTGATCGGCAAGAGCGTGGCGCCGCTCGAGAATCTCATCGGCGGCGAGGAGCTCTGGTTCCACTGGCGCGGTCACCGCATCGCGTACACGAAGCGCGGTGGAGGCCCGCCGCTTCTCCTCGTGCACGGCCTCTACGCGACGGCATCGTCGTTCGAGTGGCGCTTCAACGCCGACGAGCTTGCCCGCCACCATACCGTCTACACGATCGACCTGCTCGGCTTCGGCCGGTCCGATCGCCCGGCGGTCCGCTACTCGGCCCGGTTGTATCTCGCGCTCATCGCCGACTTCGTCGCCCAGGTGGTCGCAGCGCCTGTCGTGCTCGTGGCGAGCTCGCTCTCTGCGGCGTATGCCATCGTGCTCGGCGCGCGCGATCCCGGCCGCTTTCCCGCGCTCGTCCTCATCGAGCCAACCGGGCTCGTGCGCCTTCACAGGACGCCGTCGGCCGCGGGCGACGTGGCGCGCTATGCCGTGGATTCCCCCGTGCTCGGGACTGCGGTCTTCAACGCCATGGTCTCCCGACGAAGCATCCGGGAATACCTCGAGCGCCATTATGTCGATGGCGCAGTCGTCACCGACGATGTCGTCGAGACACACTACGCAGCGGCGCATCAGCCCGGTGCGAGGTACGCGCCTTCCGCCTTTCTCTCCGGGCACCTGAACCTCGATGTCCGCCGGGCGCTCCGGCGCCTGCTGCAGCCAGCACTGCTTGTGTGGGGTGAGCAGTCCATCGAAGCCCCCGTGGAGGATGTCCGCGGCTTCCGCGCGCTGCGGCCGGAGATGGACGTCGCCATCCTCGATCCGGCGGGATCGCTGCCACACGACGAGCGTCCGGACGACTTCAACGAGATCACGTCGACCTTTCTCGCGAGACTGCGCGCGACAGTGTAGGACCGACCGCGTCGGACGCGATCAGCGCTTGGGGGAATTCTTTCCTTTCCCCCAGTCGCCGCATTCACCGGCCGACGTTATTCTACCCGTATGTCGGAAACCCCTGTTGCCCTTCTACGCGCGCACGCGCGCCACGCGCCATGGAACGCGCGCGGGCTCGCCGCTCACGCTACCGCGCTCGTCGATGCAGCGGGCGTCCGGCCCACCAACTCGTCGGCGCGTGCGGCGCCAAGCGCGCGAGCGATTCGATTCTACGTCTCTCACGGGCTGCTCGATCGTCCCGAGGGAACGGGAACGGCCGCGACGTACGGCTATCGCCACTTGCTCCAGCTGCTCGCGATCAAGATCCGTCAGCGCGAAGGGCAGACACTCGAGATCATCAAGGTCGAGATGCGCGACGTCACCGGCGACCTCCTGGAGAGGCGCGTCGCCGGTGCGCTCGCTCCCGCGCTCGGGGCCGGTGCGCACGTCGCGGTCGCGCGCGATGATCACGAAGTGCTGAGCTGGCGCCGCGTCGAAGTGGCGGATGGCATCGAGCTGCATGTCCGTGACGACACGCCTGCGTCGCGCGAGGAAGCGCTCGTCGCGATGCGCGAAGCCGTGCGTGCCGCACTCGGCCGCGCCGACATTCGCTGAGCTAGTTACGCTCCGTCCGGGGAGCTGAAGGTGTCCCGCAGGTAGCGCAGGCCACTCGTCTCGCGTCGAAAACCCGCCGCCTGAAGCGCCGCGATGTGCGGGCTCGAGAGTGCCGCGGCTCCGTCGATCGTCTCCACCCGTATGCCGCGCGATCGCCGCGCGCCGCGCGCACCACGACTGAGGTGCGCCGCCAGTGCTGCCGTCGCTTCCGTGACGTCGGGGGGCGACGTCTCCGGGGCGAAGCTCAGTCGTCGCCCGCGCCCTTCGACGGCGACGATGATTCGCCCGCCGCGTGTCACCAGCAGCGCGCCTGCGCCGCGCGGTCTCGACAGCGGATCGCGGTCGATCCCATCGAGGGTGAGCGTATAAGGGTTTGCTGGATCGCTGGCCGCCATGACGATGAACGGCGGGTCCGCATCGTTCGGCGCGGCACGCAGGCGCTCCACCGCGTGCGGCACGGCGAACTGCGCGCCGCCAAGTCCCTTCACGAAATACCCGCGCCGGATCTCGCCGCGGTACTCCAGCCGTCGGAGCTCGTGATAGATGGAGCGCCATGAGACCGGCGGCTTCTCGCGACGCCACCAGTCGCGGGTGACGACGCCGTAGCGCTCCAGCCATTGCCGCGCGATCGCCTCCGCGCGCGCTTCTTCACTCTCGTACACACCCATCGTCGCCCCGCGCCGTACAATCGACCAACGGCCCACCCATCCGGCGTACTGAGGGCCATCGGGACGATCGGGCCGCTTCCACTTTGGAAGCCGACGGAGATTCGGCCGCCGCTGCACGACCGGCCGTCCGGGTGATGGCGTGAAGTTCGGGGGAAGCCAGCGCGCTGGATCTCCCGCGGCGCCTGCCGTCCCGGGCACGATCGGCTTCCAGCGAATGACCTCGCGCAGCGCTTCGACGGAGTCGTTGGTGATGAGCGATGCGGCCACGAGCTCGCGCAACGCTTCCCGAAGCGCGAAGCCCCCGAGTCCGGACGTCGCCTGAAGGTCGGCGAACAGCGAAGCTCCTTCGGTTCGCAGCATCTCCAGCACGTGGGCCGCGACGCCACTCAGCGGGGTCTCGGGAGCAGGCGGCAGCCAAAGCGCACCGGTGCCGCGCTCGAAAAAGCGGATCCGCGCGAGCGTCAGCGTCGAGGATGCCTCGTCGTAACTGCCCTCTCCTGTCCAGACCACATCCCCGCCCGCCGCGACATCCGACAGCGACGACGGCTCGTAGCCCGGAACCCGGGCCGGGAGGTAATCGCGCTCCCATCCCGTGGCGGGACGCGCGAGTCCACCGAGTTGGCGCAGCGCTTCCTCCACTCCGGCCGGCCCGGCGATCCGGTCGCGTGAGTCGAGTCGCTGCCACCGCTGGAGGAAGGCCATGAACGCGGGAATCTCGACTGCTTCGATCTGCTTTCGCAGCGTCGCGAGCGCGCGGCGGCGGGCGCGCTCCGCGATCCGGCGCGTGGACCATTCCGGCTCCTGTACCTCGCTTCGGAACTTCCCCTGCATCAGCGTTCCTGCCCGTCGCCATTCCGCAAAGCGCGACTCGATCCACTCGGCATCCCACCCGTATCGTGCAACGATCTCCGCAATGGTGACGGGGCCGGCGAGCGCCACGTACCGTGCGAGAATTTCCCTGCGCGCCGATGTCTCCGTGACGCTCGCGAAGCGCAACGGGCCGGGGATCACCGCATCGGCGTCGTGCTCGGCGAGGTCTGCCCCGCTGCGCACGCGCACCAGCGCCGTCGCCCCGAACGCGGCGATGTAGGTGGGATACGCTTCGGTGAGGATCATGCGCCACTCGGCAGTGGCGCCTGGAGGGACCTTGATCCCGATCATTCTCCCGTGCTCGGCGAGCTCGGTGATCGGATCTCCGCGAACGCCCTCGTCTACGCTCGCGACACGTTCGCGCAACTCGTCTTCGCGAAGGTCGCCCGCACGATCGAGGAGTTGCGCCAGCTCATCCGGCGTGCGGGCGCGTCGTCCCGGCGCTGTGCCCCGACGCTCCGCGACGATCGCGTCAATCGCGCGCCGCGTCTCATCGTCGCCGCCTTCCGTGCCCATCACCTCGTCGAGCATCGCTCGATCGATCGAGAGTAGCGCCGCACGCTGCTCCGCCCGCGGCGTATCGTCGCCGTAAAGCCAGTCCATCACGAAACCGAACTGGAGGCTTGCCGCGAATGGCGAGGGCACATTCGTCGCGACGGTGTGAACCGTGATCTCTCCGGCGGCCAGCGACGTCAGCACGGTGCGGAGCCCTGGCAGGTCGAACGCGTCGTTCAGGACGTCGCGATACGTCTCGACGAGGATCGGAAAGCTCGGGAACTGGTTGACCGTCTGCAACAGGTCGAGCGACTTCAGCCGCTGGAGCCAAAGCGGCATGCGGCGGCGCGGATTGCCGCGCGGAAGCAGCAGTGCGCGCGCGGCATTCATCCGGAACCGTGCGCCGAAGAGCGATGTCCCCCCGACCTCATCCAGGATTCGCTGCTCCGCCTCGGCAGGCGAGAGATCGAGGAACGCCGAGAGTGGAGGTGCGGAGCCCAGGTTCGGCAGCCGGAGCATGATGCCGTCGTCCGTCGTCTGCACCTGGACATCCACATCGCGCAGGCTCTCACGGGCTCGTTGCGCGATGGCCATCGCCCACGGCGCGTTCACCCGACCGCCGAATGCCGCATGCAGCACGATCCGAACGGCGCCGGTGTCATCGCGGAAGTGCTCGAGCACGAGTGTCCGCTCGTCGGGAACGACTCCCGTCGCCGCGCGCTGCGCACCGACATAGGTACGAATCGAGTCCGCCGTCGCGGCGTCGCATCCATAACGCTCGGCCATCATCGTCCTCAGCCGGTCGGCGCTGCGGGACTCGGCCACCTCCCGCCGGAGTGTCCCGACACGACGGCTCAGCGCGAGCGACCGCGACATGAACTCCCCGTGCCAGAAAGGCATCCGCGCAGGAACGCCCGGCGCCGGGTTCACGATGACGCGATCATGCTCGATCGACACGATGCGCCAGGTCGTCGACCCGAGCTGGAACACGTCCCCGATGCGCGACTCATGGACGAACTCCTCGTCGAGCTCACCGAGTCGCGTCCGGTCCGGCAGGTTCACCGTATAGAGGCCGCGATCCGGAATCGTTCCTCCCGAGATGACCGCGGTCATTCGGCTCGCACGCGAGCCGCTGAGGCGATCGTTGACACGATCCCAGGTGATGCGCGACTCGAGCTCGGCGGCGAGGTCCGCGGGATACTTCCCCGACAACATCGCGAGCACCTCGTCGAAGGTGCCGCGTGTCAGGCGATGGTAGGGATACGCCGATCGGATGAGTCGGAAGAGTGCGTCCGCCGTCCAGTCGTCCACCGAGACCGCGGCGACGATGACCTGCGCGAGCACGTCGAGCGCGTTCTGCACCACCTGAGTAGGCTCGACCTCTCCCGCGCGCATCGCCGCGACGATGGCCGCGATCTCCATCGCGTCGTCGCGAAACGTCGGTACGAGGACGCCGCGGCTCTCCGCACCGAGCGTGTGGCCTGCGCGTCCGACGCGCTGCAGCGCCGCGCTGACGCGTTTCGGCGACTGGAGCTGGAGCACCAGATCCACCGACCCGATATCGATGCCGAGCTCGAGGGAGCTCGTCGTGATCAGCGCACGTAGCGCCCCAGCTTTGAGCGCGGTCTCCAGCTTGAACCGTCGCTCGCGCGCAAGCGAGCCGTGGTACGGCTGGGCGACTTCCTCTTCCGCGAGCGCATTGACTCGTGCCGCGATGCGTTCCGCCTGCGCGCGGTTGTTCACGAACACGAGCGTGGTTCTGGACGCGCGGATGTGTTGCAGCACGAGCTCCGCCACGGCGGGCCACACCGTCCCCCTGACGTTGCCGAGATCCGCGACGGGTGATGCGACCGACAGCGACATTGCCTTCACCATGCCGCAGTCCACGATCTTTACCGGACGCCACACTGGCTCGCCCGACGACGCGCCTC
Source organism: Gemmatimonadaceae bacterium (assembly GCA_031426115.1). Classification (GTDB taxonomy): domain Bacteria; phylum Gemmatimonadota; class Gemmatimonadetes; order Gemmatimonadales; family Gemmatimonadaceae; genus JANPKQ01. Next base: position 27,490 of record JANPKQ010000017.1, on the reverse strand, counting down.
CCGTCGCGGGGCTCGCGATTGCTGGCAGGTCGCGCTCCGCATCCAGTGGAAGCGGCGGCGTCCCGGTGGGAACGCACCCACCGAGGAAGCGCGCAACTTCGTCGAGCGGCCGCTGCGTCGCCGAGAGTCCGATGCGTTGCGGGGAACGCTCCGAAAGTGCCTCGAGCCGTTCGAGCGTCAGCGCCAGGTGCGAGCCGCGCTTGCTCCCCGCGACCGCGTGAATCTCATCGATGATGACCGCACGAACCGACCGGAACATCCCGCGTCCCTTCACGCTGGTGAGCATGATGTTCAGCGATTCCGGGGTCGTGATGAGGATGTGCGGAGTGCGCCGCATCATTCGCGCGCGCGCTGCGGGTGGCGTGTCTCCCGTGCGCACTGCAACCCGGATCTCCGGAAACCGGTCCCCGGCGGCTTCGAAGCGCGCCCGTAGCTGCTCGAGCGGAAACTCCAGGTTTCGCTGAATGTCGTTGTTCAGCGCCTTCAGCGGCGAGATGTAGAGCAGCTGGACGGCGTTCGGCAGCGGAGCCTTCAAGCCGTCCGAGATCAGCGCATTGAGCTCCCAGAGAAAGGCGGCAAGCGTCTTTCCCGTCCCGGTCGGCGCGAGAATGAGCGTGTGGTCGCCACTGGCGATCGCCGGCCATCCGAGACGCTGCGGATCACTCGGCGTGCCGAGCGTTTCCGTGAACCATCGCCGCACTTCCGGATGAAACGGGCGCAGCGCCGCTGCTCCGGCCGGTCGCTTGCCGCGGGGCGGTCCCGACGGAGCCATTCGAGTCGCCGAGCGTCAGCAGGCTACAGCAGTCGCGAGAAGAGGCTCGCACCCCATTCCTTCACCCGACTGGTGAACGGCCGCCGCGCGAAGGTCTCGAGCTTGATCTCTTTCGCATGCTCGAGGTCCGAGAGATACATGGCCGTCATGGCGTTGCCGATGGTCGGGTCCAGTATCACCAGGTTCGACTCGTTGTTCAGCGCGAGTGATCGGTTGTCGAAGTTGAGGGTGCCGATGGACGACCAGACGCCGTCGATGACGAATGTCTTGGCGTGCACCATTGAAGGCAGGTACTCGTAGATGCGCACCCCGCCCTTCAGCAGCTCCTCGTACCGCGCCCGCCCCGCCCAGGTGGTCGTCTTCACGTCCGAATTGTCGCCGGCCGTCAGCACCCGGACATCGACGCCCCGGCTCGCGGCGTCGGTGAGCATCCGGCGGAAGTCATCGTCGGGGACGAAGTACGAGTTCGTGATGTACAGCGTCTTCCGTGCGCTCGAGATCGAGAGCGCGAGGAATCGCTCGGCGTCCGTGCTGCCGAGCGACGGCGTGCTGTACAGCAGGCCCGCGGTCGCCGGCCCGACGGAATCGAACGCTGTCCGCGGGAAGAAGAGGTCTCCGGTGAGCAGCTCGCCCGTGGCCTCGGCCCATGCCGACATGAACGCCGCCTGGAGCTGCATGACCGTCGGGCCTTCGAAGCGCGCATTCGTGTCACGCCACTCGTTCTCGTTCATCCCGCCGCCCTGCCACTTGTCGGCGATGCCGAACCCCCCGGTGTAGCCGACGCGCCCGTCCACGACGACGGCGCGCACGTGCGACCGATTCCCGGCCTCGTTGAGCGAATACCAGTGCAGTGGACGCAGCCATTCGACTTCGACGCCGGCGTCACGCAGCGACTGCACCCATTCCTCCTCGATCGGCGATGCCCCGAACGCGTCGAGGATCAGCATGACCTTGACCTTCGCCCGTGCCCGCTCCGTCAGTACCATGGCAAGGGTGTCTGCCAGCACACCGGGCATCGCGTAGTACATCTGCATCGTGATCGTGCGCGTCGCCGACCTCAGGTCCTTCCAGAGCCCTGGGTAGGTCTCGTTCCCGTTCTTCAGGATCTGGACGCGGTTGCCCGGCTCAATGTGTGTTCCGGCGAACAGCTCGAGCGTTCGCGAATAGAGCGGATCCGCGACGGCTGGAGGCAGCGAGGTGGCACCCGGCACGAGGACGCTGTGCACCGGCGTCCCTCGCGCCATCGTGAGAATCGCGATGCCGCAGAGCATCAGAATGATCAGCGTCAGGACGACGAGGCCAACGCGCTTCAGGACGGTCATGGGAGCCGTGGGAAATGAAGTGGCACGACGCTCGTTCGAGCGTCGCGCGGCGGTACCCGGTGCAACTTCCGTTCTGGCCTCCCCTTGCCCCGCCGACGCCTGCGCGGCATGCTGACGTTTCATGGATGCCAGTGAATAAAGGTATGCGACGCTTCGATGGCCGCACCGTCCTTGTCACCGGAGCGGGGCGCGAAGGTCAGGTCGGGGAGAGTATCGCGCGCGCATTCGCCGAGGCGGGCGCCTCCCTCGTCCTGGTCAGTCGTGACGCCGATGAGGCGCGCCCCTGGGCCGATGCGCTGCGGTCCGATGGGCACGCGGTGCACGTGGAAGTCTGTGATCTCGCGGATCCCGGCGAGGTGGCGACGCTGGCGGGGACGGTCGGCTCGCGCCACGGGGGACAGTTGAATGCTCTTGTGAACGTGGCAGGCGGCTTCGCGATGAGTGGACCCGTGGCGGAGAGCGACTTCATGGAATGGCGTCGGCAGTTCGACATCAATCTCGTGACCGCGTACCTGGCGACCCGCGCCTTCGTGCCGATGCTCCGGCCGACACACGGCGCCGTCGTGTATTTCGCGGCGGCGGCCGCGCTGCCCGGGGCGAACGTCGCGGGCATGAGCGCCTACGTCGGGGCGAAGAGTGCAGTCATCGCCCTTGCCCGCGCGGTCGCCGAGGAGGAGCGCAATACCGGCGTTCGCGCCAACGTCGTCGCCCCGACCGCGGTTCGTACGGCGAGAAACCTGGACACGATGAGCGGGAAGACGCGGTATGTGGAGCGCGAGGATGTCGCCCGAACCGTGCTTTACCTGTGTTCGGATGACGCGAGTGCCGTAACAGGCCAGATCCTTCGACTGGCGTAAGTGCGGCGACGCCCCACCGGCCGCGCGGTCATCCTTGATCGCTCCTTCGAGACCATGCCGGTCTTTCGATTGAGTGACTCGACCGAAGACGCCGCGATCTCGTTCTCCCCCGAGCCCGGTACCCGATGGCGCGTCCTGCCTGGCCCGGGCGATCGGTTGCCCGGTACCTTCGATCAGGACGTCTACGTCGAGCTTTTCCACCGATACGCCGAGGCAGCGTTTCCGTCCGATGGGGTGATCAGCTTCACCCTCCATGCGTTTCTCCGCTCGATGGGCCGCCGGGTCGACGGTCGGACGTACGAGCAGTTGAGGTCGGCCCTTGCCCGCCTCGAGCGAACCACGCTCGAATCCTCCGGGGTCTATCGGGACGCCAGGACCGGTGCTCCCCTCGACGGCAGCTTCACCATCCTCACGGCCGTGTCGATCGACCGGCGACGAGTCACGGATCGAGAGCAGCTGGCGCTCTTTCCGACGCTGACCGCTGCCGAGCCGGGCGATGCTCGCGTGACGCTGTCGCCACTCCTTCGCGCCAACATCGAGGCCGGGCACACCGTGATGCTCTCCGCGGCACGTTACGCAGCCTTGGCGTCGCCCGTCGCTCGTCGCCTGTATCGCCTGCTGGAGGTAGCCCGCGAAGAGGGGCACGTCACCTGGCGCGTCGGGCTCGATCAGATCGCCGAACAACTCCCCCTCGCGCAGCGATTCCCGTCACATCTGCAGCGCGTCCTGCAGCCGGCGCACGAGATCCTCGTGACGGCCGGTCTTGTCCGTGACGCCGCCATTCGGCAGTATCATAGGGACTGGTACGTCGACTATATGCTCGCTTCCCGCCTCACCTAGTCGACCTCGGGCACCAATCTTGATCACCTCCGCTGTTCCCCCGGCGTAACGCAACGGCCTACCGGAGAACCACATGGCGACCAAGCTGGACAAGACGATAAAGCGCGAGATCGAGATGGATGGGCAGGCATACATGGTGACGATCTCGCCGGAAGGGGTGAAGCTCACCCAGAAAGGGTTCCGGAAAGGCCGCGAAATGACCTGGAAGGGTCTGTGGGCGGGTGGATCCGAGGAAGGCGTCGGGTCTGGCGCAACGGGTTAGACCGTATACCGTGGCGGGGCAGGGAACGAACTCCCCCGCCACGCGTATCTCTAGAGGTAGCTTTTTTTCCCTCAAGTCGAGTAACCGATGCCCCGTCGTTTTCCGAAAGTAGCGCTCCTTGGCGTCCTTCTCGTCCCCGCGCTGGCGGGTGGGTTCATCGCCCAGGAGAAGTCGTCGGCCGAGGGCGTACAGCTGTTCCGGCAGGTGGTCGAGCTCGTTTCGAAGAGTTACGTCGATACCGTCAGCCAGGCTCAGTTGTACGAGAAGGCCGCGCGCGGTCTCCTCGAAGAGCTGAAGGATCCGTACACGGAACTGCTGTCCCCGAAGGATCGCACGGCCTTCGAGACCCGCACGGGTGGCCGTTACGGTGGCGTCGGCATGCAGATCGAGCCCCTGTCGGGCTTCGTCTCCGTCAGCAAGGTCTTCCCGAATACGCCGGCAGAAGCGGCCGGCATTCGTGAAGGCGACCGCATTATCGCCGTTGACACCGCGTCCACTCGCGACTGGAAGATCGATCAGGTGTCGGCCGCTCTGCTCGGCACGCCGGGAACCAAGGTTACGGCGACCTTCGCACGGCCCGGGGTCGAGACGCCCATCGTCGTGAAGTTCACGCGCGCCACGATCAAGGTCCCCGCGGTTCCCTACGCGATCACGATCGACAGCGTCGGCTACGTTCCGCTGCTGCAGTTCAACGAGTTCGCGACCGAGGAGATCGAAGAAGCCGTCCGCAAGTTCCAGAAGCAGGGCGCCAAGGGCGTCGTGCTCGACCTCCGCGGCAACCCCGGTGGAATCCTGGAACAGGCGCTGGCCATCAGTGATCTCTTCCTCAAGAAGGGTCAGGAGATCGCGAGCGTTCGCGGCCGCGGCTTCGACTCACAGACCTTCGAGGCAACCGGTCGCTCCATCGCCCCGAGCATTCCGCTGATCGTCCTCACCGACGGTGGGTCGGCTTCCGCGTCGGAGATCGTCGCTGGTGCGCTGCAGGACCATGATCGCGCGCTCGTCCTCGGCACCACGACGTACGGCAAGGGACTCGTCCAGACGCTGTACAATCTCGACGGCGGGTACGCCGTGAAGATGACCACCGCGAAGTACTACCTGCCGAGCGGTCGCCTCATCCAGAAGGATCGCAGGATGGTGGATGGGGCATACGTCGAAATCGCACCCGACTCGATGGAGAGCGATTCCGTCAAGAAGACTCGCCCCACCTTCAAGTCCGATGGGGGCCGCGTCGTTTACGGCGGCGGCGGCATCACCCCCGACCTCATCGTGAAGCCCGACACGATCACGACGCCGGAGCAGGAATTCTCGAAGAAGATCGCGCCGAAGTACACCGAGTTCTACACGGCCCTCTCCGATTACGCACTCCAGCTCAAGGGGTCGGTGAAGCCCGGGTTCACGGTGCAGCCTGAATGGCGTGACGAGCTGTTCCGCCGCATCACCGCGGCGGGGGTGCCAATCGACCGTGCCCTCTACGATCGCGCCACACCGTCCGTCGACCGCGCATTGCAGTATCGCGTCGCTCATCTCGCGTTCGGGGATTCGACGGCGAAGCGCATGAGCCTCGAGGATGATGTGCAGCTTCGCAGGGCGCTCGATCTCGTTCGCGGCGCACGGACGCAACAGGATCTGTTTGCGACCGCCCGCCTGGCAGGCAGAAAGGACTGACGTCGCGTCTATCCCGTGCCGGCAGTCCGGATCCGCCGCTGCACCTTCGGGTGTGGCGGCGGATCTTCTTTTGCCGCGGCTAACCCGTGAGCGCACGTGTCGCCTCGTTGCCGGCACGGCGCCCGAGACGTAGAATCATCTGTCGTCACACTCGGGAGTCACCATGCTGATCGGTCTCGGAATCCTCCTCCTCTTTTCGATCCTCGTCGCGACGAGCTCGTTCAAGATCGTCGGACAGGCGGAGGTCATGGTCATTGAGCGGCTCGGTCGCTTCCACCGAGTCGCACGCTCCGGGCTCAACATCCTCATCCCGTTCGTCGAGCGCCCCAAGACCATCGACGTGCGCTACTTCGAGGCGGATGTTGGAGGCGTGAAGCGCATTACCGCTGGCTCGACGTCGCGTATCGACCTGCGCGAGCAGGTGCTGAACTTCCCGAGCCAGCCTGTCATCACCAAGGACAACGTCACCATCGACATCGACGCGGTGATCTACTACCGCGTCGCCGATCCGCAGAAGGCGACGTATGCCGTTCAGAACCTGCCCTACGCCCTGGAGACCCTGACGAGGACGACCCTTCGCAATATCGTCGGTGAGATGGAGCTCGATCAGACCCTCGGCAGCCGCGATGTCATCAACAAGCGGATGCGCGAAGTGATCGAGGAGGCGTCCATCGGCTGGGGCGTCGATGTCACCCGCGTCGAGCTCCAATCGATCGAGCCGCCGCGCGACATCCAGCAGTCGATGGAGTTGCAGATGCGCGCCGAGCGCGAGCGTCGCGCCGCCGTGACGAACGCCGAAGCCGGCAAGCGTGCGGCGATCCTCGAAGCCGAAGGCGTTCGCGAATCGCAGGTGCGCCGGGCTGAAGGCGAGAAGGACGCCGCGATCCTCCGCGCCGAGGGGCTCGCCACCGCGCGGCTCGCGATGGCCGAAGCCGAGGCCGAAGCCATCCGGCGTATCACCAATGCCCTGCCTGAAGGAGAAGCATCGATGTACCTGCTCGGGCTCAAGTACCTCGAGGCGCTCCCGCAGGTTACCGCCGGCGCGGGCACGACGATTTTCCTTCCCGCCGAAGCCGCCGGCGTCATGGGGGCGATCGGCGGCATCCGCGAGATGCTCAGGGGCGGGACAGGCGGCGGATCAGGCAAGCCCCCGGCGTCCGCACGTCCCGGTGGCTACCAGCCGCCGCGACCGCCAGCCCTTCGCTCGCTGAATGATCCCCCCGGCGATGGCGGCTCCGAACGGTGAGCCCGCCTGCAATCACGCGTGAGCGCGCCGAGCGGATCGCGCGCGGCCACGCGTGCGAGAACTGTGGCGAATACACCTACAAGCGTCTCGTCGTGAAGCCCGCCAGCGAGGCCCACCGGAAGGAGTTCAACGAAGCCTGGCACGTCACGAAGGTCTGCGGCGTGTGTGATCTCCAGCAGGAGATGGGTATCGACGACGAAGGGGACATCGCCTACGTCGGATAGTTGCATTGCACGGACCGCAGCTACGTACTGAACTTCACTGCTTACTGCGCACGCACTTCGTACTCGCTACTGCGAACGGGTGCATGAAAGCGTAACGAGCGGCAGTGCGTCGTGGTGCGCAGTCCCAGTAGCTGCCCGCCAACAGGCGCAACGGCACACCGGGCGCCCGCTCTCGCTCGGCCGGTTGCCCGGATTCCTCCCAACGCCCGCCGTTCCGCCTGCCGTGCCCGTCCCGCTCTGGCGGTGGGTACTCGGTACCCGGTACGAAGTGCGTGCGCAGTACGCAATGCCGGTCCGTACGTAGTCGCGGTCAGTCGCCCTGTATAGTACTCAGCCTCCCCGCCCTACCGACTCGAGGAACCCTTCGAGCACGTCCGGACGCCACCAGTCCACGCACGTGCGCATCTCGGTCAGCGCGGTCTCGTGGTCCATGGCGGCGCGATAGCTTCGCGTCGTCGTCAGCGCGTCGAATACATCGACCACGCCGATGAGCTGTGCCATCAGCGGGACTTCGTCGCCGCGCAGTCGGTCCGGATAGCCCTTCCCGTTCTGCTTCTCGTGATGCGATCGGATGATTGGCTTGATGTCCCACGGAAACTCCACCGAGGCGAGCATCTCGAGCCCGTACTCGGGGTGCATCTTCATGATGTCGAACTCCTCGTTCGTGAGCTTCCCGGGCTTGTTCAGGATCTCGTGCGGAATCCGCACCTTTCCGAGGTCGTGGAGGTAGGCCCCGATCCGCACCGTCGTCACCTCGGCATCATCGAGCCCGAGTGTCTGCGCCATCACGGCGGCGTAGGAGGCCACGCGCTCGGAGTGACCGAACGTGTAGGTATCCGTCGATTCGATCGACCGGCCCCAGTCCCGGACGATCGTGAGGTACACGCTCTCGAGGTGCGCAACCTTGGTCCCGACGTCGACGAGGTCGCGGCGCGCGTTCAGCCGTCCGAAGAGTCGGTGCGCGGTGTTCAGGAGTCGCAGTGAATCCTGATTCCGTCCAAGCGCCTGGTACAGAAGTGCCAGCTCGCGCGACGCCTCAGCCTGCATCAGGGGTGCGCCCACCTGAACCGCGAGCTCGAGAGCGGTTTTCAGCCGGGCCTCTGCAAGCGCCGGACGTCCCGTCTCGCGGTACAACATGCCGAGGAACTTGTAGGCTGATGCCTTGTGGTCCAGCGCGCCAACCTGGTCGAATATCTGGAGCGCCTGCTCCGCGTGCCGGCGCGCATCCTCGTAGCGGCCGCGCGCCAGATCGACCTCGGTGTGGTTCAGCAGCACGTGGCCGCGAACGTTGACGTCGCCCGTCGAGTCGGCGATCTCGAGGCTCGCGCGCAGATGTCGCTCGGCCTCGTCCCACATCTGCCGGTCGGCGCTCGCCATCCCGAGATTGTGATAAGCCCCTGCGCGAAGGCGGTCGATGCCGGCCGCCGTGAACGAGTGCAGCGCCCGCTGGTAGTGCGCGATGGCCTCGGGGATGTTTCCCTCGATATTGGCCATCACGCCGAGATTCTGCTCGATCAGCCCCCGCAGCTCCTCGTTGTCCGAGCCCAGGTCCAGCGCCCGACGCAGGTAGTCCCGCGCTGATTCCCATTCCCCATGCTGGAAGTACACCAGCGCAATTCCATTGAGCGCATGCGCGGCCAGCAGGCTCTCGCGAAGCGAAAGCGCGACCTCGTAGCTCCGGTGATAGAGCGCCAGTGCTTCGGGGCGCTCGTGCCGGCGACGACGAATGCCGGCTGCCCACCGCAGCGCGTCGGCAAGGACTTTTCCATCGCGTCCCGGGTCAGCATCGGCCGCGACAGTCTCGTACGCGATCAATGCATCCCGCGGCCGGCCAGCACGCTCATGCTCACGACCTTGCCGCACAATGTCGGCAAGGCTGTGAGCATGGCGTACAGGTGAGTAGAGCCCGGCCGACAGGCTGTTACGAATCACTTAGCTCTCGGCCAGAATGTACGAGGAGAAGTGATCGGTCTTCGCCGAGACGGTCCGGCGAAACAGGTCGATGAAGGAGAGCAGCCGCTCGACGATGTTGTTCTCCTCGTCGGCGTACACGATCTGCGGCACGACGCCCCTGAGCACTCCGCAGTCGCGATAGCTCATCGTGAGCGTGGTCTTCTTCTGGAACTTGAGACCGTGCGGCTGGAACTCGACCTCGACGATCTGACCTGCAGGCGCGGTCGCGGTGATCTTTGTGGTCTCCGACAGCGCGTTCTGCGGGATCACGAGTGTATGCGGTCCAACGCGGATCGTTCCGCCATTCGGTCCGACCGCCTGCGTTGTCGAATACGACTCGGTCACGTTGCAGGCGAGCAGGCCCTTGATCGGGAGTACGCGTTCCGCGACGCCCGTGACCGTGCCGGTCAACCCGCCAACGTCGTCGGTGAGATCGCTGATGAGCGACAGGTCCGGCGCCGGCGCCGACGTTGGCGTCTTGTCAGAACAGCCGAGCGCGAAGGCAAGAAGCAGCGCCGAGCTGAGCGCCGTCAATGAGCGAAAGAGCTTCATGGGCTAGGGCCTCTTTGAGCGAAAACGGGTTCGATTGGGTCCGGGGGTTGGCACACGCACGGTTCGCCGGCTGTCCACGGTTCTGCCGACGGGGGGCTTCCGCACCACTCCCAAGGCAACTCGAGGGCCGCGTATTTGACAGTGCCAAGTCGCTGGGAGATCAAGACTTGTAGGGACTGTCGCGGAACCGGTCAGCAGCGTTCCGGCCACCCTGACCGGACACCGGGAGCCTATTTTACCGAACTCGACCGTAGGCCTCGTCGGTATTTCGACGCGCGCTCAATCCCTCGGCGGGGCGTCGCGAGGCCAGGCTGTCTTGTTCGTGTAGCCTCGCCCGAACACGGCACGGAGAGTCCGGCGCGGGTTGTCATCACGCACGATGATGTTGATGCGAGGACCGAGCGGGAGCGCGCGCGTGAACTCGGAGTATCGACCGTATCCATGGCAGAAGCACCAGGGACCTTTCCGACTGAGCTTGCCCAGCCAGAGATCCGGCGCACCGAGCAGGGTCAGCAGGTAGAACTTGTCCAGCGACTTGCTCCATGGAAGGTCTGCGAGGTGCGTCGCACGCGGCAACGACCCGTGCTTCCCCCACTGCACGTCGATGGCGACCGCGCCCTTGTCACGCCAGTCGGTGTGCAGGATCGATCCGTGCCAGTACGTCCAGACATCGCTGGGCGCACCCAGCGAGTCGTAACCAACCCAGACGATCTCTGCATCCGTCGGCTTCGTGAAGGGAAGCCACGCCCCGTGCGCGTCATCCCGCCAGAGCAGGTGGTATGCGACAATGCGGCGAGTCGGGTGCACGACGGCAACCACGCGCTCCAGGGGAAACGGCTCGTCGAGCTGCAGGTACAGCGTCGGCGCCAACGCACGCGTCAGGATTGCATCGGAATCGGCTGCGCCGAGCGCCCCCGGAACTGCCTCTGGGACGACGGGAATCTCGGCGAGAGGACCGCATGCGCAGACTGCGAGCGCGATTCCCAGTACCACGATACGCGTGTTTTTGCGCAAGCGTCTACTCTACTTTGATTTACGACCCGGCCCGGTTAGCTTTGATTACGCGGCCGGGTGATTGGCCCTGTCGCGCTGCCGAAACCCATGGAGGGGCTCATGCGCAAGCCACGTCCGAATACGTACAATCCCGCTCAGGCACTCAACCTCATTGCGAGCGATCGCACCGGTTCTCCGCTGAGTTGTCCATCCTGCTCCGGTCCCATCGAGCGGGATCCCGGCGAGATGCCGCCCCCGCCGCGCTCGCACGTCACACTGCGATGCACGAGCTGCGGACGATTCGCGCGGTACATAGCCGGCGCCGCCTGAGGACGTTCGGTCCTCTCCGGGCGACCGCACTGACGCACATCGAAGCTTTTGCCGGGCGTCGCGTCGCGTGCACAAAACTTGCCAACCCCTGACCTTACGTTCCGGTACATCCGTTTAGCGGGGTGTACGCGAGATCACGCAGGACCGGATTCGCCGACGATGGCGCTTCCGACCAGGCGGGATCGGCTTCACAGTTAGCCCCGGCAGGGGAGAGGAAAGGTTTCATGGCACGCATCACCGGCACCGTGAAGTGGTTCAACGACGCGAAGGGTTTCGGGTTCATCTCTCGCGAGGGAGGCCCTGACGTGTTCGTTCACTTCAGCGCGATCGGGGGCTCCGGGTTCAAGTCTCTGGCTGAGGGCGATCGCGTCGAGTTCGAGATCGTCCAGGGGCAGAAGGGTCCGCAGGCCGCCGACGTCACCAAGGCCTGATCCCGCCTAACGGCGCATCACACCAGAACAACCCCGGCAACCCCGGGGTTGTTCTGCATTCCGGACCATGCCGTCGGTCCGCAACGCGGCATTCGCCTTGTTCCTGACACCGCGAGCGCGGCTTCCGGCCACCCCTGCACATCACAAAGCTGCCTGTCCACAGGCGGCATCGTCCTTGCTCTGAATCACGCCGTCCCCACTGGTCTTCACCCGACGAAGCAATGGAGCGGCACCGATGGCGGCTATCTGGAAAGGGTCGATCACCTTCGGGCTCGTGAACATCCCGGTCGAGCTCCGCAGCGCTGTCCGCACGGACAACCTCAGCTTCCGGATGCTCCACGAGGAGGACCTCTCTCCGATCAAGTACGAGCGCGTCTGCGCCACCGATGGCGAGCCCGTGCCGTGGGGGGAGATCGTGAAAGGCTACGAGTATACCAAGGGCAAGTACGTCGTGATGAGCGACGAGGATTTCAAGGCCGCGGCGCTCGAGACATCGAAGGTGATTGACATCATCGACTTCGTGAAGGAAGCCGAAGTCGATCCCCGGTTCTTCGAGACTCCCTACTTCCTCCTCCCCACCAAGGGAGGAGAGAAGGCGTACGCCCTCCTCCGCGAAGCGATCCGCAATACCGGCTCGATCGGCATCGGCAAGATCATCATGCGCCAGACACAACACCTTGCCGGTGTGAAGGTCATCGGCGACGCCATCGTCCTGGAGATCATGCGCTTCGCGAACGAGCTCGTCGACATCGGCGAGTTCAGCTTCCCCGCCGCCGACGGTGTTCGCCCCCAGGAAATTCAGATGGCCGAGCAGCTCATCGCCAACCTCGCCGAGCCCTTCGACCCGGCGAAGTACACCGATGACTATCGAGCCAACCTGATGCGAATCATCAACGCCAAGATGAAGGGGAAGAAGGTCAAGCTCGAGGAGGCGGAGCGCGAGCCGCAGGACGCAGGCGTGATCGACCTGATGTCACGCCTTCGCGAGAGCCTGGAACAGGGCAAGACGAAGAAGCAGGGCTCCGTCCGCGCCGCCCGCAAGACCGCTGCGGCTCGCGAGAAGAAGCCGCCCCGTCGCAAGAAGACCGCTTAGCGCCGACTCATGGCCTCGGCGCCGAAGCGCAAGCTCACCGAGTATCGCCGCAAGCGCGACTTCGAAAAGACTTCCGAGCCGAGCGGCTCGGGAGCCTCCGCGTCGGCATCGCGCGCGCTGCGGTTTGTCATTCAGAAGCACGCAGCCAGTCATCTGCACTTCGACTTGCGCCTCGAGCTCGGCGGGGTCATGAAGAGTTGGGCCGTGCCGAAGGGGCCCAGCCTCGACTCCTCGGTGAAGCGCCTCGCCATGGAAGTCGAAGACCACCCGATCGACTACAACACCTTCGAAGGCACGATCCCGAAAGGCCAGTATGGCGGCGGCACGGTCATGCTGTGGGACCGGGGCACCTATTCCGCGGACGAATCCGCGGGCAACGACGAAGCGACCCTGAGGCGCCAGTACGCCGCCGGAAAGATGTCGTTCACGCTCCAGGGCGAGCGGCTTCAGGGGTCGTTCGCGCTCATCCGCACGCGCGGCACCTCCGAAAAGCCGCAGTGGCTCCTGATGAAGCATCGGGATGAGCATGCGCGCCCGGAGAGCGACGTCGTCGCCGAAGTCACCACGTCCGTCGATTCCGGACGAACGATGGACGAGATCGCCGCGGGTGGCTCGCGCGTCTGGCAGAGCAATCGCGGAAACGGCACGAAGACGCCCGCGACACGTTCCGTCGCCGCAAGAGCCTCGTCGAGCCGCGCCGCGACGAGCGTTGCTGCGAAAGAGCGCGCACCGTCGAAGCGGTCCGTGTCCAGTAGCGCCCTGGAGCCGATGTACGCCACCATCGGAACCGCGATTCCGACCGCGGGCACCTGGACCTACGAGCCGAAGTACGATGGAATTCGCGTGCTTGCCTTCGTCACGCCCCGCTCGGTGGAGCTCGTGACCCGCAACGGAAACGACAAGACGACACAGTTCCCCGAAGTCGTTGACGCGCTGCGGACGTTTGGCACCGCCATGGACCGCCCGATCGTTCTCGATGGCGAGATCGTGGCACTCGAGGATGGAAAACCCGCCCGGTTCCAGGAGCTCCAGTCGCGGATGCACGTGAAGGAGGCGGCGACCGCGCATCGCCACGCCGAGAGCACTCCGGCGGCATTCATCGCCTTCGATCTTCTCCTCGACGGTGACGACGTCCTGCTTCACGAGCAATGGTCTGTGCGGCGGAAAAGGCTGGAACGCGTCTGGGGACGACGGAAGGGCGGGACGCTCATCCTCACGGAGTCAGTCGAAGCTGACGGGGAGGCGATGGTCGAGCGCGCCCATCGCGATGGCTGGGAAGGCGTCATTGCAAAGCGCACCGACGCGCCCTACGAGCCCGGGGTCCGGTCGCGAGCGTGGCTCAAGCTCAAGATCGAGCACCGCCAGGAGTTCGTCATCGGAGGATATACGGAGCCGCGCAACACCCGCGAGCACATCGGCGCCCTCCTCCTCGGATACTTCGACAATGGCCGCTTCATCTACGCGGGACACACGGGGGGCGGCTTCACGCGAGCCGGGCTCCGCGACATGCACGATCGGCTTGCAGGGCTGGCGCGCCGCACCTCGCCATTCGAGGAGACCCCGAAGACGAACGAACGCGCCCACTGGGTGACACCGAAGGTCGTCGTCGAGGTCAAATTCTCCGAGTGGACAGCAGATGGAAAGCTTCGGCAGCCCATCTACCTCGGGACCCGCGACGACAAGGACGCGCGCGATGTGAAGCGCGAGGCCGAGAGCATTGCGAGGGGTGGCGGCACCGCGACGAAGCCGTCCACGCGGAAGACCGCGCGAACGAAGTCCGGAACTCGGCGCGCAGCAACAGGCGCAGTTCGTCTGCCCGCGCTCGGCGATGCGCCGAAGCGCGGTCGTGCTACGGCAAGGAAAGGAGCTGCGGCGAAGAAGGGAGTTGTGAAACGCGGCGCGCGACCCCCCGCCACGGCGGGTCAACGGGCCATCGACGCAATTGTCGCACAACTTGACGAGATTGAGAGCTCGGGTGGGTCGGGCACCCTCGCGCTCGGGCGCGGGAAGTCACTCGAGGTATCGAGCCTCGGGAAAGTCTTCTTCCCGAAGGACGGCATTACGAAGGGAGACCTCATGCGCTACTACACGCGCGTGTCCCCCTGGCTCCTTCCCGCGATCGCCGACCGGCCGCTCGTGCTCAAGCGGTTTCCGAACGGGATTACGGGACCGTCGTTCTATCAGCAGAACGCGCCGGATGAAGCGCCAGATGGCGTCCGCGTCGAGACGATCCTGAACGAGAAGAACGTCGAGCAGCGACGCATGATAGGAGGAGACCTTCCGACGCTGCTCTATACCATCCAGCTCGGCGCGATTTCCGTGGACCCCTGGCATGCACGGGTCGGGGGCCTCGAATACGCGGACTACACCATCCTGGACCTCGATCCCGGGCCGCGTGCGCCGTTCGCGCGCATCGTCGAAGTCGCGGGGTGGGTTCTCGGTGAGCTGAAGACGCTTGGCCTGACGGGAACGGCGAAGACGTCCGGATCGCGCGGCATCCATGTTTACGTGCCGCTGCCGGCTCACACATCGGAGGAGACAGCCCTCCTCGTTGCTCAACTCATCGCGACACGGGTTGCCGATGCACACCCTCGCGAGGCGACCATCGAGCGGTCGGTGAAGGCGAGGCCGCCCGCAGCCGTGTACGTCGACTATCTGCAGAACATTCGGGCGAAGACGATTGCGAGCGTGTACTCGGTGCGAGCGAAACCCGGCGCAACCGTCTCGACACCGCTTCGGTGGAGCGAGGTTGTCCCCTCGCTCGACCCAGGGCAGCTCACCGTCGAGACGGTCCCGGACCGGGTGCGCAGCCTTGGAGATCTGTGGTCTCCGGCGATGCGCACACGGAACACGTTGCGCGGCGTGCTCGATGTGGCCGCTGCGGCAACGAGCCCTTCCAGGGCGAAAAGCCCGCGCAAGCGCGGCGCGCGCTGATTGAACGCAGTGGCGATTCTGGCGCGTCGTGCCGCGGCATCCTACTATAGAAGTGGTCCCGGAAGGTCCGCGACGTCGCGCACCGTCTCGATGAACGCTCCCGTCGCCCCTGCCGCATGATCCGTCCCGCACCACTCTACTCCCGGGAGCTGCCCGGCGGTGGATACGTCATTATCGAGGAGCTTCCGACCGAGGGCGGCGTATTTCGCGCCCAGCTCACGGTCGAGCGGAGGACCGATCCTGTCCGCCGCGATGGACATGAGCGCCCCGTAATCGCGACGGCGGAAGGCACTTCGACGGCGGACGTTTATCAGGACCTGCTTCAGATCGCGGCCGACAATGTCGCGGTTGCACGCTGCATTCTCCGCTGGCAGGCGCGACACTGACGCCCTGCTGACCGAATCAGCGCGATCCGCCGGCGGCTCGAAGCGGAAGCTCGAACTGGCCCGACCGTGATCCCGGGTCGCTCTGTGCGCCCAGCAGGTGCGCGGTCTGATGATAGAAGTGCAGCGTGTGGATCGGCGCCATGAAGCTGTTCGCGCCCGCGCGCACTATCGCCATCGCCTCTTCACGGACGCGTCTGGGCAATGCCCCGGCAAGCGGATGCTCGAGAAGCCGGAGAATCTCATCTCCGTTTCTCGCCAGCAGCGCTGTGCAGAGCATGTCCAGATAGGCAAGCATCCGGTGACCCCGTATTATGTCTTTTGTACATATTGCAACTAATGCACCGGTGCACGCAATAGGGGGTTCGGAAACAGTTCGGTAAACTGGAGCCCGAACCGAGGCCCTGCATGCGCCATCAATACGACAGTCGAGCAGGGTGAGAGGTCACCGGATACGGACCCGTTCCCGGACCTTCCAGGCGGCGCGGCAAGGGCTAACCCCTTGCCGGGAAAGATCAGCCGAGGAGCTCGAACCGGACGCCGCGTCGCGAGGACCGTCGGCGTCGGGGGGCATAGCGGAAGAGCTGCGCGGGCCGACCGCGGCCTTCGCTCCGCCACTCCTCCGTGGGCTCGACCAGCCAGGCACCCTGGAGGGCGCGGCGAAAGCTCGCCTTGTGCAGGCGGCGGCCGAGGAGCAGCTCGTACATCGACTGGAGCTCGCTCAGCGTGAACGTCGGTGGCAGGAGCCGAAAGGCGATGGGTGCCTGGTCCAGACGCTCGCGAACCCGCTCGTTTGCGGTGTCGACGATTGCGCGCTGCCGTGGGGCGAGGGCCGGAAGGTCTGCCATGGGAAACCACGCCGCCACGCCGCCAACAGGCGCCGGCACCCCCATCGGGACCAGGCCGACGTAGCCGACGGAGAGATCGACATCCGCGGGGTGACGGCGGCCATCGCTGAACGCACCGATCTGCTCGAGCCAGCTGGGCGTGCCGCCGAGCGCTGCGCGGCCCATGCGATCGGCCGCGACGTCCAGCGTTTCATCGGGCCGCAGGAGGTCGTACGGAAGGCTCCACTTCTCGCGTGCCCGCGGATCGGCCGAGCGATTCAGCAGCACCGCCAGCTGTTTGCCGTGTGGTGTCAGCAGGACGAGGTCGACCGAGAACCCGGAACGACGGATCGGTGCTTTTGCCGGGGAGGAGGTCGAGCGGTCGCGCATGACGCGCGAATTAGTCACCAAACGTCACTAATGTCAAGAGCGGGCCCGGATATTAGTGATGGGTCGATACTATATCGTCCTTTTGGTTCGCGCCGCGACTATATAGCGTTCCCGGAACGCGACGTCAACGCACAGAAATCATGCACCGCATCGTCGTTGCGGACTCGCGTTCCGATCGATCAGCCGCCGCGGCGAATCCCCGCGCCGAGCGGCGCGACCGGAGGAAGTGCGATCGGCAGCCGGCCCTCGATCGGAGTTGTCCCAAGCAGCGCTCGTGCCGCTGCCTGCTGCGACACGGGAAAGCCACCCCACCCGATGAGATACGCAGGAACTGTTCGCACCTGCTGGAGAAGATACGGATTCCCGAAGCTGACAAGGATGGGACGGACGCGACGGCGCGATAGCGCGTTCACGAACTCGACGAACTCGCGCGGCGATGCGGCGCTGACCGCATCCCAGCTCTGTGCCATGTACGAGCTTACGATCACGACATCCACCGAGTCCGCTGCGTGGAGCAGCCGTGCAAACGCCCCCGCGGGATCCTCGGCGAGCACCAGCTCGCTGCGAAGCGAGCGCACTCCTCGGCGAAGCTCTGCGTTGAACGCGACGCCGGCCGCCAGATCGGCACGTCGCGCGAGTGTGATCGACAGCACTCTGGCGCCACGCGCACGTGCGCCGAGTGGAACCTGTCCGAGCGAATCCTTCACCAGCGTGATCGACTTGGCCGCAACCGTTGCAGCGACGGCGTGATGCGACGAATCGCCGACGATCGCGCGGGCGCTGTCGAGCGATACAATGCGTCGTCGATCCAACCCCATGCTCCGCTTGGCGGTAAGGAGCCGACGAACCGATTCGTCGATACGCGCCTCATCATATCGGCCCTCGGCGACGCCCGCGACGACGGCATCGATCGCCACACGCACGTCGACCGGTTGCAGCAGGACGTCGGCACCCGCCGCGACCGCACGCTTGGCCGCCTCGGCAGAGCCATAGGTGTCGATCACTCCCCGCATGTCCATTGCATCGGAGATGATCAACCCGCGAAATCCGAGCTCTCCGCGCAGGAGCCCGCTGAGCACTGGACGTGACAGCGTTCCGGGCACCCCTGTCGAGTCGAGCGCCGGCAT
This sequence comes from Gemmatimonadaceae bacterium, assembly GCA_031426115.1. Classification (GTDB taxonomy): domain Bacteria; phylum Gemmatimonadota; class Gemmatimonadetes; order Gemmatimonadales; family Gemmatimonadaceae; genus JANPKQ01. The sequence continues at coordinate 9,286 of JANPKQ010000017.1, read as the reverse complement.
CGCACCGTGAAAGGTCATGATGGCGCCGACACCCGCCGCGATCGCCGCGCGAAACGGCACCAGCTCGACGCTGTCCAGCCGTGCCCGCGTGACGTTGACGACAGGAAGCGCGAGATGCGAGTTCGTCTGGGTATCCCCGTGTCCGGGAAAGTGCTTCCCGGTCGCGATCATCCCATGCTCCTGGATGCCGCGAACGAACGCGGCGCCGAGCCGGCCGGCAAGATGCGGATCCTCGCCGAACGACCGCGTATTGATGACCGGATTGGCGGGATTGTTGTTGACGTCGAGCACCGGTGAGAACGCGACGTGAATGCCGAGCGCACGCGCCTCCACCGCCGTTACTCGCCCCTCCTCATACGCGAGCGACGTGTCCGCGGTCGCGCCAAGACCCATCGCGGGAGGAAACACCGGCGCCCCGCCGAGATCGATGCCGTTGGGGAGGAAGTAGCCCCCGCGCGCCCGAAACCCTGCCCCCGCCTCGAGATCCGCTCCGACGAGCAACGCAACGGGACTCGCGGCCTGAAGCGCGTTGAGCTTCGCTGCGATCTCGAGAGGTGAGCCTACTGATATCAGCACACCTCCGACGTGATCCTGCTCCACGTTCTGTTTCAGCCGTTTCCAGGTCGCCGCGTCGTCTGCGACATAGTCGCCAAAGGTGAACGGCCATACCATCTGAGCCGCCTTGTCACGCAGCGAGAGCGATGCGAGGACCGAATCCTCCCAGCTCCGCCGCGATGGTGCCGGCGTCGTCGGGGAAGGATCGGCCACCTCAGCGGATCGTTCGGCGATCGTTGGAGCAGCGTCTTCCCTGCCACGGATCGTTGACGACGGTGGCGGGGATGCCGGGGGGACGGCGCGCGGCGCACATGCGAAGACGCCGAGCGCCACGAGTGTGACGCGCCACACTACCACGACACCGAACCTTTTTTGGACGTATCGACGTCTTCGCCCGCCGCGGTCTTGAAGAAGAAGGCTTCCATGTTCCGGGTGAGAAACGTCCGCGCCTGCGGTTCCATGACGTTGAGGCCGTAGTGGTTGATCAGCATGGTCTGCTGCTTGAGCCACTGAGCCCAGCATTCGCGGCAGATCTCGGCGGCAATCCGGGCGCCGATGGCACCCGGAAATGGTTGACGATCGAATCCCTCGCGGGTCTCGCCACAGCGTGTGCAGGTGACTTCCGGCATCGATCCCTCGGTGAAAAAAAAGACGCGGCAGGCGGGGTCCGGGCCGCTCGCCCGGTGCCCGTTGCCGCCGCGCTGACAGTCTGGAGCCTGGGAGTGGGCCCGTGCATGCTCGACCTTCGCCGACTCGAGCAGTACAGCATTCTGATTTGCACCCGGCCGATGTCGAGCTCGTACCACTTTGCCTTGAAACTCGCAGGGTGCGGATGGTTGAATGTACTCACCCAGAATGCGGAGGCCAAACGCGAACGGCGCTTCGGAATCGTGTCGCCCTGCCCTCGTGGGCTACCTTGTGGTGGCGAAGCAGTCCCCATACTGTCCCGACATGAGGATGACTCAATCCACCCCGCCGACGCTCGCACCCGGGTGGGCAGGTGAGCCCGGGACCGCGCGATACCGGAGCCGGGTTGCCTCGAAGTTCGGCGGCGACTTCTTCCGCCCCCTTGGCTCCGATCTCACGGCGTCATCCATTGGCGCGGGGACGTATCTGGGAGAGTGCGACGAGGCCGACGATGCGCGCTACACGAAAACGATCCGGCACGCGCTTCGCCGGGGCATCAACGTCATCGATTCGGCGATCAACTACCGGTGCCAGCGGTCTGAGCGAGCCGTCGGCGCCGCGCTAAGGGAGTCCATCGCCGCAGGCGATGTCTCGCGCGACGAAATCATCATCTGCACCAAGGGCGGTTATCTCCCCCTGGATGACACGCCGCCGGCGTCCCGTGCCGAATACAAGGCGTATGTCCACGGGGAGTTCCTCGAGCCCGGCATCATCGCCCCCGGTGAGCTTGTCGCTGACGGACACTGCATTGCGCCTGCGTATCTGGACCATCAGATCGACCGCAGCCGCGAGAACCTCGGCGTCCAGACCATCGATCTCTATTACCTGCACAACCCTGAACAGCAGCTCGATGCCGTTGCGCCTGCCGAGTTCCAGTATCGGATGAGGCGCGCGTTCGAGGCGCTCGAGCGACGGGTCGCCGACGGCGACATTCGCGCGTACGGCTGCGCGACATGGCAGGGCTTCCGGCTCGACCCCGGCGCCCGCGGCTACCTCAGTCTCGCCGATCTCGTGATGATCGCCCAATCGGTGGCCGGTGATGATCACCATTTTTCGGCGGTGCAGCTTCCGATCAATCTCGGGATGCCGGAAGCGATGCGCGCGCCGACCCAGTGCCTCCCTGGCTCGCGCTGGGTCTCGCTGCTGGAGGCGGCAGCGGAGCTTGGTGTCTCGGTGATCGCGAGCGCGACGCTTCTTCAGTCGAAGCTGGCGAGCGGCCTGCCCCAGCCCATCCGGGACGCCTTCCCGACGCTGACCACGGATGCCGCGCGTGCAATCGCGTTCGTCCGATCGCTTCCCGGCGTCACCACTGCGCTCGTCGGGATGAAATCCACCGAGCACGTCGATCAGAACCTGCTGGCAGGAGCCTGATCGACGAGTTGCCGGAATCGGTTGATGTGAACAAGGGCGCGACGCTGATGCCGTCCCCGCCCCATCACCGGCCTGGCGGTGGCTTTCGAAATCCCTGGTCGCCTGACGAGCAGCACGGGCTGGCGAGCGTCGCCGTGTGGATGGCGCAGCGCTTCGTGCGGCGCATCACGGGCCGGGCTCCCCGCGAGCCGTCGAGCACAGCGTTCTCGAGGGCCGTGCCGCGGATCGACTACCCGCATGCACCCGCAGGGTCCCTCCGTGCCACGTGGGTTGGCCATTCCACATTCCTCATCCAGATGGGCGGGCTGAACATCCTCACCGATCCCATGTGGGGAACGCGGGCATCCCCGGTCGGCTTCGCGGGACCTCGACGATGGCTGCCACCCGGAGTCCCGCTGGAAAGCCTGCCGCCGATCGACATCGTTTTGCAATCGCACAACCACTACGACCATCTCGATCGTGGCACGGTCGAATGGCTGGCGAAGCATCATCCCGCGGCTCGATGGTTTGTACCGCTCGGTGTGGCGGCCGTCGCAAGGAGATTTGGCGTCACGGTCGTCACGGAGCTGGACTGGTGGGAGTGCGCGTCCACCGGCGATGTCGCGATCGCATGCACGCCGGCTCGGCATTTCAGCGCGCGTGGCGTGCGCGATCGCGATCTTACCCTGTGGTGCGGGTGGTGTGTTCGCGTCGGAGATCGGCGCCTGTTCTTCGCCGGTGACACAGGGCTCCATCCGGAGTTTGCTGCGGTTGCCGAGCGCTTCGGACCCTTCGATCTGATGATGCTGCCGATCGGCGCCTACGATCCGCGCTGGTTCATGAAGCCAGTGCACATGGCACCGGAGGAGGCGGCTGAGGCCTGCGTCGTGATGCGGTCAGTGCAGCCGCCCGGCTACCGGTCGGTCATGGCGGCGATGCACTGGGGGACGTTCAAGCTTACCGATGAGCCGATGGACGAGCCCCCGAAGCGCATGGCGGCCGCGTGGACCCGCCATGTGCTGCCCCTCGACGAGCTATGGATTCCCGTCCATGGCGAGACCAGGGAGATCCCGTCGAGCGGCGGATGACGCGCGCCGCTCGACGATCGCCCCGCGTCAGCGAGTGATGCTGACGGGTTTCACCTGCAGATGGAGATTGTGGCCGATGCGGATTCCCGCAATGCCGTCGGTTGGGAACTGGCTCTTGGGAAGCGCCGCGACGCGGGTGTTGTTGACCATGAAGTGCACCGAATCGCCGGCGACGCGAATGGCCAGGTTGTTGTCCACTTTCCCCGCGGCATCCTGCTTGGGGACCGCAGTTCCCGCCGTCCAGTCACGGATCTTCGTCACCTTCTCTCCGTCGCGGGTGTTGATGAGGTATTCCCCCGTGCCGCCGACGACGAAGTAGGAGTACTTCTGCGTCGGCTGGTCGAGGTTGCTGCCGCCGACGAAGATGCCGTAGCCTTCGCGATGAGCCGGTGCCTCCACCTGCTGGAGTCGCGCCGACGCCGTGAAGTTGCCCCGCGCCGTGTCACCCGGTGCCCACATGATGTGATGCGGGCCGGTCTGGACGTGCCACGTATCACCCTCCTTCGTGTACTTGGCGTCGGCAATGTTGGTGGTCGCGCGATCCACCCGTCCCATGTAGCCCGCCGGGACGCCTGATCCGCCGGTCGCCCGGTCCGGATCGGCCGCGGCGGCAGGGGTGGCTGGAGCTGCGGCCGCTGGTGCGGCGCTGTCTGCGGTCTTGCCCTCATCGCCCTCCTTCGCACACGCGCTACACAGCAACGCGGCGAAGATCATCATCGGTGCACGCACGGTTTCCTCCGGTCGGGTGGGAACTACGGTCGCGGGGAATATACGCTGACGGGTGCGAACGGGTCAGGCGGCTGCACGAGCTGGGTCGCTCCGGCAGGGGCGGGTATCTTGCAGTACCGCGACGGTCGCTCCGCCCTGCACGCCGACGCCAAGGACGTGCACGAACTTCTTCTCCCGTGATCCCGGAGAGCCTCATGCGTCGTCCTGGCTCCATGATACTGGCGGTGGTGCTCGCAGCCTGTGCATCGGGACCGCCGAAGGCACCGACTCCCCTCGCGGCAATCGACACCCGGCCGACCCTCGTCCGTCTCGGCGACAGCACCAATCTCCTCATCGCGAACGCCGCACAGGTCAGCGATAGCGCCAACATCCACGCGCGAATTGCCCTCGGCGAATCGTCCCCTGAGCGCGTTCGCACACGGGTCGAAAGCGCCCGCACCGCCGCCGCCAACGCCTCCCGGCTCGTCGAGGCCGCGATCGCGCAGGGTGACTACATCCGGGAGACGCTCCCGGGCGCGTCAGGGGCGAAGGGGGAAAGTGCCAGCTATGCGAAATACTGGGTAATGGGCCGCGAGAAGCTGGAGCTCGCGCGCGCCAAGGCGTCGAGTGCCGCGGAGGCAGCCGATCGCATGCTGGCCTGCACCGCCGCCGCGTGCACCGCGAGCACGACCCAGGAGATGCAGGGGTTCGTCGAGCAGGCGGCCGGTGCATCGCGGGAAGCCGAGAGTCTCGTGCGTATCGCGATGGTGTACGTCGGCATGGCGATGAGCTACGTGCGGTGATGTCGCTGCTGCGCAACGCGAGCCCACGTGATAGGTTGTCAGTGCGCGCGAATCTTGCTTAGCACCATCACACCACCACCTCATCAGGAGCGAATTCATGGCGTCAAGAAAGAAGTCCTCGCGCGGAGGCTCGCGCAGCGGTGGACGTTCGAGTAGTGGCGGTTCGCGGAAGAAGGCGGGTGCACGGAAGGGCGCAGGCAAGTCGAGCCGGAAGGGCGGACGGAAGTCCTCGGCGCGCAAGTCGAGCCGGAAGTCGGGACGGAAGTCCTCGGCGCGCAAGTCGTCGACGCGGAAGTCCTCGCGGAAGTCTTCACGGAAGTCTGGCGGCGCGCGGAAGAGCAGCGCGAAGCGCGGATCCTCCTCCGGTCGCAAGTCCGGTGGCGCGCGGAAGAAGTCCCCACGGAAGCAGTCAGCCGGAGCCCGGGTCAAGCGCGTGGCGACGACGGTCGTCGAGCAGGCACGCGGCGGGATGGAAAAGCTGGTCGAAGGCGCTGGAGATCTCTACAACCGTGTGACCTGACCGTCCTCCGGTCAAATCACCATGTATGCGGCGGAGGGCATCTCGCCTCCGCCGCATCTCCACGGTTTCACCGATAGGGCGCCCTAGCCCGTCGTCGTCGGTTCCTGCGAGCCCGGTGTGATTGCCTCCGCCCGCTCGAGCAGCCATGTCCCCGTCAGCGTCAGCACCCGCTCACGGCCGGTATCCACCGTAATGACATGGCCGCTTCCCTCCACCCATACGATCTGCTTGTCGCTCGCCCCGAGCGCCTCGAACGAGCGCGCCGCCGCCACGGAATCGATCCGGTTGTCTTCCCGTGACTGGATGACGAGCGTCGGCTGCCGGACGCCCGGCAGCGCCCGCTCAGCCCACTCGACGACCCGCTGCAGTTCGCGAAGCACCCGGGGCGTCACGATCCCGAAGCCGCGATTCAGCGCACGCTCGGCCGGATCGCGGATCGACGCCTCCTCCCGGGAATGGAGATACATCGCGAATGGCGACACCATGCGATGCAGCATTGCCACGCGGCGAGCGCGTGATCGCATGCTGAGGTAGGGAGCAAGAAGGACCAGCGTGTCGGGCCCATCCGATCGCGGGTCGCCCGTGCCCTCCGTGCGCGCGACGCGACCGGGTTCCCCGGGCGTCCACGCGGATGACCGCGACGCGAGGATCACTCCCAGCGCGCCACCCATCGACACACCAACCAGCCCGACAAAGCTGAATCGTTCGCGCAGGGCCGCGAGCTCGCGAGCCGCTGCTGACAACCAGGCATCCGCCGCACTCTCGCCGAACTCGGCAAGCGTGCGTCCGTGTCCCGGCAGCAGGGGAGCGTGCACCGTGAAGCCGAGCCCGCGAAGGTGGTCCGCGAGATAGCGGATCGTTTGCGGAGTGTCGCCGAATCCGTGGAGGATCAGCACCGCGCGATCCGGTGATCCAGCGTGGCTGAAGCCTCCAGCCCCCTGGACGATACCGTCGGCATCGAGAGGAAGGCGACTCAACGCCAGCCGTTCCATGCGGCGCGCGATGACACGTCGCGCATACCAGCCCAGGACGAGGACCACGAGAAGAGCCAGCGCGTTCACCGGCCCAGCCTCCGGCGCGTGGCGGTACCCTGGGGATTCACTCGACCGTCCGCCGAGTCAGTACTGCGGCACGGCGGGATCGACATCCAGGCTCCAGCGAGCAATGCCGCCGGCAAGGTTGGTGACGCGCTCGAATCCGCGCGCGCGAAGAAGCTTCACCGCGGCTGCGCTCCGAATGCCGTGATGGCAATGGATCACGATCTCTCGCGCTGAGTCGAGCGTCGGCGCTGCGTCGGGCAACGTGCCGAGCGGTATCAGCCGGGCACCATCGATGCGCGCGACGCCCCACTCCCCGGGCTCCCGGACATCGAGCAGCAGGATGTCATCCCCACGCGCCAGCCGCGTCGCGAGCTCGCGTGGAGTGATCTCGGGCACGCCGTCGGGGGCCCCGGAGAGGGTGGGTGGTGTCACGCCGCAGAATGCCTCGTAGTCAATGAGCTCCCGGATCTCGCGCGTTCCGCAGGCAGGGCACGCCGGATCACGCGCGATCCGGATCGTGCGAAAGTGCATCCGCATGACGTCAATGAGCAGCAGGCGGCCGCTGAGGGTCTCCGTCGTTCCGAGCGCAAGCTTGATCGCCTCGGTCGCCTGGATGGAGCCGATGATTCCGGGTACGACCCCGAGCACTCCTCCCTCCGCACAGTTCGGTATCAGGCCGGGCGGCGGTGGCTCGCGGAACAGGCAGCGATAGCACGGCCCATCCAGATGTCCGAACACGGATGCCTGTCCCTCGAAGCGGATAATGCTCCCGTACACGTTCGGCTTTCCGAGGATGACGCACGCATCGTTGATGAGGTATCGGGTCGGGAAGTTGTCGGTCCCGTCGACGACGATGTCGTACTCGGCGAGGATCTCCAGGGCGTTTGCGGAAGTGAGCGCGTCGTCGAAGCGCGTGACCTCGACGTTGGGGTTGATCTCGGCCAACCGGTCGGCAGCAGACGCCGTCTTCCGCCGCCCGATATCGCTCGTCCCGTGAAGGATCTGGCGCTGCAGGTTGCTGCGATCGACCACATCGGGATCGACGAGTCCGAGATGGCCAACGCCCGCCGCCGCCAGGTACATCGCGATGGGGGAGCCGAGCCCGCCTGCCCCGATCACCAGGATGCGGGCGCGCTTGAGCCGCTGTTGACCATCGATGCCGACGCCGGGCAGGATGAGATGGCGACTGTACCGGGCCAGCTCTTCGGCGGTGAGCGGCGTCGCGCCTCGGGGTTCACGCACGCCGGAATATACATGCGCCACGAACAGCGTCGTGGCCGCGGCTCACATGTCGGCGCGCTCGTCCTCGTCGCCGTGCGACATCGCGAGCGATCGTTCCTGCTCGGCGGGCCCTTCGAGCCGCTGCTCGAGCGCCGACGGTGGTGCGATGAGATACCGCACTCCGTCGCGCGAGACGAGCCCCTCGCGAGCGAGCCTGCCGAGGACCAGGGACACCGATTCGCGGGTCGCACCCACCATTTCGCAGAGAAGCCGGTACTGCGTTGTGCCAAGCACGACTTGTCCGGAATCACTGGTATAGGCGCGAGAGCGCGCCATCCGGAGCAGGGCGAGAATCAGCCTCTGCTCGACTCCGAGCGTCGCGAGCTCACGCATGCGCTGGAGGAGCGTCGCGCGCTCCCGCATGATCTGCCCGAACAGTGCAAGCGCTTGCTGGGGTTGCTCGCGTACGTAGGCTCGAAAGGCAGCGCTGCTCAGGTGGAGCGTCTCGGCCTCGCCGTCGGCGCGCGCATCGGTCGCGTATCGGCCCTGGCGCGCGAGCCCCTCCGATCCAAAGGTCTCGCCGCCCCCGGCCATCGCAGGCACGAAGCCGCGACCAGCCTTGACGCGATTCCGAAGCACAATGCACCCCCGGAGGACGACAAAGACGCCGTCCGCCCGACCGGCGCTCTCGTATACCATGAAACCCGAGGGCCATGTCGCGCGCGCAGCGTACGCGGCGAGAGCCGCGCGATCCGCCTGCGAGAGTTTCTGATCGTCGTTGGTCAATCCATCCACTACGGTCTCTGCGACAGCTGGTACTGTCCACTTTTTGCAATGTCCGGGCCGTCTGGACACGGCTCAGGAATTTCGCTTCATTGGAGCCATCCAATGTCGCCCCCGACTCCTGTGCATCCCGCGATCCAGTCGCAACGCCGAGCGGGCGCCTTCGCCATTGCCATCCTCGGCGCCGACACCATCCTCGCGGCTCAACCTGCCACGCCCGTGCAGGTCGCACACGCGTGCCTGCGCGCAGGATATGGGTTGGCAGTACCGGCCAGCTGGGGTGACGAGCTCATTGCATCGGAGTGCCTCACCCGTCTTGCCGAGCGCGGAGCGCGGCCTGCGGTCATGTGCACCTGTCCGTACGTCCGGGACGAGCTGCTCGCCGTGGGGCCCGACCTCGGGCCAATGCTGATCCCGCTGGTCTCGCCCCCTGTCGCCGTCGCGCGGTATCTTCACGGGCTCTACGGCCGCGACCGCGTGCACCTCACGTACATCGGGAATTGCCCGGCCGCCGACGACGATGCGCTCGAC
>JANPKQ010000016.1:0-3794 GCA_031426115.1 Gemmatimonadaceae bacterium | reverse complement strand
CTCGGAGACAGCGCGGGCGCTCGACATGCCGCGCTCGAACCTCTACAAGAAGATCGAGCGGTACGGGCTCGTTCGAGAGTCCGCCTGAGGAGGAACCATGGCTGAATCGAAATGGGACAGGGAGCTCGCGAAGATCGACCGCCAGCTGGAATCGGTCTCGGATGAAGCGCTGTTCCCGACGAAGGCGAACGCGACCCCCGCGGCGCGCGCCGAGACCGCGGCGGTCCGAACGAAGACCTCGACGCTCGGGGTGATGGCGCGCCTGCTGCTCGCGACGGCGCTCGCCATCGCGATCATGTTCTGGCCGTACGACGCGCGGTGCGGGCTTCAGCTTGCGTACTACCTCGCTGCCGTCTGCGCGGTGACGGCGAGCGGTGTCTGGTCCGCGGTCTGGAGCTGGCGGCATCGCTCGGGCCGTGCGCACACCCTGTCACTGCTCCTCATCGTCTGGGGGCTCGTGCTCGGCGCGATGGAAGTCCTTCCGCGAGTCGGCTACGCGGCGCCGTCGCTCGAACGCCCCGCGACCTGGTCCTGCGGCTGACCGCGCATCCACCCCGTCACTCCTTCAAGCTCCGAATGAAAACCTTCAAGAACTTCATCGCCGGCGAGTGGGTCGCCCCCTCGACCGACGAGTACTTCGACAACATCAATCCGGCTGACACCAGCGACATCGTCGGCCGCTTTCCGCTCTCCGGTCGCGAGGATGTCGAGCGCGCAATCACATCGGCCAGGCGCGGTTTCGAGCGGTGGAAGCGCACGCCGGCGCCTGCCCGCGGCGATGTCCTCCGGCGCGTCGGCGACATCATGACGGCGCGAAAGGAGGAGATCGCGGACCTCATGACGCGGGAGATGGGGAAGCCGCTCGCCGAGACACGGGGCGATGTTCAGGAGGGCATCGACACCGCCTACTACGCCGGGTCGGAGGGTCGCCGGCTGTTCGGCCACACCGTTCCCAGCGAGATGCGCGACAAGTGGGCGATGAGCTTCCGGCGGCCGATCGGCGTCGCCGGGATCATCACGCCGTTCAACTTTCCGCTCGCGATCCCGACGTGGAAGATCTTTCCCGCGCTGGTGTGCGGAAACTCCATCGTCTTCAAGCCGGCCGAGGATGTGCCGCACACGGGCACGGTCTTCGTCGAGATACTGCTCGAGGCCGGGCTTCCGCCGGAGGTGATCCAGCTCGTGCACGGTTCCGGGGAGGCGGTGGGATCGGTCATCGTCGAGCACCCTGACGTGCCGCTCATCTCCTTTACCGGATCCACCGAGACCGGCCGGATCGTCGGCGAGACGTGCGGCCGGATGCACAAACGGCTGTCGCTGGAGATGGGTGGCAAGAACGCCATGATCGTGCTGGATGACGCCGATCCGGAGCTCGCGCTCGAGGGCATCCTGTGGGGCGCCTTCGGAACCACGGGCCAGCGCTGTACGGCGACCAGCCGGCTCATTCTCCAGAAGAAGATCCACGACAAGTTCCTCGGGCACCTCGTGGACCGGGTGAAGGAGCTCTCCCTGGGCGACGGCCGGAAGAAAGGAACCGATGTCGGTCCGCTCATCAATGATGCCGCGCGCAAAAAGGTCGAGCGCTACATCGACATCGGTCAGGAGGAAGGGGCGGACCTTCTTGTCGGGGGCCAGCGCCCGCCGGGGCGAAAGTTCTCCAAGGGCCATTTCTTCGAGCCGACGATCTTCGCCCGGGTCGAGGCCGGCACGCGGCTCGAACAGGAGGAGATCTTCGGACCGGTGCTTTCGGTGATCAGGGTGTCCACTCCCGACGAGGCGTTCACCGTGAACAACGACGTCCGGTACGGGCTGTCCTCATCGCTGTACACGCGCGACGTCAGCCTTGCCTTCCGCGCCGTGAACGAGCTCGATACCGGCATTACCTACATCAACGCCCCGACCATCGGGGCCGAGGCACACCTGCCCTTCGGTGGGGTAAAGCAGACAGGCAACGGTCATCGGGAAGGGGGCTGGGAAGTGTACGAGTTCTTCTCGGAGACCAAGGTCGGATATGTCGACTTCTCGGGCCGGTTGCAGCGCGCCCAGATCGACAACTACCCCGGCACATCTTCCTGATCGGCGTGGCGGCAGGGGTGCTCCGGTCGTCTTGCGTTCATTCGTGGCTACCGTTAATTCCGACAGATGGGGATGGTGTCTCGTGAATCCGTGCGTCAGGCGTTGATTCAGCGCGTGTCGCGCAAGGTCTCCGGGCACGGGGTCACGCGCCGCTCCATCGAGGGCGCCGTGGACCGCGTGCTTGCGGCGCTTCCCCAGGAACTTCCCTCCCGGTCCGACGTCCGCATCGCGGTGTTGTCGGCGCCTTCCTCCCCCGATCTCGCCTCTCGTGCACGCAGGCTTCTCGATCGCGAGGGCGTTCAGGTGATCGACGTCGGGACAGCGACTGCCGGTCGCCATACCGTCGTCAGCATTCGCCTGCCGGGTAGCGGGGTCGCGAGCCTGCAGCGCATCGCGGCCGAGCTGGGGGCGTCGCTGTCGCTCCTCGACGACGCCGATGCGCGCCAGGTGACGGCATGACGGATCGCTCGACGATCCTCACGCCGGGACGGAATCCGATCACCGAGGAGCGCCGTGCTCAGGCCCTCCATCACGTGAATCGCACGGGTGCCGTGGAGCGGGTCCTCGTCGAGTGGATGAAGACCTTCCTCGTCGCGGTCCTCCTGTTCTTCTTCGTGCGCGCCTTCTTCGTCGAGGCGTTCAAGATTCCCAGCGGCAGCATGGAGCGCACGCTGCTCGTCGGCGACTTCCTGCTCGTGAACAAGATGGTCTACGGCGCCGAAGTGCCCTTCACCCGCTACCGGCTGCCCGCCGTCCGCGCGCCGAAGCGCGGCGACGTCCTCGTCTTCCAGTATCCGCTCGACCTCAGCAAGAATTACGTGAAGCGGGTCGTCGGCCTCCCCGGCGACACCCTTGGCATGGCCGACGGGGTGCTTGAGCTCAATGGCGAGCCGATCTCCGAACGCTACGTCCATCGCACCGAGCCGGAGTATGATCCTTCCCAGGAAGAGTTCCGGTGGCAGCGGAACTTCCTGGTGCGTCCGGCCGAGGCACGCATGGAGCATCCCTCGCGTAACAACTGGGGACCGTTGGTCGTCCCCGAGAAGAGCTACTTCGTCCTGGGAGACAACCGGGATAATTCGGCCGACAGCCGTTATTGGGGCTTCGTGCCGGACTCGCTCGTTCGGGGGCAGCCGCTATTCGTGTACTTCAGCTATGCTCCGGATACCGCACACCGCTTCTCATGGCTCACCAGGATCCGCTGGGCGCGGCTGGGAGAGCGGGTGCATTGAGCCACGATCGGCTCCGCCGCAAGGAGTAATCCCCACGCGCGCCCTGCGGACGCGCTTCCGCAGCAAGGAGTCCCCGGTTCGATGGCCAGCACCACCAAGAAGAAGATCTCCTACGACGAGGGTTCCCTCGACCAGTACCTCCGCGACATCAGCGCCTACCCGCTGATCAACCGGGAGGAAGAGGTCCGCCTCGCGCAGCGCATCCGCGTGCAGGACCAGGAAGCGCTCGACAAGCTCGTCCGGTCGAACCTCCGCTTCGTCGTGTCGGTCGCGAAGAAATACCAGAACCAGGGCGTGTCGCTCTCCGACCTGATCAACGAGGGCAACCTCGGCCTCATCCGCGCCGCGCACAAGTTCGACGAGACGAAGGGGATCAAGTTCATCTCCTACGCGGTATGGTGGATTCGCCAGGCGATCCTCCAGGCCCTTGCCGAGCAGTCGCGGATCGTGCGCGTCCCGCTCAATCGGGCGGGCACCCTGCACCGG
>JANPKQ010000015.1:0-2941 GCA_031426115.1 Gemmatimonadaceae bacterium | reverse complement strand
AATGCCGCCCGGTCGGGCGACATCGTCACCGTGCGGCCCTGTCGCCGGCCGCAGCGCGCTTCGGCGGCGTGCCGTCCCGCGCCGCGACGGCGCTCGCAAGCGCCATCTCCATCGGCCGCAGCTTCAGCAGCGACTCAGCGTACTCCGCGTCGGCATCCGAGTCGGCGACGATCCCGCAGCCCGCGAACAGTGCGGCTTCGTTCCCCCGCACGAGCGCCGAGCGGAGGGCGACGGCGAACTCGCCGCGATCGCGCTGCAGCCAGCCGACAGGAGCCGCGTACCAGCCGCGATCGAGCCCCTCGTGCTCGCGGATGAAGTCGAGCGCGGCCTCGCGCGGCTCACCGCCGACGGCGGGGCTCGGGTGCAGGCGCTCCACGAGCTCGAGGAGAGTGTGACCGTCGCGAAGGCGCGCGCGCACGTCGGTGTAGAGATGGTGCACCTGCGGCAGCGACAGGAGCGACGGCTCCTCGTCGGCGACGACGTCGTCGCAGAGCTGCGAGAGGCCATCGCAGAGCGCGCGCCGGACGATCTCGTGCTCGACGCGATCCTTCCCGCTCGCGAGAAGCTCCCGCGCGAGCGCCGCATCGGCAGCGGCGGTATTACCGCGGCCGACCGAGCCGGCGAGGCTGCTTGCATGGACCTCGCCCACATCGACGCTGACGAGCAGCTCGGGACTCGCCCCGACGAACGCGCTGCCACCGTGCCAGACGCCAAACACGTAACTCGCCTGGTGCGCCGCGCGCAGCTCGCGAAGGATGGCCGCGATGTCGAAGTCGCCGGGCGCGGCGATGCGAATCTCGCGCGCCAGCACGACCTTCTCGAGCGCGTCGGCGCGGATGGCTGCGACCGCGGCCTCGACCGCATCGCGCCACACCCAGACGGGCCGGGCGTCGGCGGAGATGAGGACGCCGGCCGCCGCCACCGCCCGTGCCGACGACGGGGTGGCGCGGCGCTTCGCCGGAGCCGCATCGGCGACGCGATTCCGCAGCGCGAGCAACGCAGTCGGATCGACGTCGGTCTCACCGTCCGCCCCCACGAGCAGGTTGAGCGTGAGCCACGCCGCTCCGGCCCCGACCGTCAGCTGGATGCGCGGGAGAAAAAGCCTCGCGGCAGGGAAGCCACGCCACCGCTCGGTGCGAGGCCCGCCCGGTTCAAACGCGAACCCACCCATCAGCAGCGGTCCGACGCCGGGCGCACCGCCGGAAGGATCGTCCACGACGGCGGCATCGCGAAGCGCGGCCCACTCGCCGTCGATTTTCGCGAACCGGTCAGCACCACGGTGGCCGAACGCGACGACGGACCCGAAACCGGCGATGGCAAAGGCCTCCTCCGGACGCGTCCAGTACATCCGCTCAGGTTGCGCGCCCGCGATCTCGCGTCCGGGTGCGCTCGTGCTCCACGCCTCGAGCGCGTCCAGCGGGTCCGTCGTCGCGACGCGCTCCACGACCGTGACGAGCACGCCTATCCCGCTGTCGCGCGCACGCGTCCGCGCTTCCACCAGCAGCGGGGGAAGACGCGCACTCGCGCTGGCTGGAGCCGGGATGCTCATCGTGGATACAGGTGGATCGACCGTGGAATACGAATCTTCAAAGATCGCCGGTGTCGCAGCAGTGACGGTAGCCCTTCAGCCCCCGGAGAAACGCACGAGCAGGCCAGAATGGTTGCCTTGGACCGGCCCCTGATGGGCTTCTCGTCAGCGCGCGGAAGCCGGCGACCCGGAAGTGTATTCAGGGAGGCGAATTGCGAACGATGACCCCGCGCCCTCCTCGCTCTCGACGCCGAGCGTCCCGCCCATCTGTGCGACGAGCGCGTGGGAGATCGCCAGACCCAGCCCGATGCCGGGAAGCAGGATCGTTGCCTCGCTCCGGTAGTACGGCTCGAAGATCGCCGCACGGTCGCCTTCCGGAATGCCCGGCCCCGTGTCGGTCACGCGGATCTCGCCCCACCCCTCCTCGCGTTCCCGAACGACTGCGACCGCCACGGTGATCGCGCCGCCCTCCGGGGTGAACTTCACGGCGTTGCCGACGAGGTTCACGAGGACCTGCCGGATGCGCGCATGATTGCCGTGCACCATGATGTCAGCACCCGGGACGAGACGCAGCTGCTGGCCCTTCGCCTCGGCTGCAGGCGTCAGGATCTCCACCGCCTCCCGGGCAACCACGACGCACCGGACAGGCTCCAGCGGGATGGGGATCGTACCGGCGTCCAGCCGTACCATGTCCATGACGCTGTCGAGCAGCGAGAGCAGGTGGCGGCCGCTCATCCGTACCCGGTCCAGCGCGGCGTGCTGGGGCTTGGTGATGGGGCCATACACGCCGTCCTGCATGTTCGAGCAGTAGCCGTCGATCGCGCCGACCGGCGACCGGATATCGTGGGCGAGGGTCGCGAGGGCGCGCTCCTTGGCGCTCGTCGCGCCCTCGCTGGCCCGCAGGCGGTTCTCCAGGTCCACATGCACTTCGCCGCCAAGGCGCGCGTGCGCCAGCGCGACCGCGGCCTGGTCAGCGAGCGCGGACAGCAGCCATTCGTCGGCGGGCGTCGAGAGGCGTGGCAGCGAAACGGCGAGCAGCCCCGTGACGGTGCCCTCCACGACGAGAGGGACGGCGATGAACTGTGCATCGGGTACCGAAAGAATCTCATGGAGATTCCCGATCATCTCGTCGGTGAGCGGTGCACCGAGGCGGTCCAGCATCTCCGCGTCCAGGCCATGGGCGGCGCGGACGTGAAGGAGGTCATCGGTGCTGCGCAGCAGCAGCATGGCGGCGGTGGCCCCGAGGAGGCCGGCTCCCCGCTCCACGGTGACCCGCGCGACCTGGTCGAGCGAAGTGGTGTAGGTCAGCGCGCGACCGATCTCGGTGAGCCGCCGCAGCTTGTCGAGCTCGGGATCCGTCACCCCGCGAACGGGCTCCGCGCTCATGTGTGAATGGACAGTCCCTTGGCGGTG
>JANPKQ010000014.1:0-1556 GCA_031426115.1 Gemmatimonadaceae bacterium | reverse complement strand
ATCGCGCGCGGCGAGCACGTATCGTGGCGGGATGTTGCCAGACGCCTCGGTCCGGACGAGGCGTTGCTCGAGTATCTCGTGCGCGATTCCACGACCGTCGCGTTCGTGGTGACACGCGACGGCGTACAGGTGGTCGATCTCGACATCGGTCGCCATGCGCTCGGATCGCTCGTCGAGTTTGCGCGCGGGGTGATCGTGCGGCCACACCCCCCGCCGTCGCAATCGATCGCGAAGGCGTGGCGTCAGCCTCTGCGCCGCCTCCATGGATATCTCATCGCGCCTGTCGAGGAAGCGGGCGCGCTGCGCGGAGTGCGTCGACTGATCATCGTCCCGAACGTCGAGCTGCACTATCTGCCGTTCGCGGCGCTCCTGCGTGATGTGGCGGGACGCCCTGTCGGCGAGTTTCTCATCGAGCGCTACGAGATAGGGTACTCGCCGTCGGCGTCGGTGTGGGTGCGGCTCGGCAGCCGCGCTCCGTCGCAGGCATCGGGCGTTCTCGCACTCGCGCCGCGAGTCGATGCGCTGCCGGGCTCCCGAACGGAGGTCGAGGCGATTGGAAGGCTCTATGGATCCGAGGCGACCGTGCTCACCGGCAGCGCGGCGTCGGAGCGGGCGTTCCGGGGCGAGGTAGGCCGACACGGCATCGTGCATCTCGCGACCTATGGCGTGCTCAACAAGCACAACCCGCTCTTCTCGTTCGTCTCCCTGCATCCCGGCGCGGGCGATGATGGCCGACTCGAGGTGCACGAGGTGTTCGGGCTCGCGATCAACGCGAGGCTGCTCGTGCTGAGCGCATGCCAGACGGCGCTCGGATCCGGCGCCGTGTCGGATGTGCCGGCTGGTGACGACTGGATCGGTCTGGCGAGGGCGTTTCTCGGCGCAGGCGCGGCGAACGTCATCGCGACGTTGTGGCCAGTCGAAGATCGCTCCACGGCGCAGTTGATGACGCACCTCCACCGAAGACTGCGGTCGGGCGAGTCGGAAATCACGGCCGTGGCGAGCGCCCAGCGCGCCGCGCTGCGCAATTCCGCTATGGCTGATCCGTTCTACTGGGCAGGGATCGTCCTTGTTGGCGGCCGCTGAGGAGGGCACATGACACGGTCTGCGCGCGGTGCGGTCGGGCTTGCGGTGTTGGCTCTCATGGTGTGGTTCAGCGCGTGTGGGGACCCATCGGGGCCCGGGGATCC
The DNA here is from genome assembly GCA_031426115.1 of Gemmatimonadaceae bacterium. Classification (GTDB taxonomy): domain Bacteria; phylum Gemmatimonadota; class Gemmatimonadetes; order Gemmatimonadales; family Gemmatimonadaceae; genus JANPKQ01. Next base: position 369 of record JANPKQ010000014.1, on the reverse strand, counting down.
CGCGAAGAAGCTAACGCAGGCGGCGACCATGTCAGAGCCGATCGGTCGCCAGGCGGCATCCCTCGGCGGCGCCAGTCCACAGGGCCGTATGGTCACGTCGAGCGTGGCCGCCGCCGGAGAGGATGAGGACGTCGCGTACGTGAGCCTCCCGCCCGGCACGGTGCCCACGGCCGACCTCGCGCTGATTCGGAATCCCGCCCACGAAGGAAGCATCACGGTGCCGATGCGGGATGGCGGATTTGACCCGGTTCCGATCGTGGCCAGTCCGGGAGACGTCGTCGACATTCAGCTTCTCACCCTTGACGGGGGAAACGTCGGCGCGTTGAGCATGATCGTTCCGTCGAGGAGGGCGCCCAGGGTCGTGCGCGT
>JANPKQ010000013.1:0-8875 GCA_031426115.1 Gemmatimonadaceae bacterium | reverse complement strand
TCGCGCTCGCCATCCTCGCTGTTCACGCCACCGTCGCGACCGCCGCCGCGCAGCCGGCGGTCATTTCGGGGCGTGTCGCGACCGAACAGGGCAACCCCCTGGAAGTCGCCACGGTGTGGATCCCGGAGTTGAACATCGCCGGCTTGACCGATGCTCAGGGGCGGTACACGCTCACGGTGCCCGCGGCGCGTATGACCGGCCAGACGGTCGTTCTCCGCGCCCGCCGCATCGGCTATCTCGCCGGCCAGCGACCGGTGACGCTGACCCCCGGCCCACAGTCGCAGGACTTCGCGCTGAAGCAGGACGTGAACCGGCTTCAGGAAGTCGTGGTCACCGGCGTCGTCGGCGCCGCCATCGAACGCTCGAAGGTCCCGTTCGCCGTCGGTCGCGTGACGGCGGAGGACATGCCGGTTCCGGCGCTCGATCCGCTGCGCGCACTCGCTGGCAAGGTTGCCGGCATGCGCGTGGCGCAGACCGGCGGCCGTCCGGGTACCACCCCCGAGATCATGCTGCGCGGGCCGACATCCATTAATGCGGCCGGCCGAGGTCAGGGTCCGCTCATCATCCTCGATGGCACCATCCTCAACGTCGGCAGCCTCGAAGAACTGGGCGCCCTCGACATCGAGTCGGTCGAAGTGGTGAAGGGGGCGGCTGGCGCATCCCTTTATGGCACCAGAGCAGCCAACGGCGTGATCACCATTACCACGAAGCGCGGGGGCACCCAGGACGGAGTACGCTTCAACCTTCGCACCGAGTATGGCATCAGCGACCTGAACAGTATCGAGTACGGGATGCCTCTGAACCATCAGCTTCAACTCGATGAAACCGGCACGCGGTTCTGCGTCGGCGGATCCTCGAACATTGCGCCGTGCTCCCGGACCCTTCGGTGGATGGATGAGATCCTTCGCATCAACGGCGTCGCGGCAGACACGCTGCGTACCCCGCAGACGATTCAGTTTGCGTCGCCCTCGGCGAGTACCGGAGACCTCCAGAACCTTTATCAGGTCCAGATCTGGCCCGAGCGGTACTACAATCCGCTTGCCCAGGCAATGCGGCGGAATCCCACGACGCTGAATGCCGTCGATGCGACGGGAAAGGTGGGAAGCGTCCGATTCTACGTCAGCGGCTCGTACCAGAGTGAGCAGGGTGCGTTCAAGGCGCTCAACGGAATTCAGCAGCGTCGCGGCCGGGTGAACCTCGACTACGAGGCCCGTGAGGACCTGACATTCCAGGTCAGCACGCTGTACGACCGGGGTACCAACGACGTGAACGCGACGAACCTGTTCGGCGCACTGCTCCGCGGGGCAGCAATCGGAACCGACTACCTCGCCCGCGACAGCCTGGGCCGCGGCATCAAGCGCAGCGGAGGGGCGAACCTCCGCAGTCCCACCGGGAACGGAGGAACCGCGTTTCTCTACGACCTCGAGAACTCGGTCAACAAGCGCGAGTCGAACCGGTTCCTCGGCAGCATCACTGGCCGGTATTTCCCGACGGATTGGGTGACGTTCGACGGCACCTTCGGCTATGACCAGCGCCAGCGTCGTGATCAGAGCTATCTCGTCAAGGGCTTCCGGACCTTCACGACATCGACGTCGAACAACAACGGCAACATCAACCTGGACAACCGCAGCCAGGAGGTGCTCAACGGAAGCCTCAGCGCGAATTTCCAGAAACAGCTCAGGAGCGATCTGTTCGGGAAGCTCATCGTGCGCGGGCTCTACGATGAGGACAACCTCGTGCTGAACAGCAGCGGCGGCGAGGTTTTCCTCGTGAACGACGTCTATACCACGTCCAACGCCAGCCAGAACAAGACTGCCACGTCGGCCTCGCAGACCATTCGCAACACGGGGCTCATGACCGGGGCAAGCCTCGACTACAAGGACCGCTACATCATCGACGGAACGTTCCGTTACGACGGCAGCTCGCTGTTCGGGTCCGGCAACCGGTGGGCTCCGTTCGGTCGCGTCTCGGCCGTCTGGCGCATCTCCGAGGAGCCGTTCTGGGCGGTGCCGCACCTGAGCGAGTTCCGGGTGCGGGCCTCTCGTGGTACCGCTGGCTCGACGCCGCGCTTCTCGGCGCAGTATGAGACCTACAACGTCTCGCCGACCGGCATCACGCTCGGCCAGGCGGGCAACGCCGACCTGAGGCCGGAGACGACCACCGAAACGGAATTCGGCACCGATTTCACGCTGCTCGACCGGCTGGGCGTGGAGGTTACGCACGCCCGCTCCACGACGCGAGATCAGATTCTCGAAGTCAACACGCCAGCGGCGCTCGGTTTTTCGAGGCAGTGGCAGAATGCGGGCACGCTGGCGAACCGCACCTGGGAGCTCAGTCTGAATCTTCCAGTCGTGACGACCGCGAATTTCCAGTGGGGCATGCGCGGGACCTGGGACCGCACTCGCACGTTCATCACCGAGCTGTTCGCGCCGGAATACGTCAGCGATGCGGGCACCGGCCAAGGGACCGGGAGCACGTTCCTCATCACGGCGAGCAGGGGGAAGAGCAACGGCTTCCAGAAGAATCGCCTTGGCAACATCTGGGGCCGGAAGTTCTACAGGACGTGCGGGGACCTTCCCGCATCGGTGCAGGGCCAGTGCGGCGATGGGAAGGCGTTCCAGCGCAATGACGACGGGTGGCTCGTGTGGGTCGGTGATGGCTACAGCTGGCGGGACGGGATCACGAAAAACCTGTGGCAGACGAAGCTGCCGGCGGCCCAGTCGCCGTGGGGTGTTCCGCTCACCTTTGGTCACCCGATCATCGACCGCCCCCTGGTTGGCCAGCCGAACGAGGGGCTCGGCATCAACCAGATCATCGGGAACACGTTCCCCGATTTCCGGTTCGGGTACAGCAATACGATTCAGTACAAGAAGCTCAATGTCTACGCGCTCATGGAAGGCACCATCGGACACGACATCTACAACCAGGGTGAGGGGTGGGGACTGCTCGACTTCAGCTCCGCCAATTTCGACGCCTCGGGCAAGAGTGTCGAGACCGCCAAGCCGATGGGATATCAGTGGCGCGCCGGGCCGAGAGAGAGCACCGGCACCGGGGGGTTCTACGACCTGCTAGGCCCCAACAACTACGTCGTCGAGGATGGCTCGTACGCGAAGCTGCGCGAAATGAGCATCACCTACCACATTGGCGCGATCCGCGGCGTCGGCGATTTCACCGTTGGCACGATCGGGCGCAACCTCTGGACGATCACCGGCTACAGCGGGCTCGATCCGGAAACGGGCGCGACCGGCGGCAACAACGAGAGCGGATCCGGGCTGATCAACCAGGTCGACGCGTTCGGCTTCCCGACACTCCGGACCTTCACGTTCTCTCTCTCAACGCGCTTCTAGGAGTTAATGCGACACATGACTAGAAGCATCCTGGTGCGCTGCGCCGCACTCTCCGCGGTGCTTGGCATCGCCGCATGCGACCTCGAAGTCACCAACCCCAATCAGCCGGGGACGGCCGAAGTTCTCGCCAGCCCCACCGACATCGAATCGCTGCTTGGCAACTACTACAAGCGCTGGCACGATGGGATCTACCGCACCACCGGGAACGTCTGGGGAATGGCGGCCGTCCAGTCGTTCGAGAACTATTCCAGCCTGTCCAACAATTGCCAGGGCCAGCGCGTTGGCCTGCCACGCGCCGCCAACGACAACACGGTCGGCAACAGCTGCGAAGGCGAGCAGAAGCGTGTGTATTTCATCGAGAGCGAAGTCACTCGCGTCGCCTCCACCATCCTGACCCGGATGGCGGCTGACGGCTTCACGCTCGGATCGACCGCCCAGGACGCCCGGGCGCGGGCCTTCGCGGAATTCCTCCGTGGACTCTCGCTGGGCTATCTCGCACTCATGTACGACTCGGCTGCGGTTGTCTCACCGGGGATGAGCAGCGTGGATCCCGGTACGCTGAGCGGCTATGGCGCGGTCATGGATTCCGCGATGGTCGCGCTCCAGGCCTCGATCGATTACGCCAACCTTGCGGTCACCGGCGCGTACGGGTTCCCGCTCCCGCCATCATGGATCGCGTCGACGACGAGCTTCACGAAGGACGAATTCATCCGGCTGGTCCGGAGCTATCGCGCGCGCCTCCGCGCGAACGTCGCTCGTACGCCCGCCGAGCGAACGGCCGTCGACTGGACCGCGGTGATCGCCGATGCGCAGGCCGGCTTCACGACAGACCACGACAACATCACCAGTTCGACCGTTGGCCCGTTCAACTCATGGGTCAATCAGTGGTATTCGTACGGCACCTGGCACCAGATGACGCCCTTCGTCATCGGTATGGCCGACGTCTCCGGTTCCTACGCAGCGTGGATCGCGCAGCCGGTCAGCGACCGCGGGTCGTCGGGGGGATTCACGATGGTGACGCCGGATTTGCGGTTCCCGCAGGGCGCGACGCGACCAGCGCAGCAAGCGGACTTCCAGGTCGATTTCTCGCCGGCCAACGGCGGGTGCGATGCTGCGGCGACGAAATGCAAGCGGTATTTCGCGAACCGTCCAACCGGCAACGATGATTTTTCGGGGTTTGGATGGGGCTGGTCGAACTACAACCACGTTCGCTTCTCGTCATGGCGCAGGAAGGGCGATGCCGGCTCGGCGACCGACGGGAAGTTCCCGTTCTTCACGAAGGCAGAGCTCGACCTCCTCGCCGCGGAAGGACACGTGCAGCGCAGCAACTTCGCCGCGGCAGGCGCGCTCATCAACAAGACGCGGGTCGCGAATGGTGGACTGCCCGCCCTCACGGCATTCGATGCCACCACGCCAGTCCCTGGTGGAGCGGACTGTGTCCCCAAGGTGCCCGTGGCGCCGTTCAATGTCATCGCGTGCGGGAATCTGATGGAAGCATTGAAGTACGAGAAGCGCATCGAAACCGCATATACCCATTTCGCCGGTTGGTTCCTCGACAGCCGCGGATGGGGCGACCTACCACAGGGAACCGGCCTTCACTGGGCTCCGCCGTATCAGGATCTCCAGTCGCGCGGGCGCATCGGACCAGAGATCTACAGCACCGGCGGCGGCACGAACCCGGGGTCCGCCCCAAAGGGCACGTACGGATGGTAGTGGCAGTGCGAATGCCGCACCGGATCGCTGTTGTCGCGCTCACCGTTCTCGCCATGGGCTGCTATACCCTGCAGCCTGTCAGCCAGGCCGTGCCACCCGCCGGGGCGCGTGTCGCCTACAGCGTGAACGACGCGGGACGCGTTGCGCTCGGCGGAATCATGGGGCCCGAGATCGCGCAGATCGAAGGGCGGTTGATCGAAACGGACGCGGAATCATATCTCATCGCGGTTTCCACGGTTCGGCTGCTGCGCGGCGGCGAACAGATTTGGAACGGTGAGCAGGTTCGCGTGAAATCCGAGTACCTCGGACCGGCATACGAACGCCGCTTTTCCCGGGCGCGAAGCGTTACCCTCGGCACGAGCGTGCTCGGAGCATTCGCGGCATTCCTCATCACTCGCTCCCTGATCGGCTCGGGGAGCGACGGGCCCCGAACGCCCGTGGACACCACGCAGACACGGATCGCCCGGCCCTGAGCACCGGATCGGACTACAACTTGACGGAGTTCTCAATGCGACGTATCTCACAGGTGTGGGCGCTGTGCTTCGCCGGGGTTGCGCTGACCGCGTGCTCGCTCGATGAAGTCACCGAGACAAAGAGCGTGCCGACTGCGGGCGTACGCTTCATCAATGCGCTGCCCGATACGCAGGCGGTCGACTTTCGGTTCGTTGACCGCGTCGAGAACAGTGCCCACTGGGGCATCGCGTTCAGGAACAACCCCGTCACGACCTCGTGCGTGACTGGCTCGACCCAGATCCAGTACAAGAACACGCAGGCCGGCGAGCGGCGTTACCGCGTCTTCCTGAACGACACCGTCCAGGCGATCGCGTCCACGGTGGTGCGCGACGGGGTCACGACGTTCGCCCCCGATCAGCTCTACACGGTGCTCCTCTCGGGTCGAGCGCGCACCGGATCCACTCCGCCATTGCGCCTGGACATCATCCACGACGCCCCGCCCGATCCAGGCGCCCAGGTTGCGCTCCGCTTCATCAACGCCTCGAGCGTTGCGGTCGATGTGCGGCACTACGTCGCGTCGGCTGCGGTACCCGCTGTGGCAACGTGGACGAACGTCGCTCCGTTGAGCGTGACGTCGTACGTCCTCGCCGCCCCCGGTCAGATTCGCTTCAACGTCCGGCCGACGGGTGGGGGCATTATTCTCGCGGACGCCCTGGCGCTCCCCGGAGTCGCAGGCAGTGTCGGGATCGATCCGCTTCCCGGAACGACCCTCGCAGGATCCGCAGTGACGGGGATCTTCTTCGACCCACCGGTCTCCGGCAGCAAGGCCCCCCAGGGTTCGGCCTTCCGAACGACGACCGGGTCCACCACTCTTTACGCGACTGACACGACGTTCGCGCGGACGTCCGGCTCGTTCATCGCCGACTGCTTCTTCGTTGGCCAGCGTGTATCGGCCACCGGCTTCTCTGCCGCGAACAGCGGCGCAGCCGAGATCACGGCGCTGAGGCCGCAGCAGACCACCGGCTCGACGTCCCTGTCCGCAACCGCCACGGGCTATTCGCGCGCAGCCGGGTCGTTCATCACCAACGGATTTGTCGTGGGGCAGCAGATCACCGCGAGCGGGTTCGCGACCGCCGAGAACAACGGTCGATCGGTCATCACCGCCGTCACCGCGACCGACCTCACGGTGACGAAGGCGACACCGACCGTGGCCGAAGCGGCATCCACCGGTCGGACGGTCATCGCTGACGCCGAGATCGTTGTTTCCCGATCGACCCCACTCGTGCCCCAGGCGTCGGCGGCGAGTCGCACCATCGCCGGCGAGCGCTTGTTGTCATTCATGTGGGACCGCCGGCCTCCGAGAAGCTAGGGGCTGGCGACAAGAGGACCGGGCTGCCGGAGGGGGCTCGGTGTTCGGTGACTGTGGGAGACTCGAGGAGGGTTCATGAGCGCAGTTCGCAGCACGCTGCTCGGTCTGGCCGTCGCGGCGTTCGTGGTCCTCCCTGAGACAGGGCTGGCGCAGAAGCGACAGCGCGATGTCCTCACTCGGTCTGAAATCGAGAGCTCGGCGTCGAAGGCCGGTGATCTCCACGGGGCGATTCGCGGCCTCCGCCCTCACTTCCTCACGCCCGCGCGCGGCGTCCGGACTCTTGGTAATTCGATCACGGAGCCAATTGCTGTCTACGTCGATGGCACCCGCCAAACCGGCGTCGACGCGTTGAAGTCCATTCGGGCGATCACCGTCCAGGAAGTCCGCTATCTCGATCCCGCCAGGGCCGGGAATGAGTTCGGCTCGCGAGCAAACGGGGGGGCCATCGTCGTGAAGCTCCACAAGGACCAGCCCCCTGGCGCTCCGTTGCCCGCCCCCACTCCGCCGCCGCCGCTGGCGCACTGATTCCCATCGCTGCACCGCGCCGCGTGAGTCCCGGCGGCGCGGGTCGCGACGACTCCTCGATGCCGGCATCCAAGGCCAGCGCCGTCCGCCCCGCCTCGATGCTGTCGCCCCTCATCGATCTGCTGTGCGTCGGCGGTCTTTCCGTCATCCTGTTCGTTCCACTGCTCCTGAGTGGGCGGTCCGATCTGCTTCTGATCGGCGCCGGGGCGCAGGCGTGGCTCGCGACGGTGATCAACATGCCGCACTTCATGGCATCCTATCGCATCGTCTACCGCGACCGCGACATGATCCGGCGCCACAAGTGGGCGACGATCTATGTCCCGGTGATTCTCTTCCTGTACATCGCGGTCGCGTTGTGGGAGGCGCAGAAGTCACCCGCCCTCGTGATCGTGCTCATCTCCGTCGCGAGCGCGTACCTCGCCTGGCACTATACCGGACAGGTCTGGGGAATGATGGCCTCGTTCGCCTACCTCGACGGCAAGGGGTTCGACAACCGCGAGCGCTTCCTGATCCGCACGAGCCTTCGAATCCTCCTCGTCTGGCACGTCACCTGGTTCCTGTTCACCCAGCTCCGTGATCCGTCGGTCGTCAGGCCCGCATACCTCCTCGTCAGCATCGGGACTCTCGCAGCCCTCGGGCTCGGAGCAGCCGGGCTCGCGAGGATGCGCCGCCGCACCGGTGCCCTCCCGCCCGCGCGCGCGCTCGTCGCGTGGATCGCGCTCTTCGTCTGGTACGCCGTCATGGCGCGAGACCCCAAGGCGATCTTCTGGATCCAGATATTTCACGCGCTCCAGTACCTCGCCTTCCCGATACGGGTGGAGCTGAACCGATCGACCGCGAGCTCCGGCGGCTCCACCCGGCGCTTCCTCACTCGCATGGCGGCCTATGCCGTCGGCCTCCTCCTCGCGAGCTATGTGGTCGCTCGGGTCGTTCCGGGAACCGCGATGAGTGCCGTGGCGAATGTCTTCGGGGAACAGCCCGGTCAGGCGGCGCCTGTCCTTATCCTCATGTTCATCAACATCCACCACTACTTCACCGACGGCGTCATCTGGAAGATCAGCAATCCGGACGTGCGCCGTGACCTCTTCGCCCACGTCCATCGTGGCTCGGCCGCGACCGATGCCCTCCGTGTGCCAACCGGATCCCGCGAGCAGCTCGCGAGCGTGAGCCGATGAGTAGCCGGGAAGGTGGTCGCGTCCTCCCGAGCTCATCGAGTTCGTGATGCAGGCGTCCCCTTGACGACGGCATTGGGCCGCCGCAGCCGCTGGGCTCGTCGGGGTGTGCTCGTCGTGACTCTCGTCGCCGCGGCGCTCAGTGCCGACTGCGGTCCCGCGCGGCACTCCGATCCGCGCATCGTGTCCCTGTGGATGCGCACATTGTTCGGGGTGATTCGCGCCGAGCGCATCTCGCCGCCGGTCGCATCGAGGCTCCTCGCGTACGCGTCGGTGGCCCTGTACTCCGGATTGTC
>JANPKQ010000012.1:0-29627 GCA_031426115.1 Gemmatimonadaceae bacterium | reverse complement strand
CTGTCTCGTCGCCTGAGCGGGCAGCTCGGTGTTGGTGAAGTCGGTGACGATGGGGACGCGGCCGAAGGTATCCAGCAGCAGGCTGTAGTAGAAGGCACGCAGCGCCTTCAGCTCGGCCGTGACGGCTGTCTTGGTCGCAGCATCGGTCGGGACGATGCCGGAATCGATTTGATAGAGCACGCGGTTTGCCGCGTTGATCCCGCTGAACGAGCCGTTCCACACGGTGTTTGGCTGACCCTGGGTAGGCCCCCAGCGGTGCTCGTGCATCCGGATATAGACGCCGCCGTCATACCATCCGTTCGGCCGGACAGGCGTCAGCAGCGCATCCGCTGCCTCTTCCATGCCGTCCACCATCCCGTACCAGCTCATGTACATGCCGCGCATCGGCGTGTAGGCCGGTGCCATGAGCGCAGCGAGGTCGGCCGCGGTCGGGTTGAAGTTTTCTTCCGTGACCTGATTGTACGGCGTCTCCGTGAGATCCGTGCACGAGATGCTGCCGACCGTCGCGCCGACCAGGGCGAACACGGGCAGGTACTTCGAGAGAGAATATCTCATTGCAATCCGGGTTCCTTGTTGGCGCTCGCTCGAGCGCGTTGATGCTGAAAGCTCGCGGTCCGAGTCGGTGGCCGGCCACCGTTGACGCCGGCCACCGAGGTCATCCAGGGTGCCTTAGAAACCGACGGTCATGCCGAAGGTGAACATGCGGGTCGTCGGATAGGTATCGCGCTGCTCCTGGCCCGGCGTCAGCCCGCTCGAGCTCACCTCGGGATCCATTCCCTTGTAGCCGGTGAGGCTGAACAGGTTGCGACCGGACACGTACACGCGGGCATTGTTGACGACGGTGCCGGTGCGACCGAGCAGGCGCGCCGGGATGGCGTATCCGAGCGTCGCGTTGTCGAGCTTGAAGTAGTCACCGTCCTCGACGTAGTAGCTGACGTACGCTAGGTCGTAATTGACGGTGCGCGGGGTGCCATCGGCCTTCCGCTTGCCATAGACGGGGTCGAACGCCGACTTCAGCATGTTGTACTGGAGAATCTTCGGATTCTCGTAGTACATGCGCTGATAATTGAGGATCTGGAAGCCGAACGCGCCGCGCATGTTGGCGCTGAAGTCGAAGTTGTGGAACCGGACGGTGTTGTTCCACCCGGCGTAGTACTTCGGGATGCCGTTCCCGAGAACACGCCGATCGGTGTCGGTCGCGCTGTCGATCGGGATGCGGATCCCGGTCGAATCGAGGACGATCCACTCGCCGGCGGCATCGATGTCCACCGACTTGAAGCCGTAGAAATTGCCGATCTTCTTGCCGACGTCGACGCGGTGGGTGGACTGCTGGATCGGCTCGCCCGTGCCGCCGACGGTGTAACCCGAAGCGGTCTTGAACACGTCGTTCGACAGCGACACCAGCTTGTTGCGGTTGGTGGACCCATTCAGGCTCGTCGTCCAGCGCAGGCTCTGGCCGGAGAGCACGTCATAGGTCAACTCGGCCTCCATGCCCTCGTTCCGCATGTTGCCGACGTTCGCGAGAATGCTGTTGAAGAGGTTGGGCGGAACGGGGACGGAGTAGTTGTACAACATGTCCTTCGTGTCGCGCCGATAGACGTCGATGACGCCGCTGAGGCGCGAATCGAACATCGAGAAGTCGAGGCCGACGTTCACCTCGTGCTTCTCCTCCCACTTCAGATTGGGATTCGGGTTCCGGGCGGGGGAGAGACCCTGCACCCACTGGCCATTGTACAGGAACCGGCCGCCGTAGTTGTAGCTCGTGAGCGAAAGATACGAGGAGCCCGGCGCGATACCGGTGACACCGTAGCCCACGCGCAGCTTGAGATCGTCGAAGGGGAGCCCTTCCATGAAGCTCTCCTCGGTGAGTCTCCATCCGGCCGAAACGCCGGGGAACACGCCCCACTTGTGATCGGCGCCGAAGCGCGAGTTCCCCTCGTAGCGGACCGTCCCCATGAGCAGGAAGCGGTTCTGCCAGTCGTAGTTCACGCGGCTGAAGAAGCCGATCAGCTTGAAGCTCGTCTTGTCGCTGCCGAGCCCGGCGAGCCCGGAGGTCAGCCCGGAGCCACTGCCCAGCGAATTGAAACCGAACAGGTCCGTCGGGAAGCCGCGGTTGCTCCCATTGAATGCCTCGAATTCGTTGTCCTGATAGCCGTATCCGCCGACCACGGCGACGTTGTGGTCGCCGAAGCTGTCGTCGTAGCTCCCGGTGAGCTCGAGGATGCGATCGAGGGACGCGGACGTGCTACGGCTCGCGGTGCCGCCAAGGCCGGACTGCGTCGTGTTGACATGCCGGAAGGTCGTCGCGCTGCCGTTCAACGTCGAGTTCCGCGTCGTTCCTCCCATGAGCGAGATCTGGAACACGTCGATCGGACGGAAGGTCACGGTCCCGTGCATGCGGGTGTTGCGCCCTTCGGCCTCGCCGTTCTCTTCTTCGATCAGCCCGATCGGATTCGTATACATGTACGTCCCGCGCTCCTGCCACAGCCCCGCGTCGGTCTTCAGCCGGTCGGTCGGGTTGCGGATCAGCGCCTGCCGCCAGGCGTTGTTGAAGCTCGGGCCATCGAAGTTGCTCTGGCTTCGGCTGACGAAGTTCAGATCAGCTTGCAGCTTTCCGTCGTACATCGATTGCCGGATGTTGCCGCGGCCCGTGATCTCCCTGTTGTCGGACCGGATGAAGATGCCCTCGGTGTTCTCGAAGTTTACCGACGCCGTGTAGTTCGTGCTGGCATCGCCCCCGCTCAGCGACACATTGTGCCGGTAGCTCAGTGGGTTCCGGAGCATTGCATCCTGCCAGTCGGTCTTGTAGCCGAGCGTGTCGAACGCATAGCCCTCGCTGCGGAGCCGGACGTAGTCGTCGGCGTTCAGGAAGTCGGGGGCGTTGTAGATCGTCTGGTAGCTCGTGTAGCCGTCGTAGCGGATCGTCGGCTTCCCGCCGGCATGCCGCTTCGTCGTGACCAGGATGACACCGTTGGAGGCACGCGATCCGTAGACCGCGGCGGCCGATCCATCCTTCAGGACGGTGATCGACTCGATGTCGGAGGCGGGGACGGTGGACAAGCCGCCGGGGATCCCATCGATCAGGATGAGCGGAGTGCGGCTCCCCTGGATCGTGGTCGTGCCGCGAAGGCTGATCTCGGTTCCGGCCGTCGGATTACCGCTGGGAGTCGTGATGGAAAGGCCGGGAATCTTGCCGGCAATCAGGGCGCCGGCGTCCCGCGCCGGGCCCGCGATGAACTGGTCGGAAGTGATGCTCGCGACCGCGCCGGTGATCTCTTCCTTCCGCTGCGTGCCATAGCCGACGACGACGACCTTGCCGAGCACCGTCGATCGCGATTCGATCCTGAAGTCCACCGTCAACGTCGAGTCCGCCACGATCACGATCGGCTGCTCCATGGCCGCGAAGCCGATCGACGCAGTCTGGAGAATGTGCGAGCCCGCCGGAATGTTGAGGATCCGGTAGCGGCCCGTCGCGTTGGTCACCGTGCCCATCGTCGTGCCACGAATGGAGACCTGCACGCTCGGGACCGGTTGTCCGTCAGCCGAGGTCACCACCCCGGCCACCGACCCCGTTGCCTGGGCCGTCAGCGCAGTGGGAACAAGCAGGCTGAGCAGCAGCGCGCCACAGATGGTTGTTGTTCTCATGTCGGATACTCCGCGATACGTGAAGGGGCAGGGCCGCACGGCCGGCGAACACGAGACGCGCGCTCGGCGAGCAGGTCTCGAACTGGGGGGGCGTTGCAGGGACGTAATGGTGCAGGGCGCCGGACACCGTGTGGAGTACGGCGCGAAGGTTCGAAACGTTCAAGGAACGAAGCGTTGGGATGGCAACGCCACACCTGCGGAGTGCGCGGCTCTGGGGAAACAGACGAGTCGCAGACGGCACATATTATCGTCCTCGCCGGTGGTCGCAAGGGTAGCCTGGCGCTATCGCACTCGAGGCCGCTCAGGCACAGGGCCTGTCGATGCTCGGGCTCAGCGGAGTGAACGATTGCGGCCCGGCGTCGGTCATGTAGAAGCAGTCCTCGAGCCGGATGCCGAACTCTTCGTAAATGGCGATCATCGGCTCGTTGCTGAAGCACATCCCGGGGGCGAGCGGGGTCTTGTTGCCACGGACGAGGTTGGTCCACTCGTGCCCATCCATGCCGATGCCGTGGCCCGTGCGATGGGGCAGCCCGGGGACAGCGTAGTCTGGGCCGAAACCGGCGTCGGTGATGACCTTCCGCGCGGCGGCATCCACTGCCTCGCACGGCACTCCCACCTTGCACGCGGCGAACGCCGCCGCCTGGGCGCGCTTCTCGAGATTCCACACCTCGGTCTGCCTCGCCGTCGGCCTTCCGAACACCGTCGTGCGCGTGACGTCCGACTGATATCCCTCGATGGTGCAGCCTCCATCCACGAGCACGACGTCGCCTTCGCGCAGTCGCTGTGGCGTGCTGCTTCCGTGCGGATACGCGGTGTACTTCCCGAACTGCGGAGTGGCCGAGGCGGAGACTCCCAGCGCCGTATAGGCGGCAGCGATCTGTCCCCGCAGGTCCCCCTGGGTCATCCCTTCCGTCATCGTCGCGAACGCGGCCTTGAACGCGGCATGGGTGATGTCGTTCGCCCGTTGCATCAGCGCGAGCTCTGCCGGTGACTTGAACATTCGGCAGCCCGCCGTCACCGGATCGGCGAGGACGTACTCCGCCGCGGGCGCGGCTCGCCGGATGCTATCGACGAGGAAGAACCGCGCGCGCTCCTCGATGCCGATCCGCTGCGTCGCCAGCCCCCGGTCGCGCAGCACCTTCACGACCGCTGCACCGGGATTCTCATCCTCCTGCCACAGGCGGATGTCCTTCGAGAAGCGAACGACCTCCCGGGCCCGCGCTTCCTCGAAGGCGGGGCAGATGAAGGCCGGCTCCCCCCGCGCGGGCAGCACCATGGCGAACATCCGCTCGCTGGTTCCCCACCGCACGCCGGTGAAGTAGTTCATCGACGTTCCCGGCTCGATGAACACCGCATCGATGTCATTCTCGACCATCAGCCGCCGCGCCTTCTCCATTCGGGCGAAGCGCTCACCGTCGGAGATCGGCACGATGCCCTGGGTCATGGGCCGCAGCGCGCGTATGGCCTCGTGCACCGGTGCCTTCGCCTCGCGAGCCGTCTGGTCCGCGGTCCGCCCTGCTGGCCCCGGCGCGGCTCCTTCGTCACCCACGCGCGACGCCGTACAGGCAGTCAACGCAGCCGTACCGATGGCGCCGGCCGAGCCGGCGAAGAACGTTCGTCTGTCCATGTCGTGGACCGGTAAAGGAATAACTGAAGGGAGACCCAACTTGCCGCCTTCCTCGTCCGAACGCGAGCACTCGACCCGGCCTCGTCAGTTGAATAGTTCTCGATCGCCCTTAGAGTTGCTGTTGACGGCAGCTCTGGTCCTCGAGCTCATCCTCTGTCCCCGGTCGCTGAGACCAATCTCGGGTTGACAACTCAGAACCACAGGCGGCGCCCCGGTATGGTCAACGAATTCATTCTCCGATCGTTGCTGGCGGGATGCCTGCTGGCCGCTCCGCTTTCCCCGCTCGCGGCGCAGCAGACACGTATCCAGATCCGCGTCGCGAGCGGCGTGGAGCGCGGGCCGATGACGCCGATGTGGGCATGGTTCGGCTACGACGAACCCAACTACACCTACATGCCCGACGGGAAGAAGCTGCTGTCGGCGCTCGCCGCGGCCGCGAAGCCGGCGACGGTCTTCGTGCGGACGCACAACCTCCTCACCACGGGCGACGGAACGCCGGCGCTCAAGTGGGGCTCGACCAATGCCTACACCGAGGATGCGAACGGCCGCCCGAAGTACGACTGGACGATCGTTGATCGCATCATCGATGCGTACATCGAGCGCGGGATGAAGCCGCTGATGGAGATCGGCTTCATGCCCGAGGCGTTGTCCACGAACCCGACGCCGTATCGCCACAGCTGGACACCGGGCGTGGATTACAACGCGATCTACACCGGGTGGGCCTACCCGCCGAAGGACTACGACAAGTGGCGCGAGCTGATCTATCAGTGGGTGCGCCACTCCGTCGAGCGCTACGGACAGAAGGAAGTCGAGAGCTGGTACTGGGAAGTCTGGAACGAGCCCGACATCGGCTACTGGCGCGGGACGCCCGAAGAGTTCATGAAGCTCTACGATTACGCGGCCGATGGACTCAAGCGTGCGCTGCCCACCGCGCGCATCGGCGGCCCGCACGTCACCGGGCCCAATGGCGCACGCACCCAGGGAATTCTCCGCAACTTCCTGGAGCATTGCCTCCGCGGAAGGAACTTCGCCACCGGCGGGATCGGATCACCCCTCGACTTCGTGGCTTTCCATGCGAAGGGCGCACCGCGCGTGATGCCGGAAGGCCATGTCCGCATGGGCATCAGCAACCAGCTCCGCGCGATCGACAACGGCTTCCGCATCGTCGCGTCCTTTCCCGAGCTGAAGCTGGTGCCGATCATCATCGGCGAATCCGATCCCGAGGGATGCGCCGCCTGCCACGTGCGCACCAATCCGTCGAATGCTTACCGCAACGGCACCATGTACTCGAGCTACACGGCCGAGCAGATCGCGCGCACCTATGAGCTTGCCGACCTGCATGGCGTCAACCTGCTCGGGTCCGTGACCTGGGCATTCGAGTTCGAGGGCCAGCCGTACTTCGACGGCTTTCGCGATCTCGCGACCAACGGCATCGACAAGCCGGTGCTGAACGTCTTCCGCATGCTCGGCCAGATGCGCGGCAACCGGCTCGGCGTGACGACGACGGGCGGCCTGCCGCTGGACAGCATCCGGGACCACGGCGTCCGGGCTCGACCGGACATCTCCGCGCTCGCCGCGCGCGACGAGCGCTCGATCACCGTGCTCGTCTGGAACTACCACGACGACGATCTTCCGGCGGCAGCCGCCGAGATCGACCTGACGATCGCCGGCGTCCCCGTGACACACCCGACGCTCACTCACTACCGCGTAGATCGTGATCACGGCAACTCGTACGAGGTGTGGAAGAAGATGGGCTCTCCGCAGCAACCGACGCCGGCGCAGTACGCGGCACTGGAGAAGTCGGGCCAGCTCCAGGCAATCCCGGGCCGGGACACCATCGAGACGCACTTCGGGCTCGTGAGCATTCCGATCACGCTTCCGCGCCAGGGCGTCTCGCTCATCAAGCTGTCATGGTGAGACTCGTGAGCTCCGCGGCCGGGCGGTGTGGCGATCAGCATCATCGCGGGCAACGCAGCACGAGCGCCCGAGGCGCTTCACGGCGTTTCGCGACGTGTCTGGCGCTCGCGACGACGATCGCGCTCGCAGGCACCGCCTGCGCCGCCGGCTCACGCGCCACGACGACGGCGGAGCCGATCCCCGATCGCGAGATGCTCTGGCTGCATCCGGAGCACGCTGAGTGGAGCAGGCCTGCACCCCCGGTCTCGCACCTTCGCTTCGAGACGACGAAGGGAGTCTTCGTGCTCGAGCTCGTGCGCGCGTACGGACCGATCGGCGCTGACCGCGTCTACAACCTCGCGCGACTCGGCTATTACGACGACACGCGATTCCATCGCGTGAATCCCAACTACATCGTGCAGTTCGGTCTGCATGGCGACCCCGCGGTGAACGCCGCATGGAAGGATCGTTACCTCGCTGACGATCCGCCGCGCTCCGTCAACACCCGCGGCACTTTCGCCTTTGCGATGAAAGGCCGGGCGACCACGCGCAACACGCAGATCTACATCAATCTCGCCGACAATCCGCGCAGCAACGCCGAGGCGTTCACGATTCTCGGGTCGGTGGTCGAGGGCATGGACGTGCTCGACAGCCTGTACTCGGGATACGGCGAGAATTCCGGGAGCGGGGTCCGGCAGGGGCGTCAGGGTCCGCTCGAGACGGGCGGCAATGCGTACATGGACCGGGAGTTTCCACTGCTCGACCGGATACGCCGGGTGACAGTTCTCGAGATCCGGGAATAGCACTTTCTATCGACTGAAGAACGAGTGCGCCAGACCACCCACTTTCCAGGCCATGACTGATCTCTCCCGCCGCGATGCACTGAAGCACCTCGCGGCCTCCAGCGCCGGGTTGATGTTTGCCGGCGTCATTCGCGGGGGCGCGGCCGACATCATCGTCGCGGGACAGCCGGTCGAGATCGGGGTGTGGTCGGTGAGCCGACTCACGGTCCGCATCACTGTCCGCCCGCTTCAGGGCGGCAGTCCGGCGCCGGTGCCCGTGACGGGCGCCCTCGTGCGCGAAGAGTTCGGGAACGCACTCGTCCGCGCACGCGACTCCGATGCCCGGTCGCGCGTTCGCGCCGGCAACATCATCGTCCGTTTCACGGCCGCACCGCCGACGATCCAAGTCGAGACGGCCGACGGAGCTGCCCTGCAGACCTTGACACTCGACGCGGCCAACCCGGGAATGGCGTTCCTCCTCGGCAGCGGCCCGCTCCTCGGGTTCGGCGAGGGGGGAGCGCAGTTCGATCGGCGCGGCGCGGTGGATGAGATGCGAAATGGTCAGGGAGCGCGCAGCGCTGGCCCGCGTCCGTACCTGCTCGACACCCACGGCACGCGCGCGCCCGTGCAGTGGCTCATCGGGACCGCGAACGGCTGGGGGATGTTCATTCACCAGCCGTACGGTGCCTTCGACCTCAGTGGAGAGCGCGGTATCTTCACGCCGCGCGATCCCGCGCCGCCCCTCCCTCTGGACGTGTTCGTCGTCAGCTCGCGGGATCCGAAGGAGATCATGCGCGAGTACGCGCGGATCACCGGGCTTCCCGAGATGCCTGCCCGCTGGACATTCGGCTACATGCAGTCATCGCGGACGCTCGCGGGGCCCGACGAGATCCTCGGCGTCGCGCGCACCTTCCGCGAGAAGAAGCTTCCGTGCGATGCCTTGATCTACCTGGGGACGGAGTTCGCGCCGTCGGGATGGAACACCCGCAACGGGGAGTTCACCTGGCATCCGGGCAACTTTCCTGATCCGAAGGCGATGCTCGACCAGATACATGCCGAGCACCTGCGGGTGATCGTGCACATCGTCATCGAAGGGAGGACGCTCACGGGGACGGTGAACGATCCGTGCACGGCGGAGCCGCTTCCATCCGGTCGCACCGCGGATGACCGATGGCCTCCGAATCGTCAGGTGGCGTGCTACTGGCCGATTCACAGGACCGTCATGGACCAGGGCGTCGATGGGTGGTGGCCCGATCAGGGCGATGGGCTCGATGGACCTTCGCGGCTCAATCGGCACCGCATGTATTGGGAAGGGACCCAGCAGCTTCGCCCCAACGAGCGTCCGTTCGCGCTGCATCGCAACGCGTCGCCCGGCATCCAGCGCTTCGGCGGTTTCATCTGGTCGGGCGATCCACGGAGTCTATGGGAGACGCTCGCGACGCACGTTCCCGTGGCGGTCAATACCGGCCTTTCCGGCTTTCCGTACTGGGGCAGCGACATCGGTGGCTTCAATCCGACGCCCGAGTACACCGCGGAGCTGCACGCGCGCTGGTTCCAGTTCGGCGCCTTCTGTCCATCCTTTCGCGCACACGGCCGCAACTGGCATCTCAAGCTCCCCTGGGGATGGAACGGTGGTGAGGGGGGACCATTCGAGGCCGGTGCGTGGCGCGCGGATCCCGCCGAGCTGAACCGGCCGGAGATCGAGGGCATTCTCCGGAAGTACCTCGAGCTTCGCTATCAACTGATCCCCTACCTGTACACGGCGGTTCGCGAGACGCACGAGACGGGGCTTCCCATCATGCGCGCGCTCTGGCTGCACTACCCGGATGACCCGACGGCAGTCGCGCGCGGGGACGAGTTCCTCTTCGGCCGCGACATGCTCGTCGCACCGGTCGTCGAGAAGGGCGCGACGAGCCGCCGCCTCTACCTTCCGCGGGGCGCGTGGTACGACTTCTGGACCGGAGAGCGCGTTCAGGGCGGCCGCGAGATCGACCGGCCCGTTGACCTCGCGACGATGCCCCTCTACGTGCGCGCCGGGGCGGTGCTGCCCATGGGTCCTGTCAAACAATACGCCGATGAGCCGAGCGACGAGCCCGTCACGCTCATCGTGTATCCCGGCGTGGATGGGACCTCGATGCTGTACGAAGATGACGGCATCAGCTTCGATCACCGCCGTGGCGAGTGGATGCGGATCGAGCTGCGGTGGCAGGATCGCACGCGGCGGCTCTCACTGCGCCTTGCGCCGGGGTCACGCATGCTCCCGCCAAGCGAGCGGCGATTCAACGTGCGGGTGGCGGGGTCGGCGGCCATGACGCCGGTGGTGTTCGCCGGCCGGCCGGTGGACGTCAGGATCCCGTGACGCATCACTGACGACATCGACTGCATCCGGGGAACTGCAACTTCAAGGACGTGAGGCCAGACGTCAGTACTAAAGTCGCCAGTCGGCCAGTGGTACTACCTCGGGACCCTCGTGGCCTCGACGTGCTGGCCGCTGATCCGCATCAATGGGCACCGCGCGACCGTGTCGAGAGTCATCCGCCCACGCATCAGGGTCCCGAGTTCTCAGACTGGCAGGCTCGCAACTTCAGTTACTGGCGACTGGCCTCACGTTCTTGCAGTTGCAGTTGTCATTCCGGTTGTGCCTTCCCCGCCACGGACCGCGCTCGCCGCTGCTCTTCCACCATTTTCGCGACGTCCGCGAGCAGCCCCTTGGCGTCGTACAGAATGCCGTCCTTGATCGTCCACCGGACCCCACCGACCTGTTCCGGCTTTCCGGTTTCATCATTCAGCTTGAGCGCGCCCGTCCCGTACAGGACCTTGAGGTTCTCGATCGGGTTGTGGTCGACGATCATGAGATCTGCGAGCATCCCCGGACGCACGGCGCCGATCTCGGGATCCTGGCCCTTCGGCTTCGCCAGCGTCTCCGCTGCATGGAAGGTGGCGCTGCGGATGACCTCCAGCGGATGAAAGCCCGCTTCCTGAAGCAGCTCCATTTCCTGCACGGTCGAGAATCCGGGCGTGTTGTAGATGAAGCCGGCGTCGGAGCTCGCGGTCACGCGGCCGCCCATGTTCTTGTAGTCGTTCAGGAACTCCATCCACACGCGGTAGAAGTTTCGCCACGCGACTTCATCCCACGTGGTCCAGTAGAACCAGTACGAGCCGTGATTCGTGCGGCTCGGCGCATAGTAGTCCCAGAGCGTTGGAAGCGTGTACGACGCATGCCACGGTGCGGCCATGTGGTGGATCATGTCCCGGCCCGTGAGGTAGGCGACCATCGTGGGATCGAGCGTGACGTCGCGCTCCTTCAGCTTCGCGAGCAGCGCGTTCCACTTCTCGCCCTTCGGCTTCACGAGCGTCCACTGCCGCGCCACCTGGCTGAACCGATTCTGCTCGTCGTTGTAGTTCATGTCCACGGGCCACGGCTGGATCGAGTTGTTCTCGTACATGCTCTCGAACAGCCCGTAGAAGTGTGTCACGGTGCCGAGCCCGAGGCGGGTTGCCTCGTCGGCGTTCATCTGCGCGACGCCGGTTTGCGCGAGGTGTGCCACCGTCCCGAGCCCGAGCTTCTTCGCCTCGTCGATCAGCGCCGCCATGATGTCGGGCCGCTCCGCGTTGATCTTGAGGCCGTCGGCACCGTTCTGTGCGATCCACCGCACCCAGGCCCGCGCCTGTTCCGGAGTGCGTACCGGTCCGCGGTCCCATCCGGTGCCCGGGCGCTGATAGACGAAATACCGCGGCGCCGTGATCTCGTTCTTCGCGCTCCGACCCTTTTCCTTCATCGAGTACTCGAAGCTGGCGAACGGGACGCCGCGCACGGTGGTGATGCCGTGGGCGAGCCAGAGCTTGTTGTAGTACTCCGAGTCCGCCGCCTTCTGCTGCGTACCCTGGTGCACATGCACGTCCACGAGGCCGGGCAGCACGTACAGGCCGGCACCGTCGAGCTCTCTCGCGGGGCCCTTGGGACGTTTCGCGCTGTCGATCGGCGCCTTTGGATACCCGACGCTCACGATGTCGGTGATCCGGTTGCCCTCGATCACGATGTCCACAGGACCGCGCGGCGGTGCACCGGTGCCGTCGATCAGCGTCGTGCCCCGGATGATCAGCTTCGGGAACGGACCGTCGCCTTCGCGTCTGGCGGGTGCGGGGCGTGGATCGTCCTTCCGCTCACTCTTCAATGCCTCGAGTCCCGCCGCCGTCGCGGGCGGGGGCTGCGTCGCGGGACGCTGTTGCCCCCTCGCGTCGGAAGCAGCGAAGGAGCAGATGACTGCGGCGCCAACACCGGACGCCGTGATGCGGCGGATCAGCAGGGTCGTTTGCATCGACACGCTCCGAAATCGGGAAACGAAGTGGGAGACGGATCTCAATGCCGCAAACCTTAGTGGGAACAGCCCCCGTCGGAAGGGGCGGCGACGCGTTGTGGCCGATCGAGTCGCGCCGTACTCTTACGCCTCGCCCTCCCTCGCGCCCATCAAATCCGCCATGCCCACTACCCTGGCTCGCCTGAGCGCTGCTGCGATCGCGACCATCATCGCTGCCGGCACCGTTGCCATCGCTCGCAGCCCGGCCGGTCTCGCCGAGGCGCGCGACAGCGAGATAGCGCCGGCCGCGATCGGCTCGGCGACGGTGAATCGGGCAGTCGCCCATGACGTCTCCGCGCCGCTGGGCTCCGTGATCGATGATGCACGCGCGAATCGCCCGCCGGAGTCCGTCATCTCACCGGCCATGTCGGGCGCCACACGGCAGCGGCGCCGGGATGTCGAGCAGCGGAGTCAGGGCACGAAGCCGCCCGCGGCGCTCGTCGCGAGCTTCGACGGGCTTGGCGTAGGCTTCGACGGACCGCAGGGCGCCGGCCGCAGCGGCAATCCGTCGGACAACAGCCTCGCCGTCGGCCCCAATCACATCGTGCAGACGGTGAACTCGCGCATGGCGATCTTCACGAAGAAGGGCGCGATGTTCGACACCACCGGCAAGGTGTTGTACGGATCGGTGTCCACCAACAATGTCTTCAGGGGATTCACCGGCACCTGCGAGGCGCGCAACAACGGTGACGCCGTGGTCCGCTACGATCAGCTTGCCGATCGGTGGCTCATTGTCATGCCGATCTTCTCGCGTGCCGCGCCGCGTCCCGATCAGCCGACGGCGCACACCCCGCGCGATCCCGCGCAGATCAGCGTCGTCGGAGTTGCGGGACAACCGGGGCAGGCCGTGCCCCTCTTTCAACCGCCGCCGCCCGATTCCGCGACACTCGCGGCGGCCCAGGCCGGGCGCGGCCGCGGCGCCGGGGGCGGCGGCCGCGGCGCGGATGGGCCGCAGGGTGTGTACTCGATGTGCTACGCGATCAGCACCACCGCTGATCCATTCGGCCCGTACCATCGCTACGAGTTTCTGCGCGCGCTCTTTCCGGATTATCCGCGTCCCGCGATCTGGCCGGACGGCTACTACAACCCGTCGAGCACCGGCGACAATCGCATCTCGCCAACGGTCGCAACCCAGAAGCACGCATGCGTCGCCGACCGCACGGCGATGCTCGCGGGCGCGCCCGCGACCGAGCAGTGCATCATCATCGAGAACGTCAACTTCCTGAACAACGCGGACATCGACGGGAAGCAGCTGCCGCCCGCAGGCGCGCCGAACATCATGATGGCCGCGGGTGGGCGACAGCTCGACAGCCTCTTCGCCGACAGCACCATCGACGTCTGGCAGTTCCACGTGGACTGGAAGGATCCGGCGAAGACGCGGATCACCGGTCCGGAGAAGATTCCCGTCGCACCGTACCACTACCTGTGCAACGGCCAGCTCAGCAACTGCGTGCCGCAACCGGGCACCGACCGCCGTCTCGATTCCCAGGGCGACAAGATCATGGCGCGGCTCGTCTATCGCCGCATCGGCAATCGCGAATCGATCGTCGCCACACACTCCGTCAACACATCGCGCGGCGGGGGCGGAGTCCGGTGGTACGAGTTCCGGGTCGGCGCGGGTCGCAGGGTGCGCCTGCACCAGCAGGGCACCTACGCGCCGGACAGTCTCTATCGGTGGATGGCCAGCCCGGCGATCGACCGCGTCGGCAACATCGGCATCGGCTACTCCTTCGGCGGGCCGCAGCACTTTCCCGGGCAGCGGTTCGCCGGCCGTCTCGCCAACGATCCGCTCGGCCAGCTCACCCTTCGCGAGACCGTCCTCGTCGAAGGCGAGGCTTCGCAGACGAACACGCTGCGCTGGGAGGACTACACCCAGACCGCGGTCGATCCGAGCGACGACTGCACCATCTGGTACGTCGGCGACTACCTGAAGAAGGATGCAACGAGCTACTCGACGAAAATCGGCGCGTTCCGCATGCCCGGCTGCCCTCGGTGATGCGCATGCGCGCGAATCCGTTTCGTCGTGCCGGCGCGGCGACGCTCGGCATCCTTCTGCTCGCCCTGTCGTCAGCGGGAGCGCAGGCACCAGAAGCCATGCGCGTGTTCTCCGCACCCTTCCCGCCAGAGGAATTTGCCGCGCGGCGCGTGCGCGTCATGGAGCGGATCGGCGATGCGATCGCGGTGATCCAGGGCGCCGCTGAAAAGCCGAGCGAGGCGGAGTTCCGGCAGAGCAACCAGTTTCACTACCTCACGGGCGTCGATCTCCCGCGCGCCATTCTCGTCATCGACGGCCGCTCCCGCCGCTCGACGCTGTACCTGCCCGCGCGAAACCGGGCCAATTCATACGGACCACTGCTCGCGCCCGGGCCCGATGCCGCGCGCGAGACGGGGATCGAGGTGGTCGTCGTGCGCGACTCCTTCGCCGTGGACCTGCCGCGGCTCGCGCGCGATGGCCGCCGGATCATCACGCCGCACCGGGCCGAGGTTCTGGGCAATGGCTCGGCCGGCGACGCGACCGCGTTCGCGCGGGCGACAAGGGAGGATCCCTGGGATGGCCGTCCATCTCGCGAGGATGCGTTCATTGCGCGGATGAAAGCCGCGGCGCCGGACGCACCGATCGGTGACCTCGACCCCGTCCTCGACACCCTGCGCGCGATCAAGAGCCCGCGCGAGATCGCGCTCATTCGCGAAGCAACGCGCATTACCGGACTCGGGATCATGGAAGCGATCCGCGATGCGCGGCCAGGCATGTACGAGTACGAGCTCGACGCCGCGGCGCGTTACGTGTTTCGCAAGCACGGCGCCCAGGGAGAGGCGTACTTCGCGCTTGTCGCGACCGGCGCGAACATGCCCTACTCCCACTACCACAAGGGGACCTCGCGTCTCCGGGATGGCGATCTCGTTCAGTTCGACTACGCCCCCGATTACCGCTACTACGTCTCAGACGTCACGCGGGTCTTCCCCGCAAACGGGAAGTTCTCGGCGCGGCAGCGCGAGTTATACGAAGTCTACCTTCGCCTGTATCAGGCGCTCCTGACGTCGATTCGTCCGCGCGTGGCGCCGCGCGACATCATCAAGGCCGCGGTCGTGAAGATGGATTCGGTGATGGCGACGTATCCCTTCAGCGATGCCGCGATCCGTACGGCGGCGACGGCGTTCGTCGAGCGCTACCGCGCGAGTCGCTCCAACAGCCTTGGTCACACGATCGGCATGGAGGTGCACGATGTCAGGCTCGCCAGCGACGTCCTGCTTCCCGGCCACATCTTCACGATCGAGCCTGCGATGAATCTCGCGGGCGAGCGGGTGGGGCTGCGACTCGAGGACGTCATCCTCATCACGGAAACAGGCTACGAGAACCTGTCCGCCTTCGTGCCCGTGGAGATAGCGGACATAGAGCGACTCATGGCGCAGCCCGGACTGAGCGATGCGATGCTCAAGCCGCCGGTGCAGCGACACTAATGCGGATGGTCGCGTCGCGTGGGCGTGGCATCCTCATCCTCGGTGTCGCTGCGGCCGGCATCCTCGGCGCAGTCGCCGCGGTCAGTGCTCGCCCCAATCGGTACGGTCACTCCGATCGCGAGGAGCGGCACATGTTCCCCGCGGTGTCGTCGGGACCGCTGGATCCCGCGTGGAGTCCAGATGGCCGCTGGATCGCATTCTCGATGCGCGGCGACATCTGGAAGGTTGCCGCCGAGGGCGGCGAAGCCATCGCGCTGACGGCGGGCCCGAACTACCACTTCGAGCCCGCATGGAGTCCTGATGGCCGCCGCATCGCGCTGTCGATGGATGTCTCGGGCAACCTCGAGATCGGGATCGTCGATGCGAATGGCGGTCGCGTTCAGCAGGTTTCCTCTCACCCGCGCGTCGATCTGCAGCCGGCGTGGGCGCGCGACGGCAATAGTCTGTACTTCGCGAGCGCCCGGAGCGGTGGCTGGCGCATCTTCCGGCACGACCTCGGCACGGGGACCGACACGGCGCTGGTCAGCGGTATCCAGCCAGCCATTTCGCCGGATGGCCGGTCACTCGCCTATGAGCAGGGCGGCCTCCGCGTGCTCGACCTCGCCACGCTCGAGTCGCGCACGGTGCGCGATGAGGAGACGGGATATCGCATGCGGCCGGCGTGGACCGCCGACGGTCGCAGCATCCTCTATGTCACCGAGGACAAGGGCTCCAACGACGTTCGCATCATCTCCGTGACCGGCGGCGATCCGATCGAGCTGACGGTCGATGCCGAGCATCACGAGATGTCGCCGACGCCGAGCCCCGATGGGAGACGTTTCGCCTTCGTTGCATTCCGTGGAGGGGTCCCGCGGTTATACACGACCGACATCGCGGGAGGGCGTCCATCCGCTTGGCGCGAAGTGAAGATCGCGTCGCGCCGAACCGCCACACCCACCGGGCGTGTCCGCATTCGCGTCGTGGGGCCCGATGGCCGACCGATGCCCGCACGGATTTACGTCGATGCAAGCGATGGGCGGTCCTACACACCGGACGGCGGCTTTCACCGCGCGATGATGGTGACCGATCGGCACTACTTCCACACCGCCGGCGAGGTTCAGGTCGATGTGCCCATCGGCCGCACCATCGTCGAGGCTGTGCGCGGCTGGGAATATCGGCCGAAATCCATGACCATCGACGTCGCGGCCGGCGTCACGCGCAGCGTAGGCATCACCCTCGATCGCATCGCCGACCTGCCCGCGCGCGGGTGGTACTCCGGCGATACCCACGTGCACGACCTGCATCAGGGATTCGGCCTGTCGCACGAGGCATTCTTCCTCCAGCTGGCCGCCGAGGACCTGCACGTCACCAACGCGCTCATCCACATGGATGGAACGCGGCTCATGGGGCGATGGTCCGACCTCACCGGCGCGCCACACCCCCTCTCGACCCGCACGCACATTCTCCAGTACGCCCAGGAATTTCGCGGAGGCCTTGGCCACATCGGCATGCTCGGCGTGCGTGAGTTCACTCTGCCATTCGTCGGTGGTCAGGGCGGAACCGCGTACGCGCAGCCCGCGCTCGACCACCCGTACATCGAAGGCGCTCGCGCACAGGGCGGTCTCGCGGGCTTCATGCACCCGTACATGGCGCAGCCGCGCACCCCCGCCGTCGCGGCGAACACGCTCATCGCCCTCGACGTCGCTCTTGGACTCGGCGATTTCTACGATATCGGTGCGCTGTGGTCGGATGAGCTGGCATCGGCGTCGTTCTACTATCGACTGCTGAATGCCGGCTTCCGGCTTCCTGCGGCGTCGGGCACCGACAACTTTTCCGACGTCTGGCGCGACCCGCCGCCCGGCTCCGACCGCACCTTCGCGCGCATCGACGGGACGCTCACGATGCGCTCCTGGCTCGACGCCGTTCGTCGCGGCCGAACCTTCATGTCCACCGGCCCGCTGCTCTTCATCGATGTCGCCGGTCGCCAGCCCGGCGACGAGATCGCGCTCGCGGCGAATGCTCCGCCCACCCTGCGGGTGAAGGCCGAGGCGATCTCGATGACGCCGATGGACTCGCTCCAGATCATCGTCAATGGCGAGATCGTCCAGACCGTCACCGTGCGCGACAGCGCACGCGTGGTGTTCGATGGGCCCATCCCGATCCCCGAGGGCGGCTGGATCGCAGCCCGCGTCCTCGGCCCGCACTCGAGGTACATCGGCGACGACTATGCCTTCGCGCACACAAGCCCGGTGTACGTCGTCCGTGACGGGCGGCGATACGTCAACGCTGCCGACGCACGTTTCCTCGACGAGACGGTCGACGCGATCTGGACGCGCGTCGAGCGCGGCCGGTGGCGGTCGGATGCGGAGCGGGACCGGTTCCGAGCTTCCGTCGACTCGGCGCGGGCGGTGTACGCACGGCTGGCGGGAGGAAGGTGAACGGGCATCGTCTGCCGGACGGTCGAGGCCACGATGGTCAGGGCGTTGGCCACTGACAGACTGGCGACTTGAGTTACTGGCGACTGCCAACAAGATGTCGTGGATGCCGTTGACGCAGTTTTCAGTTGGCAGTTATCAGTTGAGTCGCCGTTTCTTCCCTTTTCCCCGGCGCCTCGCGGCCCTACACTTCTCGACCGGCCGCGTCCCACCTCCATCCGCCGTCACCGAACCATGCGACAGACGGTCCTCCTGATCGCGACGCTCGATACGAAAGCCGACGAGATGGCATACGTCCGCGACCTCATCGTGCGCCGTGGCCACGCCGTCCTCCTCCTCGATCCGGGCGTCCTGCATGATCCCCCGTTCGCTCCCGATGTGCCCGCATCCGCGGTCGCCGAGGCCGGCGGGACGCCGCTTGCGGAGCTCCGGGCAAAGAACGATCGCGGGGCGGCGCTCGATGTCATGGCGCGCGGTGCGGCGATCATCGCGACACAGCTGCATGCGGAGGGGCGCGTTCACGGAGTGCTCGGACTTGGTGGCTCGTGCGGGACGGCGATCGCATCCGCCGCGATGCGCGCGCTCCCCTTCGGGCTTCCGAAGGTGATGGTGTCCACCGTCGCGTCGGGCCAGGTGGGATCGTACGTCGGCGTGAAGGACCTGACGATGATGTACTCCGTCGTGGACATCGCCGGGCTCAATCGCATCTCGCGACAGATCCTTGCGAACGCCGCGGGCGCGGTCTCGGGCATGCTCGGCCCGGCGATCTCGGTGAGCGAAGATCGTCCCCTCGTCGCGACGACGATGTTCGGCGTCACGACGCAGTGCGTCGATCGCCTGCGCGGCGCGATCGAGACCGCGGGATTCGAGGTGCTGGTCTTTCATGCGACCGGCAGCGGAGGTCGCGCGATGGAGGAGCTCATCAAGGCCGGCTTCATTGCGGGCGTGGCGGATGTCACGACAACGGAGTGGGCCGACGAGCTCGTGGGCGGCACCCTGGCGGCGGGGCCGGAGCGGCTCGACGCCGCGGCAAAGGCCGGCATTCCGCAGATAGTGTCCGTTGGCGCGCTCGACATGGTGAACTTCGGGCCGCGCGAGAGCGTGCCGGAGCGATTCGCCGATCGGAAGCTGTACGTCCACAACCCGAACGTCACCCTCATGCGCACGACGCCCGACGAGTGCCGCCGGCTCGGCGAGATCATCGCCGGAAAGCTGAATCGTGCGACGGGACCGACGACGCTGTTCCTCCCGCTGAAGGGCGTCAGCGCGCTCGACCAACCGGGGAGACAGTTCCACGATCCCGAAGCAGACACCGAATTGTTCGATGCACTCCGCACGAACATCGGGCCCGCCGTGACGCTCGTCGAGCTCGATCTGCACATCAACGATGCCGCCTTCGCCGATGCAATGGCCGAGGGGCTTCTCACCAACCTCGCCGGGAGCATGAATGCCGTTCATCGCGCGTGATGACTCGCTCGGCCGCCTTCGCGCGCGCATCGCCGCCGGCGAACCGATCATCGGCGCCGGCGCCGGAACCGGGATCTCCGCGAAGTTCTCCGAACGGGGAGGCGTCGACCTCATCATCATCTACAACTCGGGACGCTTCCGCATGGCGGGACGGGGCAGTCTCTCCGGACTGATGCCGTACGGCGACGCGAACGCGATCGTCGTCGAGATGGCGCGCGAGGTTCTCCCGGTTGTTCGCGACATCCCCGTGCTTGCAGGTGTCTGCGGCACCGATCCCTTCCGCATCATGCCGGTGTTCCTGCGCGAGCTGAAGGCGATGGGCTTCGACGGCATTCAGAACTTCCCGACCGTCGGCCTCATCGACGGAACCTTCCGGAAGAACCTCGAGGAGACGGGCATGAGCTACGACCTCGAGGTGGAGATGGTCCGCGAGGCGCGGTCGATCGGACTGCTGACCTGCCCCTACGTCTTTGATCGTGACACCGCGCGCGCGATGGCGAAGGCTGGCGCGGACGTGCTCGTCGCCCATGTCGGGCTGACGACCAAAGGCTCGATCGGCGCCGAGACGGCGCTGACGCTCGAGCAGGCGGCCGATCGCGTGCAGGACATGCACGACGCCGCCCGCGAAGTGCGAGATGACGTCATCGTGCTGTGCCATGGCGGTCCCATCGCGGAGCCCGCCGATGCGGAGCTGGTGCTGCACCGGACGAAGGGTGTCGCCGGGTTCTTCGGCGCATCGAGCATCGAGCGACTTGCCGCCGAGCCGGCGATCGAGGAGCAGGCGCGCCGCTTCCGGTCGATCACGATGCCGAAGCGCGAGGCGACGGCGTCGAGATCGAAGCCCGCCGGCAAAGCCCCCGCCAGGAGCGCAGCGAAGTCCAGCGGACCCGCGAAGAGACCCGCGCGGCGCTGACCCCCGTTTGCCCGCACGACTCTTCACTCATTCACCCTCCAGCCTCGCCGCATGAAGGCCCTGCTCGCCATCGCCGCACTGTCCTGCGCATCCTCCCTTCTCGCGCAGCGCACCCCACGCGACACATCCCGTACGCCTGCCCTCAGCACCGTCATCGTCACCGCCGAGCGCGCGCCGACGAGCCTCTCCTCGTCGATCGCGTCGGTGACGCGGCTTCCAGCCGAGGAGCTCGCGCGCACGCCGCGCGCGACGCTCGCGGACGTCCTGCGCAGGGCGCCCGGCTTCACGGTGATCGATGTCGACGGTCTGGGCTTCGATCCCCAGATCATGGTGCGCGGGTTCTACGGCGGCGGTGAGGCCGAGTACGTCGTGGTGCTCATCGATGGCCGTCCGGTGAATCAGCTGCAGACCGGGCTCGTTGCGTGGGATGTGCTTCCGCCCCTGGCGTCCATCGAAGCGGTGGAGATCGTCCGCGGCAGCGCGTCGCCGCTGTACGGGGATGCGGCTATCGGCGGCGTCATCAACGTCATCACCCGCTCGGGCAGCCGTACGCCCGCGGTGCGCTGGGACGCGAGCGGAGGCAACTTCGGCGCTGTGCGCGCGAATCTCGATGTTGCGCCACTACGTGTCGGAGGAAAGCTCGCGCTCGGTGGTGGCATCGACCGAACCGAAGGGTTTCGCGATCATGCGAGTCGCACCGCGGGCCGCGCCCGCGCAAGCTTCGCGTTCGCCGATGGCCCCGATGCGCGCCTCGCGCTGAGTGCACGGTCGCACTGGCGGAAGTTCGATGAGCCCGGGCCGCTCCTCGAATCGCTGATGGTCGAGGATCGTGCCGCGTCCGATGGTCTCTTTCGCTTCGATCATACGACCGATCGCAGCCATGCGCTGACCCTCGACGGCGCCCGCCGACTGAGCAGCCGCACTGGGCTCAGCGGCTCCCTCGGCGGAGAGATCCGGAACACCGATGCGGTGCGCACGCTGGCGCTCGCGCCTGGATTCGGGGACACGAAGCTGCGCGAGGCGTCGAGCGTCCGTGCTGCGGGCAACCTTCAGCTCGAGATCGACGACTCTCCGCTGCCTGGTACCGACTGGATCGTCGTCGGTGCGGAGCTCAACCACGGCGCGCTCGATTCGGAGTATTCCCCGGTTGCAGGCGGCGACCGCGATGCGTACGCGGCGGCCTCCGGAGAGCCCGGCGACGTCGACGCGCGCGGCGAGAATCGGCGCACCGTTGGGGCGCTGTATGCCCAGTACAACCTTCAGCCGTCGGATGCGCTGCGGCTCGCGATCGGCGCTCGCTACGACGCGCTGCGCGACGTCTCTCGCCCCGAGCTGCCTGGCAATGTCGAACGAGAGGACGCGACGCATTCGGCGTTCAGCCCGCGGGTTGGTCTCAACGTTCGCTACCTGAGCCACGAGCGCGGGAGCGGCAACGCATACGTCACCGTCAGCCGGTCGTTCAAGGCACCGACCCTCGACCAGCTCTACGATCTCCGCAGCATCCCAGTGCCGTTCCCGCCGTTCGCGATTCGCGTTGCGAACCCCGACCTCGAGCCGCAGTCCGGCACCAACATCGAGGTGGGACTGTACCACGACGGCGAGCTCGCGCCGTCGCTGCGTGCCGGCGCGTCGATCAGCGCGTACCAGATGGACATGAAGGATGAGCTGGACTTCAACGTCGAGACCTTTCGATATGTGAACGTCGGGCGCAGCCGACATCGCGGCGTCGAGGCGGGCGGCAACATCTCGGGGTCGCGCGCCTCGATGTTCGCGAACTACACGCTCCAGGATGTGGTCTCCCGCAGCGGCGCGTACGAGGGCAAGCGGCTCAAGGCGATTCCACGACAGACAGTGAGCGGCGGGCTTTCGCTCCAGCCGCTGCCGATGCTCGAGACATCGCTGCTCGTCACGAACGTCCGGGACGTCTACCTCGACGACCTCAACACCGTCGAGCTTCCCGACTACACGCGGCTCGATGCGCGCGCGGCATTCGGCGTGCGCGGCGTGGGCATCTTCGTGGATGTGCGCAACCTGCTGAACGCGCGCTACAGCAGCACGGGATTCCTCGATCCCGCGGGATCGGGCGAGCCCTACTTCTCTCCTGCGGCAGGTCGGGTGTTCGAGCTTGGCGTTCGCGGCGGCTGGTGAGCGCGAGCCGGCACCTGTGGACCGCTGCCAACGCCGTGGTACTCCTGGCGTTCGTGTTCTCGGTGATCGTGCAGTTCAACGATCCCGATCCGATTCCCTGGGCGACGATCTACGCGGCGGCAGTGGTCGTCTGCGCGTTCGAGCTGCGGCGGCGGGTGCATCCGCTGGCTCCGACAGGCATCGCGGTCGGCGCGCTCATGTGGGCGGTGACGATCGCGCCGCGCGTCCTCGGCAAGGCCCGCTTCAGCGCAATGTTCGCCGAGTTCGAGATGGCGGACTCGGGGATCGAGGAATCCCGGGAGATGTACGGCCTCGCGCTCATCGCCATATGGATGATCGCCGTCGCCATTGCTGCATGGCGACGGCGATCGTCGGTCGTTCGCGCGGCGTAGCCTCGCGGGCTACTTCAGCGAGCGGAGCGTGCCGAGCATTGAGTTGTAGTGTCCCGAGATGAGGCAGATGTAGGTGTACTCGCCCGGCGGCGGGACGATGAACACGAACTCCGAAGTCTCACCCGGCGATGCCAGTCCCGTGTAGCCGATCATCCGGTCCTTGAGCTCTACCGGCACGTAGCCCGTCTTGTAGGCGTTGCCCGCCGCAGCGATGAGCACGTCGACGTCAGCATCGGTCTTCGCGATGACGAGGTTGTGCGGCAGCGTCCCGTGGTTCATGAACCGGAGACGCACGCGCTTGCCCTGCTTCACCGCGATCTCGGGCGCCTGGAACTCGAGCGTGCTTCCCATGGCCATGACATCGATCGTCGTATCGACGGCGACTTTAGCGGTCGGCGCCGGCGCGGCGGCCTTTGCCGGCTGACCCTGCGCCGAAGCGGACACGGCAGCCAGTGCGATCAGTGCGGCAGCGGAGAACAGCGGAGAGACTCGAAGCGTCATGTCGATTTATGGACGTCAGGGAGAGTCCGGCAGATCCGCGGGAGAGGCCGTCACCGCCGATCGGGTAGCCAATTCCATACCCAGCTGTGAGACGGATGTTCCGCCCGTTTGTTAAGGCAAGACTGGCCGAAGCGTCAACTGCATCCGCGACATCTTGTTGGCAGTCGCCAGTAACTCAAGTCGCCAGTCTGCCAGTGGCAAACGCCCTGACCCTCTCGGCCTCGACCGTCCGGCAAAAGGCGACATTCACCGACCGCCCGCCTGCGGGAAATGGGGTCCCGAGCCGTCAGACTAGCCAACTTGCGACTTGCGTTGCTGGCGACTTGTCCCTGTTCTCTTCGTAGTGCCGGTTGCGGCGTCGAGTCTGTCAGTTACCTCGCCTATCGCAGTCTCCAATCCACCTTCCCCTTGTACGCCATCGTCTCCTCCACCAGGCTGAACAGTCCCGGATCGTACGCGCGCAACTCCTCCCGCGTCCCCACCGGGTAGCCCGTGTCGAGCGGCGGCGCATGCTGTCCCGCTGCATCGAAGTAGGCCAGCACACCGCGCGTCCAGTAGTCCTCCCGCGAGTGGGTCGCGGCCGTGCCCTTCCACTTCCCGGCAGCCATTGCCGCTTTGTGGAGCCCGTCGAGCTTCCCATCGAATCGCGCGTCCATGCGGGTGACCCGGAGCTCGTACTGCTGAGCTTGTCCGCGCGGCACCGGCACCGTGTCGACCGCGCGTGAGCCCGTCACGCGGTAGAGCGCCCGCGCGAAGCCGCGAACGACGCCGTTGTCGCCGACTTCGGGGTCGCTCGCTCTCGCAGTCACGTTCTCCTCGGGGACGACGATGAGGCGCATCGACGGCGTATAGTCGAGCGACCGCGCCAGCGCGTCGACGCTCCGCTTGTCGGCGAGCCGCTTGTACTCCGGCAGGTCCGCGATGCGCTCATTGCGTCCGAGAATCACGAGCTTGACGCTGTCGGCCATGAGCGCCTTCAGGATGTCGTGCCGATACGCAAACATCTTGCGCACCACATCATTCGCGCGAAGCATTGCGCTGTCACTGGCGCCACGCCCGACCACCGTGAACTCGCGCGCCCACGTGAATTTCGTGTACCAGGGATGAACGCCGAACTTCGCCGGCGGCGCCGTGATGTTCGGCAATGTTCGTAACGGAGCGTACCGCCAATCCTGCTCCGGAGTGAGGTTGAACGCCGTGCGCGCGAGCTCGTAGCCTTCCGGATCGTAGTCCCTGAGCTGCTCTCGTGTCCCGACGAACGAGTGATTCCAGTTGTTCACCCGCTGGGTGTCGAAGTAGGTCTGGCACACCTCGCCCCAGTACTCACCTGCGCTGCTTCCAGTGTAGGCGAATTCCCACAGGCCCTTTGCGCGCGCGTTCTGGAACGCGGTGTTCCTCCGCGCGTTCCAGGTCGAGTCCACCGAGCGTAGTGCCCCGTCGATCGTGTGGCAGAACTCATGGACGCCGATGCTCTCATCGTCGTACCGATCGATCGGCATGCTGAGAAGGTTTTCCTCACCAAAGCTCGTTGGCCGCCCACCCGTCCCGCGGACACGCTCGTTCTGGAACGCCGGGTTTGGATGGCCCCGGTACTCGGGCATGTCGGTATAAACCTGATCCTTCCCGATGATGATGAGGTACATCCGGTTCTTCACCATCGCCTGGAGTACATCCGGGCGACCCGCGAGCATGCTCGTGACGATCGTGTAAGTGCGCTGCAGTGCGGCGTTGTCCACGACGCCGGCGGCCACGACCGGCATCCCCTTCACGTCGATGTGCTTCGCGTAAAACCTCCGTGCGACATCGCGATCCTCCTCGCGCAGCAACTGGAAGAACGACTCCGGCACCTTCGTCACCGGCGGCACGGTCGCCCGCGCCGCAGGCTGCGCACCGGCACCCACGGACAGCAACGGGAGAAGGAGGGCGATCGCGACCGGGATTCGAAGGCCGAGTTTCATGAAGAGGGCAGGGTTGGTGATGAGGACGCCAAGGGGCGGGATGGGATCCGACGAGCCACAGTACTCTTGCCCGCCCTTTATCGAACGTCAAGATTGGGTGACCCATCGGCGACCGCCATCCCTCCGGGCCACTCGAGCGCCGCCCGCACCCCTCTCCGGATTCGGTTCATGCGCCATATCGCCCTCCGCTCAGCGCTGCTGTGTGCCGGTCTTCTGCTTTCCCCGACTGTCCTGGCTGGTCAGGGAACCGCGGCCGACTACCGACGCGCGGATTCACTGCGATCCCGCTTCCAGGGACGCGTCGTGAATGTGGCCGAGGGGCCCGTCTGGCTTCCGGCGAGCACAAAGCTCGTCTATCGCAAGTCGGTGAAGGGCGGCACGGAGTTCGTGATGGTGGACGCCACCACCGCGCAGAAGACTCCTGCGTTCGACCATGCGCGACTTGCCACTGCACTCGGCACCGCGAGCAGCGGGCGCTATACCCCCATCACCATTCCGAACAGCCTCAACTTTGTCGAGGGTGACACCGCTGTGGAGGTCGCGGTGGACAGCGTCCGGTGGCGGTGTGGCCTCGGCACCTACGTCTGCACTCGCGCGGTGACACAGCCGGGTGCACAGGGGCGAGGCGGCGGCGCGGGGGGCCGCGGTGCGGGCGGAGGTCCCGCAATTCCGGGCGTGCCGACACCGCCACCGCCGCCGCGGCTTTCGCCCGATGGCAGGACCGAGGCCTTCGTTCGCAACCACAATGTCTGGGTGCGGCCCATCGCCGACCGAAGCGCCGCGACCCCACTGAGCTTCGACGGCTCGGAGGGCAACGCGTACGTCGTCCAGGAAGGCGCGTGGTCCCCCGACTCGAAGAAGCTCGCGGTCTACAAGGTGCGCCCCGGATACCGCCGCGTCGTCCACTACATCGCCTCGTCACCGGAGGACCAGCTTCAGCCCGCGCACTCCTACCGCGACTACCTGAAGCCCGGCGACGTGCTCGATGTCGAGCAGCCGGTGCTGTTCGACGTTGAGACGAAGAAGCAGACGGTCATCGACAACGCGCTCTTCCCGAACGCGTACGACATGACGCCGATCAACTGGTGGAAGGACAGCCGCGGTTTCCGCTTCGACTACAACCAGCGCGGTCATCAGGCGTACCGGATCATCGAGGTCAACGCCGAAACCGGAGCGCCCCGAGCGATCGTGAACGAGGAGGCGAAGACCTTCTTCAACTACTCCGGCAAGCGGCACGCGACCTTCATCGGCGACGGGAAGGAGATCGTCTGGATGTCGGAGCGGGATGGGTGGAACCACCTGTACCTCTACGACGGCACCACCGGGAAGGTGAAGAACCAGATCACGAAGGGCGAGTGGGTCGTGCGCGCCGTCACCCGCGTCGACACGACGAAGCGGCAGATCTGGTTCACGGCGAGCGGGATGGTTCGCGACCAGGATCCGTACTTCATCCATCACTACCGGATCAATTTCGACGGCACCGGCCTGACGCCATTCACCGACGCGAACGGGACCCACACCGTCACCTTCTCACCTGACTCGCAGTATTACGTCGACTCGTGGTCGCGCGTGGACCTCGCGCCGATCGCCCAGCTTCGCCGCACCAGCGACCAGAAGGTCGTGATGGAGCTTGAGCGCGGCGACCTCACCGATCTCGTGAAGGCGGGCTGGCGCGCACCGGAAGTGTTCACGGCAATGGGCCGCGACGGGAAGACGCCGATCTGGGGCGTCATCATTCGCCCGACGAACTTCGATCCGCGTAAGAAGTATCCGGTGATCGAGAACATCTATGCGGGTCCGCAGGATTCGTTCGTCCCCAAGACCTTCAGCGTCACCGGGCAGATGCAGGCGCAGGCGGAGATCGGCTTCATCGTCGTGCAGGTGGACGGCATGGGCACGTCCAACCGATCGAAGGCCTTCCACGATGTCGCGTGGAAGAACCTGGGCGACGCGGGATTCCCCGACCGCATCCTCTGGCACAAGGCGATTGCGGCGAAGTACCCGTGGTACGACATCAGCCGCGTCGGGATCTACGGCACCTCCGCGGGCGGCCAAAGCTCCCTTGGCGGACTGCTCTTCCACCCCGAGTTCTACAAGGTCGCCGTGTCGGCGGCGGGCTGCCATGACAACCGGATGGACAAGATCTGGTGGAACGAGCAGTGGATGGGATGGCCCATCGCCGAGCACTATGCGAAGGCGTCGAACGTGGACAACGCCCATCGTCTCCAGGGGAAGGTCCTTCTCGTCGTCGGCGAGATGGACACCAACGTCGATCCCGCATCCACGCTGCAGGTCGTCAACGCGTTCATCAAGTCGAACAAGATGTTCGACCTCCTGTTCATTCCCGGCGCTGGCCACAGCTCGGGCGGCGCGTACGGTGAGAAGAAGCGCTACGACTTCTTCGTGCACCATCTCCTCGGCGTCGAGCCTCCGGAGCGGAATGCCGTGGTCGCGGCAACAATGCCGTGACGGACGCCGCCCGCGTCAGTCGAGTCGTTCGGCGTTGATCTCGATGGTGTTGTGGTCGGGATCGATGACGAAGACCTGGGGATACCCGACGGTCCCCGCGGGCTTCTCGATCGTCCTGCGCGGTGGATCGACGGCATCGGGCCGGTAGCCCTTCGCCGCGAGGTGCTCGAGCGCGTGCGACCAGCTCGCGACGCGAATCGCGACGTGCACGTCGCGCGAATCGGGGGCAGCCCGCTCGCGGAACGTCGAGCGGTGCCCCACGATGAGGTGCAGCTGGCGATCGCCGAGCGCGTACCACGCGCCAGGGAAGTCGAACGGCGGGCGCTCGATCTCCTGTAACTCAAGCACCTCGGCGTAGAACCGCCGCGAGCGCTCGAGGTTGGAGACCGGCAGGCTGACGTGGTGAATGGACTCGATCTTCAGCATGTCGAGTCCGCGTCAGGAGCTCAGAACCGCGAGCCCTTGAGCGCCACATCGGCGCCACGCCACGCCACCTGCAGCCTCGCATCGACCGCGTCGGCGTCGGCCGTCTTCCCCTGCGCCCGAAGGCTCGCGGCGAGCCCGGCGAGTGCCCACCCGTTCTCCGGGAATCGCGTCAGCGCTTCCCGATAGACACGTTCGGCTTCCGGCGCGCGGCCCGCCGAGAGCAGCGCCTGGCCCAGCGAGTGCCGGACTGGATGGTGCCATTGCGGAGGCTCGACGTAGTTGAAGCTGTCCTCGAGCCGCGCTGCGACGACGAAGTGCGCGACCGCATCCGGGAACGAGTTGCGACGGTATGCCAGCTCTCCCATGAGCGTATGCATCGCGATCTCCATGATCGTCTTGTTCTCGCCGGCACCGGACGACATCGCGACGCGGTCGGCCGGCGACGTCCCGAGCGCGATCTTCCGAACGCTGTCGAGGGCGGCCTGTGCCTGCGGCCACTCGCCCTTCGCGGCATGCGCCGCGCCTCGCGCGTAGTACGCCAGGCCCGAGGAGAGCCGGAGATCCGCGGGCGGCAGTGAATCGCGCAGCACGTCGTCCCAACGGCCGAACGTCGCGAGCGTCAGGGTGTGGTAGGGGATCAGCGCCTCGAGCGGTGGCACCGCTCGCGCGACGTCCACCGGCACTCGGTCGCGAAGGGTCCGCGACGCCTCGATCGCTGCGCTGCTGCGGCCCGCCAGCGTCGCGGCCATTGCCAGGAAGTGATAGTTGTGCGGGTAGTACCCGACGGGATACAAACCGGTCGGCTTCTCGCCGGCGATGTACGTCTCATCCGCGTGCACCGCGTGGATGTTGCTCTCGATCGCATCGCCATAGCGGCCGACGCGAATGTAAATGTGCGCCGGCATGTGCACGATGTGTCCGGCCCCGGGCATCAGCGCCGCCAGCCGTTCCGCGCAGGCCACCGCCTTCTCCGGCGCCACCGCCTCGACGGCATGGATGTAGTAGTGGCAGGCGCCGGGATGCTTCGGGTCGGCCTTCATCACCCGTTCGAGCTGGGCGACGAGGATCGTCGTGCCGGGACGCGGCTTCCCATTCTTGCTCCAGTAGTCCCACGGCCGCAGGTCCATCAGCGACTCCGCATACAGCGTCGCGATGTCGAGATCGTTCGGGTA
>JANPKQ010000011.1:0-36372 GCA_031426115.1 Gemmatimonadaceae bacterium | reverse complement strand
GTGCTCTGCATGGATGGCGACTCGCGGCTCGCGCGGGGAACGCTGCGCAGTGCGATGCGCCACTTCGACGACCCGCGGGTGGGCGCTGTCGCCGGCAACGTGAAGGTGGTGAATCGCAACAACATCTGGACGCGGCTCCAGGCGCTCGAGTACATCGAGGGCCTCAACATGGCGCGCAGGGCGCAGGGGTTTCTCCGCGTCGTGAACATCATCCCGGGCCCGATCGGCATTTTCCGCCTGGACGTCCTGCGGCAGGTCCGGGGCTACGACACCGATACCTACGCCGAGGATGCAGACCTGACGCTGAAGATTCTGACGGCGGGTTGGCATGTCCGGTACGAGGGGGGTGCCATCGCCTGGACCGAGGCGCCCGAGGACTTCCTGGATCTCATCAAGCAGCGCTATCGCTGGACGCGCGGCATCCTCCAGGCGCTTCGCAAGCGAGGCTCCTGGCTCGCCTCACCGCGCGGCGGCATCGTCGTCTGGGGATCGCTGCTCGCGATGGTGTTCGAGGCGATCGTCTGGCCAGCGGTCAACGTCTTCGGCAACCTGCTGTTCGCCATCGCGGCGCTGAGCGTCGGCGTCCCGTCGAACATCTTCTACTGGTGGGTCCTGCTCAGCATGCTCGATCTCGCGGCGGCGATCTACACCGTCGCGATGGAAGAGGAGGATCTCGCGCTCATCCCGTATGCAGTCGTCTACCGGTTCCTCTTCATCACGATGATCGATGTCGCCAAGCTGTTCGCCACGGTCGAGGAAGCGCTCAACGTTCGCATGACGTGGGGCAAGCTCGCTCGCGCGGGTCGAATCTGAGGCTCTGACAACACCATGGATACGCTGCTTTCGACGATCATTCTCGTGACGTTCCTCGTGACGATCATCATGGCGATCGGCAGCTATGTCGCCTACAAGCTCCGCGAATCGCGGCGTCCCGGGATCGAGGAGCCCGTGTCGGGGGAGGAGTCCGTGTATTACGAGCGCATCCTCGCGGACGGTGACGAGGGCGCGCCGCGGGCGTGAAGAGGATTCGCCCAGGGATGCTCGTGTGGGGCGTCCCCGCACTGATCATTCTCGTCGTCTCCACGGTGCTCACGCTTCGTCAGCGCGGCAGCGCGCGCCCGGATGTTCCCCGCTTCTCCGGCTCGGTCGAAGTGCTCCGCATGCGTTCCCTGCTCCGGAGCCCGAAGCTGCCAACGCGCATCAGCGTGGCCATCGTGCGCGACGATGCCGCGGCATCGCACTACGCGTCGCGGCAGACGCTCGACACCATCGTCCGCACCTGGCGCGATGCGCTGATCGCGGCGGGCGCCGACGTTCGCGTCGTGCGATCGAGCGCGATCGGTGCCGCGCGGAACGCGCGCGTCATCGTCGTACCCTCCTCGCCCTGCCTCACCGTGGCGACGCGCGAAGCGATCGAGTTGGCTGGCGCGCGCGGCCAGGGCGTCATCGTCACTGGGCTTGCCGGGATCAAGGATGCCGGCTGCCGACAGATCGGCTACGGCTTTCTCATCGGGCTCACCGGCGCGAGCCGCGCCGACACCCTCCGCTCGCGCTCGACCGTGTACGTGCGAATCCCCGGCGGTGGTACGCTGTCCGCCGACATCCCGCCGGCGGCGCGGCTCGAGCTAAAGCCCGCCGTCCAGGTCGCGCTCCGACTGGAGGCGCGGGACGGATTCTACTCCGACTACGAACTGGGATCCGCGCCCGCGGGCGATGAGCCGCTGCTGGACGTCGCCATCGCGCGCAGCACGTACCGAGGAGCGCGGGTCGTGTACTGGGGGTTCGAGCTGGATGACGCCGTCGATGGGCCCTGGAACGCCGACGTGCTCTCCCTGCTCGTCCGAAACTCGATCGCGTGGGCGGCGCGGCAGCCGCTCGCCTCGGTCGAGCCGTGGCCGCACGGGCGTGTCGCGGCCGCCATCCTCGCACAGGACGTCGAGGATCGCTTCACGAATGCGCGCTACGCGAAGGACTCGCTGAAGGCCATTGGCGCGCGGGGCACGTTCTTCCTTGTGTCCGACGCCGCTGCGCAGAACGAGCGGCTGGCCCGACAGCTGGCCGAAGCCGGCGAGGTCGGCAGCCACAGTGATAATCATCGGCTTCTCGGCGGCACGCCGGGCGAGCGCCAGGAAGCACGGCTGAAGGATTCCCAGGCTGACCTGACAGAGGTCCTCGACCATCCGGTCACCGGACTTCGACCGCCCCAGGAGCAGTTCGACCTCGCGACGATGGCGGCGTGGCTGGCGGCGGGTGGCACCTACCTCTTCGGCGCCAACGATGCCCGCGCGATCGCGCCAGAGCTGCTGCGTGTCGGTACCGACACGCTGGTGCTGGTCCCTCGCACCACGGCCGACGACTACGCGCTGTCCGAATCCGGTGCGATGCGCAGCGCCGATGCGCTCGACGCCCGGCTCACCGCCGATTATCTCCGTGTGCGGGCGTTTCGTGGTGCCTACGTGCTGAGCTACCACTCGCAACTGCTGTCGCGCCGCGAGCATGTCCCGAGCTTCGCGCGGTTCGCGCGAAGAGTCGCCGCCGACAGCAGCGTATGGCTGGCGACGGCGGGCGAGGTCGCCGCGTGGTGGAAGGACCGTGCGTCGCTCGAGCCGAGTGCGCGGATGGCGAGCGCATCGCGCGTGGACTTAACGCTGCGCAATCGCGGCAGCACGCCGGTCTGGGGCGCGGTGATCCGCGTCGAGATCCCCGCGCTGCGCGTCGGAGCCGAGTCGAACGGCCGGCTCTTCCCCGCCGAGCCGGGAGTCGTACGGATTTACGTGCCGTACATCGCCCCGCAGTCGCAGATGGTTTTCAGGGCGACGCTCGGCCCCGCTCGACGTCCCTAGTGGAACAGCTCGTTGTAGGTCGCGGTCGCGCTCTTGAATCGCGCGAGCGCAGCAATT
This sequence comes from Gemmatimonadaceae bacterium, assembly GCA_031426115.1. GTDB lineage: Bacteria > Gemmatimonadota > Gemmatimonadetes > Gemmatimonadales > Gemmatimonadaceae > JANPKQ01. The sequence goes on along the minus strand of JANPKQ010000011.1, from coordinate 33,472 downwards.
GTAGCTCGGAACGCCTCGAAGTCGGCTGCGGAGATATCGTGGAACATGACGTCCACGAACTTGCCCGCCTTCAGTGCAGCATCGACTTCGGCGACGAGGGCGTCGCGGCCCGCGGAGGTCGTGAACGGGAGGGTTCCCGCTTCGATCGATGTCAGACCGTACGGGTTCACCGGCTCCCAGCTCTCGAATTGCTCGGGCGAGAAGAAGTCCGCGTTGGCGATGCGTGCAGCTGAGTAGTGCCTGCGGATCGCGGCGAGCTCACGCGCGCCGAAGGCGTGGTAGGGAACGATGAAGACCGGGCTGGGGCCGAAGCCGTTGGCCCCGAGCCAGGCCTTGCTCTCGGTGAGCTCGCTCTCCAGCTCGATGGCGGTGAGCGTCGTCAGGTCCGGGTGTCCGGCGCTGTGGCTCACCATCGACCATCCCGCGGTGCGAAGCTCGCGGAGTTGCGCGAGTGTCAGGAAGCCTTCCCAGTAGTCCACCGACTCCGTGATGACCGCGACGTTGCCTTTCAGCCCGTGTGCGCGGAGGGTCGGCAGGCCGCGAGTGTAGGCGCTGGCCCATCCATCATCGAAGGTGATGGTGAGTCGCCCGGGGGCCTGCGTCGGATCGGTGATGGCCTCATCGCAACCCGCCGCGATGGTGAACAGTGCGGCGGCGAGAATGGCGGCTCGTGCTTTCATGAAGACAGGACCTCGGGGAATCTCTGGGGCGGACGCGACGAGCCCCCGAGAAAGGCACGTTGAGGACCACGCGGGCGAGCGGGTGCGCGCATCGCCAACTGTGGGCTGGTCAAGCAGTTGGCCAATCGGGCATTCGCGCCGCTCCGCGCGTGCGTCATCTGCCGTGTACAGACGGTGTGGCCGTGGGAGGACGAAAGGGCCACGACCGCACCTGCCTCGCCTGGCACGCCACCAGCGCCGTGGCCAACTCGTGGAAGAGCACACGGATCGCGCCCACACCGAGCAGGAGGCGAAATACTACCTCGCGCTCGGCAACGACTCCGACGTCGCCTCCACACGAGGAGCGCGAGTCATTCGACCGTGCTCTGACGTGTGATCCGCGGCAGCCACCGGGGCACGGCAGCCCGGTATGCCTCGTAGCTCTCGCCGAACCGCCGAACCAGTCCCGGCTCTTCGATCAACAGGAAGTACAGGTGGTTGATCACGAGGAACAACGCGAGCCACGCGGCGATCGTCCGCGAGCCAAACACGAGCGCTTCGCCCGCAAGCATCGTCGCGACACCGGTGATCATCGGGTTCCGGATGTGGCGATAGGGCCCGACAGCGACGAGTGCCCTGGTCGGATCCCACGGTGCAAGCGTTCCGCGGCCGACGCGGGCGAAGAGCATCACGCACCACGCAAACAAGGCAAACCCGGCGACGACGAGCATTCCGCCGGCGACAGTTCCGACTCGTTCGAGCACCGACCCATCGAACCACGAACCCTCGCCTGGCAACCGGGCGGACAACAGCCAGAGGGGCACGACGACGACCACCATGAACGGCAGGATGAGGATCGACGCGAGGTGCCGAACAAGCATTATGGCCGAAGCGACGGGGCGCACCGCCCCATTCTGCACCGGCGTCGGCATGCCCGCCAGCATGCGCTCGAAGTCGTCATCGCCAGTCGACAACCGTGACCGCACGCAGTAGAATCGGGCCCTCACCCCATCGGAGGCCCGGATGTCCGCGACGCAAACAGTTCTCGAGCATCACCTGCAGTGCTTCGGAAGCGGCGACCTCGAGGGGATTCTTGCCGATTACACGCCCGCGTCCGTCCTGATGACACCGCAAGGCGTCATGCGTGGACCCTCGGAGATGCGCCCATTCTTCTCGACGGTGATGGCGGAGTTCGGCCAGCCGGGAACCACGTTCGCCATGAAGACGGTCCTCGTCGAAGGCGACACCGCCTTCATCCTCTGGGATGCAGAGACGCCGGACAACCGCTACGAGTCGGCAAACGACACCTTCGTCGTCCGCGACGGGCGCATCGCCGTCCAGACCTTCGCGGCGAAGGTGACTCCCAAGGCTCGCGACCGTTCATCCGTCGCGGGGTCACTGGAGCAGCGCGAGGCGCTGGCCGCGACCTAGCAGTTGGCGGGGGGCGGCTACTGGTCCAGGATGCTCGCCTTCACCCACTTGACCGTGATGATCAGCAGGATCGTCACGATCAGCAGCACGATTCCCGTCGTCCACAGGGGCGCGCCGCCCGCCGAGACACGCGCTCCCTCCACGACGGTGCTGTCGCCGACGACCCTTGGAACTGCACGCACCGCGGTGACGCCCAACCGTCCCACGAGCCACGCGAGCGCGATGCCGATGCCCCACATGGTTCCGATCTGCCACCCGTGCCAGTCGCGCAGCGCCATGCGACTCAGCGCCCCGGCCGATACTCGCGCTCGATGTGCCCCTTGAGCTGCGACGGATAGAAGTACACCTCGCGCAGGTCGCCCGTGCTGTAGCGCAGCGCCTGATCGTTGAAGTGCTTCGACGCCGGATTCCCGCTCTCGCCCCCTGCGCTCACCGCGCGCGCACGCACGCTGTCGCCGAACTCGACGACGGCGACGAAGCTGTTGCCGCTGGTCCCGTACCACTTCTTCGTCGTCGGATAGGCACGCGCCCCGTACGACGCGAGCGACCCCCACCGCGCCGACGTGAAGCCAACGGGGATGCTGGCGCCAGCATCGTTGAAGGGCTGCACGATGTCGCCGGTGAGGCGCTGGAAGCGGTTGATCTCACCCCATGCCGTCCGCCAGCTCCCGAAGTCCGCCGCGAGCTTGTCCGACGCGGCGGCCAGCGCCTGGAGCCGCTGTTCCGCCGTCGCCCCCTGCACGATGTACTCATCGACAGCGAGGCCCGCTCGCCGAGCATCAGCGCCAACTCGCCGGCCGAGCTCCTCACCCCAGAACACGGCGAGCGATGTCGGCACCGACGTCGTGGACCACCGATAGTCCCAATCGCGCAGCAACGCGATCTGCTCCGCGGTCTTCGCCTTCAGCGGGCTGCCCGCCGGTGTGTCGTCGTACGACTTCACGAGCGCGGGAATCATCGCGGCGAACGCCGGGAGATAGCTGTCGTATGCCGCGTCGATCAGCCCCTGGAGGGTGAAGTTCTTCTTTCCCTGGAGCACGCGGATCGCGTGGAGTCCGCGGGCATTCTCGGTGCCGCCCTCGACGTACGCGGGGAAGTCGGCCTTCTTCGGGCTGTTCTCGCCGGCGGCGCTCCACGGATCGTTGTTCGTGTTGTACAGCCAGCCCGATGCGGGATTCAGCAGATTCGGCGACTGGTCCACCGACAGCACCTCGCCCCATTCCGTCGCCGGGTCGCTGCCGTCCACCGGCCGCGTCCAGTCGAAGCGGGTGTCACGCCTCGGGATGAAGTTCGCATGGAAGTACGCGATGTTCCCCTCGGCGTCTGCAAAGATCGTGTTGTTCGACGAGTTGGTGTGGAGATCCATCGTCTGCCGGAACTCCCGATAATTCCTCGCCTTGGTCCGTGTGTACGACTGCGTCAGTGCCTTCAGCGGCGCCTCCATGATCCGGATGCTCACCCACTTTCCGTTCGCATCGCGGACGATCGGCCCGTGGTGTGTCCGAAAGATCGTGAACTCCTTCGATGACATGCCCGACGCCGTCCTGTACGGCACGGCGACCTTCGTCGCGGTCACCAGACGTTCGGCATTGCCGTAGCGATAAACGAACTGGTCACCCTTCTGCACCACCGTCTCGAGATACTCGTCCACGTTGTCCACGCCGCTCGACGTGTGCATCCAGCCCGCGCGCTCGTTGAACCCCTGGTAGATGAAGAACTGGCCCCAGGTCACCGCTCCGTAGGCATTGAGCCCTTCGTCGCTCGTCATCTGGACTTCCGAGCGGAAGAAGAAGGACGTGTGCGGATTGATGAGCAGGAGCGCATGGCCGTTGGCGGTGTTCGCCGGCGCGATCGCGATGCCGTTCGATCCGCGCGGCTCCGCGGGGGGGATGTCGGCTGGGCCGGCTGGCCGTACCGCGGCCGGCTTCCCATAGAATGACTCGAGCTGCGCAAGGTTCACCCGCTCGATGTCGCCCCCAATGCTTCCCTCGCTGAAGCTCAGCGCCATCCACGGCTCGAAGTGCGTGATGACCCGCGGCTTCACCTCGGGATGCTTCGCGAGGTAGAAGTTCAGGCCGTCGGCCCAGGAGTTCATCAGGGCCTTCAGCCAGTCCGGGCTCACGGCATACATCGCCTTCATGCTGTCCGGGTGGATGAACAGCTTCATCCGCAGGTCGCGGTAGATCTCACCCTCACCCTCCGCCTCGGCCAGCCGCCCCATCGAGTTGAGGTAGTTCGTCTCGACGCGGGTGAAGTCGTCCTCCGCCTGCGCGTACATGAGGCCGAACACCGCATCGGCGTCGGTCTTGCCCCGAATGTGCGCGATGCCCCAGTCGTCGCGGGTGATCGTGACGCGCTGCGCCTGCTGCTCCCAGCGGTCCATGTCTCCGGCCGGGACCTGTTTCGACGGGCCGGCGCACGCGACCAGCGTCGCGAGAACGAGGAGGAGCTTCTTCATGGGAGCGTCGGGGCGGGGGTGGGGTACCGGGAGACTGGCTCAATATGCGCCCCGTGAGGAGCCAATGAGAAGTCCGGCGCAGGGGACACATCGTTCCGGCTTACCAACAGATTGGTGGGGCAATACGTTCTCAGGGATGATCCCAGTCAACGGCCCCATCGGGAGAGCAACGGCGTGAAGAGTTCGTTTCGGTCCATGGGCGCGGCGGTCCTGCTCGTCGCGCTCGGCCTCGCAGGATGTGCCACCGCGCCGCGCCGGTCGGCGGACGCCGATGATCCCCGGCTGTCGCCAGCCGCACAGGCGAAGGCGGACGGCGGCAAGGGTCCGTATACCGCCGCGGACGTCAAGTTCATGCAGGGGATGATTCACCATCACGCGCAGGCCCTGACGATGGCCGCGCTCGTGCCGACGAAGTCTACCCGCGCCGACGTCAGGGTACTCGCCGAGCGCATCGACGTCGCGCAGCGCGACGAGATCGAGTTCATGCAGCGGTGGCTCCGCGAGCGCGGCGAGTCGGTTCCCAACCCGACCGCCATGCACGACATGGGCGGCCACCAGATGCCGATGTCGGAAATGCCGGGGATGACGATGATGATGCCCGGGATGCTGAGCCCGGAGCAGATGACCGAGCTCAAGGCGGCGACGGGCCCCGACTTCGATCGCCTCTTCCTCACCTTCATGATCCAGCATCACGAAGGCGCCATCACGATGGTCAACGAGCTCTTCGGAACGCCCGGAGCGGGTCAGGAGCTCAACGTTTGGAAGTTCGCCTCGGAGGTCGAGGCGGATCAGGGCAGCGAGATCGCACGGATGCGCACGATGGTGCCGCCGTCGGGCGACAGTAACCAGTGACACAGGGCGCTTTTTCAGCACGACCGAACCAGTTCGCCACTTCAACGAGAGTATCCATGACATTCAGATTGCCGGGCCAGCGCTCGGGAACGCGGCCGTCCGCCGCGCGCGCTTCGTCGATGGCGCTCACCGCGGGGCTGCTGTTGACCTCCGCGTGCGCAACCGCACCATCGTCGTCAGGAACGATGTCCCCATCCGGCTCGAGCATGTCGATGTCGGCGCCGAGCCCCGATCCACGCGTCGGGCTTCGCGCGGGCTGGTGGAATGCCGGCGAGGCGATCTGGAACCTGCGGCTGGTCTCGACGACGCCGCCATCGGACAAGTTCACCAACGCGAGCACGCCGGGCGATGGCCGCCTGACGAATTCCGACCTCGCGATGACCGGCAACATCGTCTTCCAGGGCAACTACAGCGGCTGGCAGGCGTTCGACATGTCGAATCCCGCGCGGCTGTCGCTCGTCGCATCCTTCGTCTGCCCAGGCTCGCAGAGCGACGTCTCCGTCTACAAGACCCTGCTCTTCGTCTCGCACGAATCGACGGCTGGCCGTGTCGATTGCGGGCTTCAGGGTGTCCAGGACACCGTGAGCCGCGATCGTGCGCGCGGCATCCGCATCTACGACATCAGCAACATCCGCAGCCCGCGCGAAGTCGGGCTGGTGCAGACCTGCCGCGGCTCGCACACCCACACGGTCGTGGTGGACCCGCGCGACGAGGCAAACGTCTACATCTACGTCTCCGGCTCGGCGGGCGTCCGGTCGCCGAACGAGCTCGAGGGATGCTCGGGCGGCTTGATGAGCGAGAATCCGAACACGGCGCAGTTCCGGCTCGAGGTCATCCGGGTGCCGCTGGCCAATCCCGCGTCGGCGCACATCGTGAGTTCACCGCGCGTGTTCAACGATCTCACGGCTCCGCCGCGGCACGCCGAGCCGATCGACACGAGCGCTGAAGCCCGCGCGCGCGCAGCAGGGCGTGCGGGTGGCGCCGGCGGTCGCGGCGGCGGTGGTGGTGGCGCCGGCGGAGCAGCCCCGACTGGTCCGCGTCCTGGCCCGAACCAGTGCCACGACATCACCGTCTACCCGGAGATCGGGCTGGCCGGTGGCGCGTGCGGCGGCTACGGCTTGCTGCTCGACATTCGCGACGTCACCAACCCGCGCCGCGTCGCTGCGGTCGCGGACTCGAACATGTCCTTCTGGCATTCCGCGACGTTCAACAACGACGGCTCGAAGATCCTCTTCTCCGATGAGTGGGGCGGCGGCTCGCAGCCGCGCTGCCGCACGACCGACAAGTACGAGTGGGGCTCCGACGCGATCTTCACGCTCGTGAACAACGAGATGACGTTCAAGAGCTACTTCAAGCTCCCCGCTCCCCAGACGCGCTTCGAGAACTGCGTCGCGCACAACGGCACGCTCATCCCGATTCCCGGGCGCGACGTGATGGTGCAGTCGTGGTACCAGGGCGGCATCAATGTCTTCGACTGGACCGATGCGTCGAACCCGCGCGAGATCGCGTACTTCGATCGCGGCCCGATGGATTCGACGAAGCTCGTGAATGGCGGCCACTGGTCGGCGTACTGGTACAACGGCTACATCATCGGCTCCGAAATCTCGCGAGGCCTCGACATCTGGGAGCTGCGACCGAGCGCCTGGATCTCGCAGAACGAGATCGATGCGGCGAAGTCGGTGCGCCTCGAGTACTTCAACGCGCAGATGCAGCCGAAGTTCGTCTGGCCGGCGAGCTTCAGCCTCGTGCGGTCGTATCTCGACCAGCTCAACCGCGGCAACGGGATCGCGCGCGACCGGGCGACCCGGCTCGCGACTGAGCTGAGTGCGGCGGAGCGCCTGTCCGGCGCGGCGCGGAGCACGGCGCTGATGCAGATCGCGACCGCGCTCGACTCCGATGCGCAGGGGGCGACGGATGCCGCAAAGGTCCGAATGATGGCTGCCGCGGCGCGAGACCTCGCGAGCTCCCCTCGGTAGTTCTGGAGATTGGTGTCGTGTGCTTTCAGCTGCCGGCAGGGAGCTGAAAGCTCACGGCGACTCTGATGATCGAAGGGGGCTACCTGAGTGACTGCCAGAGGGCGGCACCAGCTGGGAGCGGATAGCCGCTAGCGGCGAGCTGTCAGCTGTCCGCTGCTGGTGGTGATTTGGATGGTTGGAAAAGCGTGCGACGAGCGGCAAGCAGCTTGGCCGTGAGCTCTCAGGCTAGGTGCAGGTGCGTGGGTTGGAACGGCGGAACGACAGGGGCGACGATGCCCGGGCCGTTCCGCATTTTCTTCCCCCGAGTTCCGCCGTGGCAGGTATTCTCACGGCTGGCAGCAGAGCTGCCGGCCGCTCGTCGCACGCCCTTCCAAGCCGCCCGCCACCACGAGCAGCGGGCCCGGTCCGGTCATGACCGCGACGGATCGTCCGGTCGGATGACGGTTGCGCACGCGTTGCACAGCCACGAGTCCTTGCCGGACGACGTCGATGCAGAGTCGATGGCCGCTACGCTCAGTGGATGAATGCGAAGCTCGCCGACCTGCTCGTGACAGCGCATGCAGGTCGCCGGCGGCGAAGGGACACGACCCTTGGGTTTGCTGAAGAACGCCATGCCTGTCGCTGGAAGTAGATGCCAGAGTGTTGTCAGCGGGTGCCGTCGCGATCGGCGATCGGTACGGCACCAGCGGCAACGTTCCGGCATGCGCTCACGGAGTCGCGGCTACGACGCTTCCGCGACCGACTTGAGATTCGCGAGTCCCTGCTCGAAGTCCTTGCCGATCAGGGAGTCCATGCTGACGAAGACACCCATCACCTTCGTGACGAATGGGCTCGGGCCGTACATCGCCCACGTCACGTCCGTCGCCTCGCCGTTCGGCTCGAGCGTGAACTGCGCGGTGTTGTGCGCCTCGAACGGCTTCAGGAAGTGCATGGCGATGGTGACCGTCCCGGGCGCGGTGACGTCGGTGATCTCCATGCGCCCCTTCCCCGCCTTCGAGTTCCCTTCCCATTCGTAGACGGCGCCCTTCCCGCTTGGGGATCCAGTGTGGGTCTTCTTCATCGCGGGGTCGAGTTTCTCGAATGGCGACCAGGCCGCCCACCGCCGGAAGTCCGTGATGTGCGGAAGGATCCGCTCCGGGCGGGCGTTGATCCGCCGGGTGCGTTGCATCCGGAAACTATCCGGTCGCGTCGCGGCGACTCCGAGCACCGCGGCGATGAGGCCGGCGACAGCGATCCCGATTACCTGGAACATGGGCGGCCCTCCGTCCGAGTGATGGCGACAATCATGGCGATCCACTCTGCAGCACGCAGGGGTGAGACATTGGCCGGAGTACATACACCCGAGTCGAGTCGGTCCTGACACTGGGCGCAAGCGGCACACGGAACTCACCGATTCCCGTCGCCTCCACACATCGAGCGTCCACGATCTGTAGCGCGCGAGGGGCAAGGCGAGCGCGAGAGTAGATACGCACTTCCGGTGGACGCGAGTGCGGCGTCATGAGCGCTGACACGTCGACGTCTGCGCGCGGGAGACGGAACAGGACCGTATCCATGACGAACATCACCGGCGCCCTGACTCTGGGCAGCGAATCGGCCGCGCCCTGGCCCTCGGTCGCAATTGCCGGGACAGTGCACAGCGCAAGGACTGCGATCGCGTATCTCACAGGCGTATCCTCCGGGAGTCGTCCCGGATGTATGCCACGTCAGCCGGCGCACCACAATGAGGTTTCGGGTCCGGGCCGCCTATCGCTCGCCGGCGAGACTCAATCGCAGTCGCGAACCTGCACCGTCTCCACGAATCGCACCTCGCCTTCGCGCCGCGGGCTGCGGGCGATGTCGACCGGTGAGGTGAACGCACCGGTCACGAAGCAGCGACTTCCGGGCGCGATTCGGCGGACGGTCACCGACATACCGTCGATGCCGACCTCGCTGGCATCATCGATCAGGATGGTGAAGCCCCCGTTCGGTTGCGATCCCTGCGCCACGACAATGAGCATCTCCCGGGAGAAATCCACGGTCGGCACCGGCGGAAGGGGGAGGCTCCTTGCATGAATCCGCGCCCATATCGTTCCCCAGTGCGCGACATCGCGGATCACCAGGCGAGCCGGCGCATCGAAACCGCTGTTGTACGTATACGAAAAGGGTTCGGACCGGAGCCGAACGAGTGGAATCGCGTCACCCGACGGCGACGTACTCAGCGCGACGTCTCCGCAGCCGGCGGACAGCAGCAGCGATGCTGTGGCCAGAATTCGCAACGTTCGGATCATGGATTGCTTCATCGAGTCTGTTGGCGGCCCGACATGAACGGGGGCAGGCGGAACGAGAGGATACGAGGTCATCTCGGATGGACCCCACGTGCCCTGACGCCGGTCACAGTCGCGACAGCGGGCCAACGGCTCCGGCGGGACAATGTGTGTCACGCCTTCGGCGAAAGGTACCAGTACAGCAATGCAGCGATGGCGGCGCAGATGATGGCAACGGCGCCGAAGCTTCGCGCGGCTCGCCGGTGCCCGCTCAGCAACGCCACCACGGTGATGACGGTGCTCAACCCGGTGAGGCCGTACACGACCTCGAGCAGGTTTACCATGCGTCTGCGCTCATGCGGCTGGCTCTCGGTAGAATGCGGCCGGCGCGGCTGCTCACGCGGGCCGCTCGCAATACATCAGCAGGGCGCGACCGTCCGGGGTATCGACTTCGCCGGCTGCGACGAACCCGGCCTTCTCGTACGCGCGGATGGCCCTGCCGTTGTCCGGCGACGGATCGGTCTGGACCCGGGTGACCGACGGATCCTCGAACAGCTTCGCGACGAACGCTCGAACCATCGCTGAGCCAAGCCCCTGACCCAACCGCTGCGCGTCCGCGAGGAACTGATCGATGCCTCGCACGCCCGGGTCGTGCTCATCCAGCCACCACCCCTCGCCGTGGAACGCCACTGGCTGGTACGACTGAATGAAGCCGAGGTCCTCCCCGTCAGCATGCGCGATGAAACCCTGCACCTCGGGAGCACTCGCGGTGTGCGGACGAAACTCCGCGATGGTCTCGGCAAGGCTCGGCGCGGGTCCCCACCACGCGACGACATGAGCGCGCGACAGCCACTCGTGCAGCATGGAAAAGTCCCCCTCGGTGAGTGGACGAAACGAGATGGTCAGCGGTCGCACCGAGGTAGCGCCGCCACCAGCGCGTCGGCGGGAAGCTGATGCGTCAGTGTCCGGCAAGTCGGCTGGACGGCTGCCCGCAACTATCGCGGCGTGCCGCGACGCCATGCGGCGCCGACACTCAGCCTGCGCACGGCGAAGCCGTTGTTGAAGGGCGTGTAGCCGTCGACGATCTCCTCACGTACCATCGGCCGCAGTGCACCGAGCGTGAAACCGCCTTCGAGCGCAAGCGGCATGCGAGCCCACGGCGACCACGACGCCTGGAGTCCGAGGTCACCACCCCAGATCGACTTCCCGGCACTCAGCTCTCTGCCGCTGACGAGCCCACGCGTGTCGGCGTGGATGCTCCCGATGCGCAGATCGGCGGTGAGCTGCGCGTCCAAGCGCGCTCCGCGCAGCAGCGCAAACCCAAGTCCGAAAGCCACCGTCGTCATGCGCGCATCGTCGCTGACCGGTTCGGGCGAACACGTTCCCGGCTCAGCGAGGCCAGAGCACGGCACCCCGGTGCGGCGCGCATCTCCCACTACCCTCTCGCCCTGGACCCGCAGCACTCGGCGGCCTTCCCCGATCGGCAGCGCGACGAGGGCCGACGCACCCACCAGCGGATCAACCATCAGATCGTGCCTTGGCGCGGCCACGACCGCACTGATTCTTCCGACCTGGGCAACAGCCCCTGTCGGTGACAGCGTCAGGAAACCGATCGCAGTGGTCGCAAGCAGCGTTCGAACAACCAGTGCCATGGACGTCTCCCGAACTGAGGCGAAAAACCTGGCGTCCGCTCGCTGCGCCCGGATCGACGACCGGTGTCAGGACTTGCCGAGCAGCTCGCCGACCGTCGTCACACGATAGCCCCGCGCCTGGAGGCTGTCCACGAGCGCCGGGATGGCGGCTCGCGTCGTCGCCCGACTCGGATACCAGGGGTGGAGAAGGATGATCGAACCCGGTCTCACGCGTTCGAGCACGTGCGCAACGATGCCGGCCGACGTCGCGGCGACTTCCGGGTACGACTCCGGCTCGACATCCCACGTCACCGTCATCCGCTTCGTGCGGGCCAGGTGATACGGCAGGCCGACGAGCTTGTAGCCGTAGGGCGGACGGAACCGGATGGTGCCACGCTCTCCCGCAGCGCGGATGAGCGAGTCGGTCGGCTCGATCTCGCGCCGCATCGTGGACGGTGCGACGAGCACCATCCGGCGATGCGAGAAGGTATGGTTGCCGAGCTCGTGTCCCGCAGCAACGAGCTCGCGTCCGACCTCCGGCGCGGCGGCGAGGTCCATGCCCGTCACGAAGAACGTCGCACGCACTCCGCGCGCGCGCAGCTCAGCGACCAGCTCGTCGGCGACCGCGGCCACCGGCCCATCGTCGAATGTCAGCGCGACGACGGAGTCGCGCGTGTCCACCCGTGCGATGATCTCGCCGAACAGCTGGAAGGATCGCGAACGCGCGAGCGCGCGCAGTCCCGCCAGCATCGCCCCCATGAACAACACGCCTGCAACGAGCCGAAACGTCCACCGTTGCCAGCTCGAGCGCTGCACGCGCACCTACGGCGACGGCGGCGTTCCGCGCGGATCGGTCGGGGCCCCATCGATCGTTCGGCGCTTCCACGATGCGAGGCCCAGAGCGATGCAGACGAATCCGATTGCCGCGGTCGTCCAGTTCATCTCGCCGGAACCGAAATAGCGGATCCCTACCGCGGTCCAGGCAAGGACAGCGGCGAGCGTCCACATGCCCGCAATGAGGCGATTGGCGTTGCGTCGAGGAGGCAGGGGTCGAGTCATCGAAGGGGCGGTTCGAGACGAGTGGCAAGGGGAACGGCGTCGAGCTCGTCAATGCGGCGAGCCGTGCGCCGGGTGAATGCTAGGGTCGGCGTCGGGACGGCGCCATGCGAGCAGTGCCCCGCACCTATCGCCGCTGCTCGATCGCGACCTCCACGAGGACATCGTCCGCGATCGCGATCACCCGATCTCCGGGCTCCAGCGCCCCGTCCGCAAGTCCGGTGAAGTCGCCGAACGCCGGAAGCACGCCGCACCCGCGACCAAACCAGAAGCAGGGCAGCCGCTCCCGCATTCGCCCGGGTCCTGAAAGCGAGACGCCGGGATGCAGGTGCCCGGCCAGCACATAGCCATCAGTGCTCGTTGTCGGATGGTGCGCAAGGATGAACGGGGCGTCCACCATCGGCGCATCGGTGCACCGGACACCAAGCTCCGCGGGCGGATCACCGGCGCGGCGGTCGTGGTTCCCGCGAACGAGAACGAGCTCCACACCGCGCTGCGCCACACCCCACTCGGCCAGCACCCGCAGCGTCTCGGGCGATCGGCCATCACGTGCATGGAGATAGTCGCCGAGGAAGATGATCCGCACCGCGCCGGTGCGTGCGATGAGCGCGTCGAGCCGCCTCAGCGCCGCGGTCGTGGTTCCGCGCGGCACCGGGATCGCGCTCGCTCGAAAGGTCGCCGCCTTCCCGAAATGGGGATCGGCGACGAGCAACGTGCGGGCGCGCGCCCAGTACGCCGCACGCTCCGGGAGCAACGTCAGCGTCTCACCCGCAACGACGATCTCGAACGCGCCGTGAATGACGGTCATCCCGCGGCGCGCTCCAGCACGAGCTGCATCTTCCGTATTCGTTCACCCAGCGTCTCCGACGATACCCGCTCACGCGCGCGGTCCACGAGAAGCGGAAAGGCCAGCGGGGGCGTGCGTTTCGGGTTGGTGATGACGACGCTCGCCTGCGACACCCGCTCGAGGGTGCGCGCGAGCCGGCTGCTCTCGAGCTGGCGCTCCAGCACTTCCCGATGCGCCTGGGAGAGGAGGAGGTTTCCGGGCTCGTACCGCTGGAAGACATCGAAGAACAGCCCGCTCGACGCCTGGAGCTGGCGCGCCGACTTGCCCGAGTGCGGATACCCCGGGAACACGAGTCCTGCGACGCGCGCGATCTCCCGGAACTGCCGCCGCGCCATCTCCGTCGCGTTGAGCGACGCGGGGATGTCGTGCAGCAGGTTGCCGGGATCGAGCAGGCCCGCCGCGATCGCCTCCTCGAGCGGAGCGATGTCCGGCGACAGCAGCTCGAACCCCCAGTCGTTCGAGGCCATCGAAAAGGTGATCTTCGTCAATCGCGAGATTCGATACGCGAACAGCGCCGCCAGCCCCTCGTGCACGAGGCGACCCTCGAAGGGGAAGAAGAAGAGATGGTGGCCTTCCCGCGTCTTCACGCGCTCGATCAGCAGCTCGGGCGGCGACGGAATCCGCGACCCCTTTGCCTGCACATCGAGAATCGGCTTCACGGCCTGCATCTCCGGGTCGCGGAACTCGCCCCGTGCCGCCTCGCCCAAGCGTCGTCGCAGCGCCGCGGCGAGCTCGCCGGAAAGCGGGAGGCGGCTTCCCATCCAACGAGGAATGCTTCCCTTGGCGCTCTTCGCGCGGCGCACCCATGCCTGCATGTCGCGCACTCGGACAAACTCGAGCGGAGTCCCTGCAAAGACGAAGCGGTCGCCCGGCTTGAGCCGCGCGACGAAGCTTTCCTCCACCGACCCGAGCCGCGGGCCACGGAGATACCGCACCACGATGTGCGCGTCGCTGACGATCGTGCCGATCGCCATCCGGTGTCGCCGCGCCACGAGGGCGCTGTCTACGACGTAGCCGCTCTCACCGGCCACGACCTTCGCGTACTCGGGATACGCGCGCAGCGTCTCGCCACCGCTGGTCACGAACTCCATCACCCACGCCCACTCATCATCCCCGAGGTCGGCGTACGCCTGCGTCTCGCGCACCTCCGCAACGAGCCCCGCGGGATCGAAGCCCCCTCCGAGCGCGATCGTCACGACGTGCTGGGCGAGCACATCGAGGGGACGCATCACGGGATAGCGCGACTCCACGGCACCGGCATTGATCCCGTCGCGGGCTGCCGCGATCTCGATGAGCTCGAGCGCATTCGTCGGCACGCAGGTCACGCGGCTCGTAGCACCAGGGCGGTGACCGCTGCGTCCTGCGCGCTGGAGAAGCCGTGCGACCGCCTTCGGGCTCCCGATCTGGAGGACGCGGTCCACCGGCGAGAAGTCCACGCCGAGGTCGAGGCTCGACGTCGCGACGACGCAGCGCAGGCGCCCGTCGCGAAGGCCTTGTTCGACCCAGTCGCGTTGCTTCCGGTCGAGCGATCCGTGATGCAGCGCGATGACGCCGGCCCAGTCCGGCCGCGCGGCGAGCAAAGCCTGATACCAGATCTCGGTCTGCGAGCGTGTGTTCGTGAACACGATCGCACTCGTTCCCTCCTCGATGGCCGCCACGACCTGCGGCAGCATCTGCGTTCCGAGGTGCCCGGCCCATGGAAAGCGCTCGACGACCGGAGGAATCGCCGCATCCACGATCACTCCCTTCGGCTCGACGCCGCGCACGATGCGCGACGGACCACGCACGCGGCTCGCACCGAGCAGCGTATCGCGCGCCTCATCGAGGTTCCCGATCGTCGCTGACAGTCCCCAGGTTCGAACCCCCGGACGCAGCCGGCGCACCCTCGCGAGTGCGAGCTCGACCTGCACGCCACGCTTCGTCCCCATCAGCTCGTGCCACTCGTCCACGACGACGACACCCAGGTCGCGGAAGATCGTCGGCGCGTCTGGCCGCGTCAGCATCAGCGACAGGCTCTCGGGGGTCGTCACGAGAGTCGTCGGCAATCGTTTTCCCTGCCGCGCGCGCGTTTCCGGCGACGTGTCGCTCGTCCGCGTCTCGACGGTCCACGATGGCGCGAGGTCGCGTTGCGCGTCCGTCAGTGCCACGTGGGTATCGGCCGCGAGCGCGCGCAGTGGCGTGATCCACAGGACGCGGAGTGCGGGGGCATCGATGCGTCGGCGCTTCGTCGATGGCTCCATCCCCCGCGCGCCGTCGCGCTGCTCGCACTGCTCGCGCTGCCATTCCAGCATCGGTCCCATCCACGCGGCGAGCGTCTTTCCCGTCCCGGTCGCCGCGTGAATCAGCCCGCTCTCTCCCGCGAGATACGCCTGCCACACCTCGCGCTGGAACCCGAACGGTGACCATCCACGCTCGGCGAACCACGACGCGACCGCGTCATGGCTCATCGCCGGTCTTCCCCTAGGGCACGCGCCTCGCCAGCGCGATATCGATCTCGCCGCTCGTCACCCGTCGCCTCCGAGCCGCTGCCTCGACTGGCGTCCCCGACGCCCGACGCGTCCGGGCGAGCCAGAGCTCCGCGGCGATAACGGTCATCGACAAGCCAATCCAGATCGACAATACGAAGATTCGCGCCGGGGTGAAGCCGGCCGGCGTGAGCGTGAGATCGAGAATCGCCGCGACGATCCGCACGGTGGATATCCCGATCGCGACCGCGAAGGCGCGGATCATCCACTCGCGGTGGGCGATCACGTTGCCACGGCGGATCGCGACGACACCCTTGCCGATCGCTACCAGAAACAGGCCGCCGAACAGCGCGATCGCGCTCGCCTCCCACGCTCCCGCGTACGGCATCAACAGGCCAAAGTACAGGCCGGCGATCGCCGTGAGCCCCCCGAGCACGACGAGCAGTCGACCGGACCAGCGATGATAGGCCGGGTACCGCCCGCGAATGCGCGACGAGAGCTGGAGCAAGGCGAGCACGAGGAACAGCGCACCCGCGAGGACGTGCAGCGAGATCATTACCGGATGGCGGGCAAATCGACCATCCACGATCGCCAGCTGAGCCGCGCGCGCGGAGGCGAACGGATCTTCGAGGCCAATCGCGGCCAGCATCCGTTCGCGGAATGGATCGAAGCGAGCCGCGAGATCGGCCACGAAGATCCACCGTGCGACACTCGACGTGACGCCGATGGCGACGAGCACGATGATCCCCGTCCACGCGACGCGGACGAGCAGCGGCGACATTCGAGATCGCATCATGAACGGCCCTCCCGGAAGACAGCGCGCCGGCCGCCGCTGAACGAAGCGGCAGATCCGTCCCCCTCCCGAACATTGACTCGATCGCCTGCGGCGCGTCACGCGACGGGGTACTCACGACGGCAGCACCATCATCGCCCGCAGCGTCGCGAGCGAATCGGCATCCTTCGGTGTCTTGTCCGTCCGCCAGCGCAGGATCCGCGGAAAGCGTACCGCGACCCCGGCCTTGTGCCGCGGCGACTCGGCGATCCCCTCGAACGCGAGCTCGAAGACGTGCTCCTGCTTCAGCGATCGCACCGGCCCGAACTTCTCCAGCGTATTCCGGCGGATCCACGCGTCGAGCTGGCGAAGCTCGACATCAGTGAGCCCGGAGTAGGCCTTCGCGAACGGTACCAATGCGTCGCCATCCCAGACGGCGAAGGTGTAGTCGGTATGGAGTGATGCTCGCCGTCCGCTTCCCGCCTGCGCATAGACGAGCACGGCGTCCACGGTGTACGGCACGACCTTCCACTTCCACCATCCCCCCTTTCGACGGCCGACGCCATACGCCGATTCGAGCCGTTTCAGCATCAGCCCCTCGGCGCACAGCGCACGAGCGCGCTCGTGCGCTGCACGGACATCGTCCCAGCTCGCGGTCGCGGCGACGGGGGAGATGATGATCCGCGATTCAGCGCGCTTGTTCGAGACGAGCCCCGCGAGCTCGGCCCGGCGCCACGACAGCGGTCGCTCGCGCACGTCGACGCCGCCGAGCTCGAGCAGATCGTAGGCGATGAGGACGACGGGCACCTCGGCCCTGAGCTTGGCGCCGAGCGTCCTGCGGCCGATCCGTCGCTGCAACTGCGCAAAGGGCAGAGGCTTGCCATCCTTCCACGGCATGATCTCGCCGTCGATGACGGTGCCCGGTGGCAGCAACGCCGCGGCTTCGGCAATCTCGGGATAGCGGTCCGTCACCAGCTCCTCGCCACGCGTCCAGATGAACGTCTTCCAGTCACGACGGATCACCTGGGCCCGGATGCCATCCCACTTCCACTCGACCTGCCATTCATTGGCGTCGCCGAGCTCTTCGATCGAAGATTCCAGCGCGTACGCGAGGTAGAAGGGATACGGCCGTGAGGTGTCGGCGTCCCCGGTGTCGCCCGAGAACAGGCGCGCGTAGGCGTCCGGCGTCGGCTCCCATGCGCCCGTGAGGCGGTGCGCAATGACCCCTTCATCGATCCCGTTGACCTGCGCCAGCGCGCGCACGACGAGTTGCTGCGACACACCTACTCGAAAGGCTCCGGTGATGAGCTTGTTCCACACCAGCCGCTCCGTGCCATCGAGCTCCCTCCATGCAGCGAGGATGGCGGCGCGCTGTTCCTCCTCGGTCGCCGTCGCGAGCGGCAGCAGGTGTCGCTCGATCCACTCGTGAAGCGGCCGATCGCTCGTCGCGGCCGCGCGCGGGAGCAGCAGCGCAATCGTCTCGGCGAGATCCCCCACTGACTCGTAGCATTCCTCGAACAGCCATTCGGGGACATCGCTCTCCGCTCCGGCCCACGTCGCAAGGCGGCGCACCGGGATCAGTCGCTTTGGCCGCCCGCCGCCGAGGAAATACACGGCCCACGCCGCATCGGCCGGATTGGCGGCCGCGAAGTAGCGGGTCATCGCGTCCACCTTGTCGTTGGTACGCGTGCTCGCATCGATCTCCGCGAACAACGAGGCGAATCGCTTCACGCCTCGCTCTCCTCGTCGGGAGTGAGCGGATCCTCCTCGGGCTCACCCTCCCATCGGCTGGTGAGGGAGTCCGCGGTGAGCCCGCGCTCGCGCAGCCAGCGCACCACCGGCTCGCGGTAGCCGTGGGTGACGAGGACATTGTGCGCACCTGTCGCCTCGATCGCGCCGAGCAGTGACGGCCAGTCCACGTGATCGGAGAGGGCGAAGCCACGGTCCACCGAACGGCGGCGGCGCGTGCCGCGTATTCGCATCCATCCCGACGCGAACGCCGTCGATGCAGCGCCGAACTTCCGCAGCCAGGTGCTCCCCTGCGCCGAGGGCGGGGCGACGATGAGCGATCCCGCATAGTCGTGACCGCGGGGAAGCGAGCCCGCGTACGTCGTCGGCGGCAGCTTCACGCCACCGTCGCGGTAATCGCGATTCAGCCGCTCGACCGCACCGTGGGTGTAGATCGGTCCCTCGGTCGCGTCGGCGAATCCAGCGAGGAGCCGCTGCGCCTTGCCGAGGGCATAGGCGTAGAGGATCGACGCGCGCCCCGCTGCTGCGTTCGCCCTCCACCATGCGCGGATCTCAGCGAACGTCTCCGCCTGCGGCTCCCACCGATAGATCGGCAGCCCGAAGGTGGACTCGGTGATGAAGGTGTGGCAGCGCACCGGCTCGAATGGCGTGCAGGTGGGGTCTGGCTCCGTCTTGTAATCTCCGGACACCACCCACACTTCGCCCCGATGCTCGACGCGAACCTGCGCGGAGCCGAGGATGTGTCCCGCCGGATGGAGGGACAGCCGCACGCCGTTGATCGAGAACGTCTCGCCGAACGCGACGGACAGGATGGATGCGTCGCCGCCAAGGCGCGTGAGCATGACCCGCCGTCCCTCGAGGGAGCCGACGTAGCTCCTGCATCCCCACCGCGCGTGGTCGCCATGCGCGTGGGTGACCACGGCGCGATCCACCGGAAGCCACGGGTCGATGTAGAAGTCCCCGGCTTCGCAGTACAGTCCTCGTTCGGTGGTGGCGAGCAGCATGGCATCTTGGGAGGACAGGAACGCGGGCGCGCAGTCGAGGCCGCGCGCCCGTGGATCAATGCATCGATGGTCAATCTGTCCGGCGTGCGGCGCCGGACACCGGCCTACCGGATTCGTTCGGTGCGGCTCGTGAAGGTGAACGCCTGCGCCATCTCCATGGATCCCGCCCCGCCGGAAATGGTGGTTGCACCGCTGAGGGTTCCGGTCCGCTGGCGTCCAAGGATCTCGCCCGACTTCGAGAACACGAAGAACCCGTCATCGGTGCCAGTCGACAGGGAGTGCGCACGCACCGGCTGGCCAGCGACGGGGCCATCGCTCTCGGTGCGGACCTGCTGCTTCTGGCTGATGACGAACGCCGGCTGACCCGCAACCGTCGTGTCGCGCTCGACGCGGTAGCTCGAGACGGAGCTCACGGAGGACGACTTGTCCCCCTTGCTCGTGGACCGGGTCAAGCTGTCGGTCCACGTCATCCCGAGGCGCAGCGGCGCCGCCGGCAGGCGCAGGAAGAAGTCCGCGAACTGGTACGTCAGGTCGGTGACGTTCTCGAAGCTCTCCGGGAAGGTAGGAGCGCTGTTCAACTTGACGTTCCCACGCGTGTCGAAGGCAAGTGCAAACGGCTGCCGCAGGACCGACGCCGTTTCGAGATCCTGGCTTCCGGCGGGCGATGTCACGGTGAGCTTCAACCCGTCGTACCACCCGCGCGCCGAGTCGCCCGGGAACAGCAGGACGCCGATGGTCGCGTCATGCACGAGCGAGATCGGCACATCACCCTGCGGCGTCGTGACGCGCACGTTGGTGGTCGTGACCTCGCGGAAGCGGAGCGTATCCCGGCCCGTGCGCGCGTATGCGGACTGGGCATCTGCGGATGCGGCGATCGAGCCGAGCGCGAGGAAGGAAAGGACCAGGGAACGAGCGAGCACGGCGAGCCTCTGAGTCTGGGTGACGGACGTGAATACATCTGTGTATAGCAAGATAGAGGCTTGCTGAAGAGGGTGCGCTGCTGACTCTTCGGTTAGCCGCGCGCTATTTCACCAATTCGACGCGGGCCATGAAGGTGCCGGTTTGGGTCGTTTCCACGGTTCCGGCATCACCGCCGGTAATGGTCGTTCTGCCGGTGACGCTGACGAAGCGCTGTCGGCTGAGCATGCGGCCGGCCTTCGAGAAAACCACGAAGCCGTTGTCGCTTCCCGAGTTCGTGAAACCGACGCGCATTGCCCTGCCGGGAACCCCGACGTCGGTCGCATACGTGGTCTGCTGCCGGATGCCGATCACGAACGCAGGCTCGCCAGCGACCACGGTATCACGCTCCACGACATAGCTGGCGACCAACCGGGTCGCCATCGTCTTGTCTCCGTTCGTCATGTTCCGTGTGGCCGTGTCCGTCCACACCAGCCCGAGCCGCAGCGGGGTTGCGGGGAGCCGGGGGAAGAAATCCGCGAACTGCTGCGTCGGATCGACGGCACCCACGTTCTGTGGAAACACGGGCACGCTGATCTCCTCCGTTCGGCCGCGTGGGTCGAACTTGAGGCGGTATGGCTTCTTCAGCATGCTGCCCGTGGGCGGAGTCTGGCGACCCTCGGGGATCGTGTGCGCGAAGCGGAACGCCTCGAACCAGGCGTGCGCTGTATCGACGGGAAACAGGACGATCGCGAGCGTAGCCTCCTGCTCGATGGATACTGGAGTCTCGCCCTGTGGCGACCGCGATGCCAGTTGCATCGTGATCACCTCGCGATACCGCAGCGTGTCACCCGTTGGTGCATAGGTGGACTGCGCGCCCGCGGCTGCGGGAGCGACCGCGAACATGGCGATGGCGAGAACGAAGGTGCGGATGCTCACGGCGGGTTCCCAATGGCAAGGTGAAGTTGTCGGGATGGGCATCCCCGGGACGACCGAGGCCTGAACCTCGTTCCGAAGGGCATCGACCGATGCCGTCAGCCGCGCCCTCGCGGTGGACGCGGCAACTCGAAGTCGACAGCAAGGGATAAGGACAAGGGACAAGTCGATAGCAACTCAAGCGCGATAGTCCACTAGGCTCAGAACTCGGGACCCTCGTGTCTCAAGCGACGGTACGGCGTACGGCGCGACGGTCCGGATGCCCGAGGCATAGAGGGTCCCGAGTTGTGATCCTGGCGACTACCGAGCTTGAGTTACTGGCGACTTGTCCCTTGTCCTTATCCCTTGCTGTCGACTCCCTAGACCTAAGGAATTAGGAACGGCATCGGGGTTGAAGTGACCAATGCCAATGCCGTTCCCGTGAACGCCCGAGCGCATTGGCGATCAGCCCAGCGGCGATCAGCGCTCTGCGCGCTTCCGCCGTTGCTTCTGGGTATGTCGCTCCGCGCCTCTGCTTCTCTGCTTCTGACACCTCCGAACACGGTGTTAACCCGACGTCCGGTGATCGCGAGGCCCGAACCCCACTGGCCCACCCCCGGGACCGCGACCACCTTCAAACCATGGATCCACTCGCTCGGCGCGACCGCCCGCCCCGCTTCCGCGTCGCCCGCGCGTATTCGGTCACCATCCGGGTCCTCGCCAGCTATCTCTGGCTGCGGCTCTGGCGGCCCCTGCTCGGTCCGGATGCGTACGCGCGCGGGCTCGTCGAGCGGCACCGTCGCAACGCTCGGCGTGTCGAGCGCACGATCCTCGAGCTCAACGGCCTGTTCATCAAGGTCGGCCAGCTCATCAGCATCCTCACGAACTTCCTTCCCGAGGAATTCCGCAGCGGCCTCGAAGGGCTTCAGGACCAGGTGCCGGCGCGGCCCCTCGAGCAGATCCGCGGGCGCATCCGCGCCGAATTCGGGAAGGATCCCGAGGATCTCTTCGCCTCGTTCGACCCCGAGCCCATCGCCAGCGCATCGCTCGCGCAGGTGCACGAAGCACGGCTGCACGACGGCCGGCGCGTCGCGCTCAAGGTACAGCATGCCGACATCGACCGGATCGTCCGGCTCGATCTCCGAGCGATCCGCCGCATCCTTGGCATCATCCAGTTTTTCACGCGCATCCGCGGCCTCGAGTCGTATCACTCCGAGGTGCGCGAGATGATCATGGAGGAGCTCGACTTCACCAAGGAGGCCGAGCACATCAACCTCATCGCGGCGCGCTTCACTGACGACCCGATGGTGCGGTTCCCGGTCGTCGTTCCGGAATTCTCCACCGGCCGCATTCTCACCACCGAATTCCTCGAGGGCGACAAGGTCACCGACGTCGCGGCGCTCGAGAGCCACGGCATCGATCGTACGGCGCTGGCACAGCGGATCCTCACTGCGTACTGCCAGATGATCTTCATCGACGGCGTGTATCACGCCGATCCGCACCCGGGGAACATTCTCGTGCGGCCCGATGGCGGGATCACGTTCCTCGACTTCGGGGCGGTCGGCGAGCTGTCCCCGCAGATGAAGGAAGGCATCCCGATGTTCCTCGAGGGTGTCATCCGCCGCGACAATGCAAAGATCACCGGCGCCCTGCGCCGGATGGGCTTCGTCGCGCGCGTCGAGGATCCGGCGGTCGCCGGGGATGTGGCCGAGCGCGTCATCGAGTACTTCCAGCGCCGCTTCCTCGAAGACCTCACGATCGAGTCGTGGAGCCTCAGCGATGTCCAGGTGGACATGAAGACGAAGCTCGAGGCGATGGCCGACCTGCGGAAGCTCGACATCTCCTTCCGTGACCTCACGTCGACCTTCGAGGTGCCCAAGGATTGGGTGCTGCTCGAGCGCACGCTCCTCCTGCTGCTCGGCCTGTGCACTTTTCTCGACCCGGCGCTGAACCCGATGCGCACGATCCAGCCCTATCTCGAGGAATTCGTCCTCGGCCGCGATCGCGACTGGGTGGGTCTGACGCGCGGAGCCCTGCGTGAGATGGCGCTGTCGGCGCTGACGATCCCTGAGGGAATCCAGCGCTTCCTCGTCCGCGCGAATCGCGGCGAGCTGGAAGTGCGGGTCAGCGGACTGCGGGAGAGCGCGAGCCTCGTCTATGCGGCCGCGCACCAGCTCATGTACAGCCTGCTCGCGACGGGCGCGTCGGTGATTGCCTACCTGTCGCGCGAGCGCGGCGACGCGACCGTCGCAATGGGTTCCGCCGCGGTGGCCATGTTCTTCCTGTTGTGCCTCGCCGGCTCGCTCGTTGCAGCCCGGCGCTGGCGGCGACCGCGCGGAACGTGACGCGCCAACCGCGATGATCGTGATCATGCCAATGCGAGACACGCCGACCTCGGGCACGAGATGGTGATCCGCCAATGAGCCCTCGTTTATCGACCCCCACTCCCGAGAGTCACCGCGGGCTGGAGCCGCGGGGGGCCCCGCCAATGTTCCAGCTCTGGGGCCAGCGGAAGATGGCGGTCCTCACACTCCTCGGCTTCGCGTCGGGACTTCCGCTCTTTCTCACGAGCCAGACCCTCGCGGCGTGGATGCGTGTGGAAGGCCGCGACCTGAAGACGATCGGCGTGTTCGGGCTCGTCGCGCTCCCGTATTCGCTGAAGTTCATCTGGGCGCCCTTCTTCGATCGTTACGTCCCGCCCTTCCTCGGCCGGCGCCGAGGGTGGCTACTCATCATTCAGCTCGCCCTGCTCGTCGCGATCGCGGCGATGTCGCTGCACGATCCGCGGCTGAGCCTCCAGATGCTCGCCGTCAACGCCGTTTGCATCGCGTTCTTCAGCGCATCCCAGGATGTCGTCGCGGATGCGTATCGCGCGGACGTCCTCGTCGAGCGGGAGATGGGGGCGGGCGCCGCCATCTTCGTCGTCGGCTATCGCGTCGCCCTCCTCGCCACCAGCTCGCTCGCGTTCATCCTCGCCGACCGCATGCCATGGGCCGGCGTATACCTCGTGATGTCGCTGCTCATGCTTGTCGGCATTGGCGCAGTGCTCTGGGCGCCCGAGCCCGCGCTCCGCGGCCTCCCGCCGCAGACATTCGCCGACGCGGTCGTGCTCCCCTTCCGGGAGTTCTTCCAGCGGGCTGGCGTCCGCACGGCCATGCTCGTGCTTGTCTTCGTCGTGCTCTACAAGCTGCCCGACTCCCTGACGCTGACGCTGTCCGTCCCCTTCCTGATCGACCTCGGCTTCACCCAGACCGACATCGGCGCGATCAAGGGCGGGCTCGGAATCTTAGCGACGATCGTCGGCGCGATCGCCGGCGGCGCGCTCGTCGCGAGGATCGGGATCAACCGGTCGCTCTGGGTGTTCGGCCTGCTTCAGGCCGCGAGTAACCTCGGCTACTACGCCCTCGCGCTCACCGGCCGGGAATACTCCCTGCTCGTCGTCGTGATCCTTGTGGAGAATTTCTGCATGGGGATGGTCAGCGCCGGCTTCGTCGCGTTCATGATGAGCATGTGCAGCCCGCGCTTCTCGGCCACCCAGTTCGCGCTGCTCTCGAGCCTGACGGGTGTCGGCCGGGACGTGATTGGTTCTGCTGGCGGCGCGGTCGCCCAATCGGCGGGGTGGGGGACCTTCTTCCTGGTCACCGTGATCATCGCGATCCCCGGACTGATGCTTCTGCCGATCTTCGCGCCCTGGAGCGCCGATGGGCCACTGGTTGCCGCCCCACACAGCGGAGACACGGTGTCTTCCCGGGGGGCCTGAGCTTCGCGCTGGCACTGCAGCGAATCCGCGATGGAGTGTATGCCGACCATGAAGCGCGAGACCGCTTGCGCCACTCGCGGCGGCACCGTACATCAGACCGCGTCATGACCTCTTCCCCGCACGATACATCCCGCGAATCGCGCGCCCCCTTTCGTCGTCGCGCATCGGCCGTGCTGCGCTACGCGGTTGCGGCCGTGCTGCTCGGCGGCTGCTATCGATACAATGCGGTGAACGAGCCGCCTGGCGCGGGGGCCGATGTGCGGATTCACCTGACGGAGACCGGCGCGACGAGCCTCGCGCCGCTGCTCGGCGCGGGAACGATGAGCGTGAGTGGGCGCATCATCACTGCGTCCGATTCATCGCTCCTCATCGCCGTCAGCGAGACCGGCCGCGGCGACTCCCGCGTTGCGTGGGCTGGCGAACGTATCACGGTTCCGCGTTTCGCGCTTGCGAGCGCGGAGCACCGTTCGCTCGATCGGTGGCGCACTGTCGGCGTCGGGGCGATCGGTGTCGGCGCTGCCGCAGTCGTTGCGCTTCTGGTCAACGCCCTGGGCTCCGGCTCCGGCGGAGACGGGGACGGACCGGTCGTCATCCCACCCTGACAAGAAGGTGGTCCCATGAAGCGGCACGGCCCCGTGGCTTCTCGCCACGGGGCCGTGCGCTTTCACCGGTCGGTCACTGGCAGTAGGCCGCGCGGTCGGTAGCCGGCTGTGGCGCCAGTGGATTCGACTGTCGCTCGATCGTCGCCACGGGGAAGAAGCAGGCCTTCCGGGAAGCGACGGACGTTGCGAGCCACCGGTCAGCGTCGACGCCGAACCGGTAGAGGTCGTGCAGGCGCCGCGCCTGGAAGAAGAGGTTCACGCGGCGCTCGTGCATCAGCATTGCGATCGGGGCCGGCGTGATGCCGTCCCAGGCCGGCAGCGCATCGAGGGCGCGGACGGTGTTGATCCGGGTCCTCGCCTCCGCAACATTGCCCTGCGCCAGCGCCGCCTCAGCGAGGATCAGGTGCATCTCCCTCGCCGATGTCATGGTCATCGGGACCTGGGTCGTCGATGCCACCCGGCAGCAATCGTCAATCGCGCGGGCGATCACCGGGTCGGGCGCCCCGGTGATCGGATCGCGAAGCTTGATTCCCGCGAGCCCGGCGAGGGGAGTGAGGTTGTTTCGGGCGGGGTCGGGGTTCACGTAGTCGCCGCCGGCGCGAACCTCCTGCCGCGAGTTGATCTCGGAGCCGATGTTGTTCGTCCCGGTGTTCGCCGTCGTCGGGGTGAGCCGGAAGCGGTAATCGCCGGACATCACCGCGAGGGCTGCAGTCGCATCGGCAGTGGCGCCAGGATCGTTGATGAGCGGATCAGCAGGCGTCGTCCGCGCGGGCTTGAGTTTTTGCCAGACGGCTCGCGAGAACTTCGCGCGTGCGCGCAATCCCAGAATCTGCCGCTGCAGGTCCGTGTTCGCGGTCGCCTGCGCGATCGTCAGCCCGCGATCGAGGTAGCCGATCGCCGAGTCGTAAGCCACCCGCATGTTGGCCTCGCCAATCGGTGCCGCGTTCGTGGTCCGGTCGGAGGTGAGCACGAAATCATCGTAAATGTCACCGATGGTGATGTACGCGATCGCCGCGTAGACGTAGGTGCGTCCGAGGTCGGCGCGATTGCGCAGCGTTTGCGCCTTGTCGAAGCCCTCCAGCCGCGCGATGGTATAGTCGGAGAGCCAGCGTATCTCACTCATCAGCGGATACGCCGCGTTGGTGTATTCATTCTGCGGGTCGGAGATGTCGCCGACGTCGAGCTGGCCCCAATGCTCGCGGGAGCCTACCCAGGTAAGCTCGTCGCTCGCGACGGAGTATGGGCCGTAGGCGGAGGTCAGCGCGCGGGTGACGGCGGCGCCGAGTCCGTTCGCCTGGGTCGCCGCGCTCGCGGCATCGCCGAGCGCGCCCTCCTCCACCGCATTCGGGTTCTCGATGTTCGTGTCGAAGATGCTGCATGCCGCGAGAGTGACGCCGAGCGCGAGGGCGGCGCCTCGTGCCGCGAGACGCGTGGGCCGCTCGGTCACTCGGGCATCGAGGCGGCCACGCCGCTGCGTTCCATGTCCAGACATCGTCGCCTCAATAGCCAAGGTTGATCCGCAGGCCGTATCGCCGCGGGACAGGCATGCCGAACGAGTCGTTCGAGTCGTTGAAGTTCGCCTCGACGCCACCGCCGGGCTGCCGCCCGCCGTAGCTGATCTCCGGATCGGAGCCCGAGTAGTTGGTCCACAGCGCGAGATTCCGTCCCGAGACGGTGACGGCCAGCGAGCTCGCGCCGAAGCGGCGCGCCAGGTCGGGTGAAGCGTTGTAGGTCAGCGACAGCTCGTTGAATCGCAGGAAGTTCCCGTTTTCGAACTCACTCAGCCCGGGCTCGAGAAGCCGGCGGTGATGACGGATGTAGATGTTGGCGGCATCGAGACGCTGCTGCGCCGTGCTGGCAGGGTTGACCAGGATCGCCTCGATCGCGGCGTAATCCCGCAGGTTCGATCCGAGGGTCGCGTGCTGCGCACCGCGGAACGCATGCGTGAGATTGTGCACCATGAAGCCCGTTCGCCATTCGAACAGGCCGTGGACCTGCCAGTTCTTTCGGAAGGTCACGTCGGTGCCGAACGTACCCGTCCAGTCCGGGAAGATGTCGCCGATGCGCTGCTCGAAGAGGTTGCCGCTGCCATCGAAGTCGGCGAGCAGTGGGCGCAGCGCGGTCTGCACCGCGGTAGTCTTGAGGTCACGCGGCGCCGCGAGGTAGGCGAGCAGCTCGGCTTCGGTCGCTGCCCGGCCATTCCCGTTGAGGCTGATCGGGAACTGTCCGGGGCCATAGCACGCGATGTCGGCGCCAAGCTTGTTCTTCGCCGGAGTCGTCCCGCCGCCGGGGCACGCAAGCGCGATGCGCGGCACGTAGATCGAGCCGAGCGGAGCTCCCGTCTTCAGGAAGACGCGATGGCGCTGGTAACCGGCGTTCGTCTTGATCGACCGAGTCGCGCCGAGGGAGACTACCGTCTGCTTGATGTACGAGGCGCTCGCGTTGAGGTCGATTGCGAGCTCCGGACGGTTCAACGCCACCGCCCGAGCTCCGAGCTCGTAGCCGTTCGCCTCGATCTCGCCGATGTTGTCGAGCTGGGACTGCCGGAATCCGCCCGAGACGGCGAACTGCCGCGCGATGAGCAGATCTTCGACGGTGCGGTGCCATGCGGTCGCCGTGAGTCCCAGTCGCTCGTCGAGGAAGCCGGCCTCGAAGCCGCCCTCGATCTCCGTGGCAACCTCCGGCTTGAGGCTCTGGTTGCCAAGCTGCGAAGGCACGAGCCCCGCGCCGAGCTCGGAGCGGAGCGGCGCGAAAGTCGTGAATTTGTCGAAGCCTCCTGGCTGCCGTCCGGAGCGGCCGATCGCCGCGCGGACGCGCAGCGTCGCGAGGCCCAGTGGACTCGGCCACGCATCGATGTCGCTGGGAATCACCGAGAGGCTCGCCTTCGGATACCACACGCCCGGCGAATCTTCGCCGAACGCGCTCGCGAAATCGTACCGCCCGCCGACGGTCAGGAAGGCCCAGTCATTGAAGCCAAGTTGCTCCTGCGCGAAGTAGCCGCCGTTGATCGAGGTCTGGAAGCTCTCGCCGACGCTGATGTTCTGCCCCCCGGCGCCGACCACACCGATGCCGGGGCCCGGAAGGTTCGTCGACGAGCCGGAGGAGTTGGCGGAACGATCGTTGAACACCTGCATCCCGACCACGAGCGCGGATGACACCGCGGACGAGATCGGCCGGTTCCAGGCGGCCTTGGTGTCGAGCGTCAGGACGCGCGTCTGCGACTCGTTGACGCCGCGCGATCCCTCGATGTTGTTCTGGGTGTACTCGTCGATGTCGTAGCGGAATCGCGAGAAGGTGAAGCTCCGTCGGTTGGCGACATCCCAGCCCGCCGTGACATCGACGTTGAGCTCCGTGCTCGGCGTCCAGGTGGCGCTCACGGCGCCGTTGTAGCGGTTGACCGTCTCCTCGGACTCCTGCTGCAGCGACTCGCGCACCGTCATGAACGCGGCGTTCCCGAATGGATTGCCCGGCCCGCTGCATCGACCCGGCGAGACGTAGGTCGACTTGATGCAGTTGGCGATTTCAGGGCGCGCATAGTTCGCGAGGGCGTAGGTGCCGTAGATGCTGTTGCCGATGATGCCACCGCCGGGGATCGCGCTCCAGATGTTGTAGAAGGCGGTCCGGAACCCCAGACGGACGTTGTTCATGGGCACCAGCGACAGATTCAGCGATGTCTGGATGCGGCGCAGTGCGTCCTGCGCCGGCCCCACCGACTCACCCCCGATCGGCCCGTTCTCCGTCTGATAGCGCCCCGAGGCGAAGTAGGTCATCGCGCCACCGCCGCCCGAGACCTGCGCGCCGAGCGTCGATGCGAGGCCGGTCTCGCTGAAGTAGTCGCGCCAGATCGGTACCTCGAACACCTCGAAAGGGGCGAGCCCCGGGCGTTTCCAGAAGGCTGCGAGACTGTCCGCCTGCCCCTGGGTGCGCGCGTATCCCGCGTTCGGCGCCACGCGATCAGGGAACTGGATCGCCTCCTGGTCGAGGCTGAACTTCCAGCGCGGTGGGCCCACCGTTCCCATCTTCGTGAAGATCTGAATGACGCCATTCGAGGCTTCGGTGCCATACAGCGTAGCGGCCGCCGCGCCCTTGAGGATCTCGACGCGCTCGATCGACGATGGATCGATGTCGTCGAGGCGCGAGGTGCGCGCGCCCCCGGTGTTGATCCGGATCCCGTCGACGAAGATCACCGGCTCGTTCGACTGGGTGAGGCTGGCGTTTCCGCGAATCCGGATCCGCGCGCCCTCGCCGGTGAGCCCCGCGCTCGTGATCGCCGAAAGGCCCGGCTCGCGTGCGGCGAGCAGCGACGAGATGTCCCGCACCGGGACGTTCTCCTGCGGCTGGATCACTGCGACAGTATTGCCGAGGCGCTTCACCTCGACCTGCTGCCCGCTGCCAGTAACGACGATCTGCTCGAGCTGAAGGATCGAGACCTGGAGCTCGAAATCCGCGCGGACTGTCTGCCCGGCGGTGACGATGACGCTCTGGCTGGCCGGACCGTAGCCGATACGGCGGGCGCGGACCTCCACCTGACGGGCGGGGGCGCCGACGATGCGAAAAGCGCCGGTCTCGTTGGCCGCGCCGCCGAGGTTCGTCCCCGCGATGCTGATTTGCGCGTTCGCGAGCGCTCGTCCCGCAGCGTCGGTGACGCGTCCCTCGATGACACCCGTGGCGGTCTGGGCTGCGAGGGTGGTGGGCGGGAGTGCGGGGGACCACAGGGCCGCGAGCAGGACCGCGGTCTTCCATCCGATGCCAACGCGCATGCCTTCCTCCTTGTCGGGGTGGGCCAACGTGGCTTGGGCAAGATCCACGGCGCGGGCCGTCGCGGGCGCCGGTGGTCCAAATGCCCGTACCCTCATACCGTACGCCCTCGGCCGGCGCAAGAGTGGGGGAGTTTGCGGGCCCTGGTTTGCGCGGCTCGACCAGTGGCGGTGCACGCGCGGCGGTCAACGGCTTGGGTGGAGTGTTTCCCTGCGCGACGCGCTTCGCCATCATTCACGAGTGGATCGCGTCACACACCTCCGGTCGGCGGGCCTGTAACGCAATGTCTGATGAGACTGGCGCTAGCGCGCGCTCGCGAGCCGGCCGAATTGTCGCTATCACCGCGGCGCTGAGCACCGTCGGTGCGATCGTCGGGGCCATCACGAGCGTGGTGGCGCTCGGCCTCTCGCTGCTCCTGCACAGAGTAGGGTTCCCCGGCTTCTTCAGCCTCGAGCTGGGTGTCGCCGCGGCGTTCGGGGCGGCAGTCGGCGCGGTGCTCGCGCCGCTCGAGGCGTGGCTGCTGCTCCGCCGGGTGCCTCTCTGGCGCGCCATCACCGAGACGGCCATCGGCACGATCATCGGCGCGGTCGCCCTGTCGTTCGTTCCCTATGGCGCCATCGGCGGAGCGATGGCCGGCTTCACTGCGGCCGCGATTCGCCTGCGCATCGTGACGCGGCCATCCCGGGCAGCGCTCACGAATTCCCCGCGTGCCGGGAAGCGTCAGCTCGAGGGCGACGATACGGATCGAGCCGGCGGCTGAGGCAACCGCGAAGACATCGTCGCGCGAGGCTTCAGTGCGCGACCGCCGCGCGGTCGATTCGTCGGGGTACTACGACCACCCGCACCTGATTCACGATTGCCAGGAGATCACCGGCTGCGCTCCGTCGGCGCAGGTGGCGAGGGATCCCGGTCTCACTGAAGTCTTTCTCCGCGCGTGACTGGACGTGGAAGGCCGGCCGGCCTTGACAGCACGTGAGGATATGTTACCGTTGGGTAACATGTCACCGATGTTCGATTCTCCCCTCGCCACGGCCGACCCGCTCGACCAGACCTGGCGGGCCCTCGCCGACCCGACCCGCCGGGCCATCCTCGACTTGCTCCGCGACTCGCCGCGCACCACGGGGGAGCTCGCAACCGCTTTTCCGACCTCGCGTTATGCGGTCATGAAGCACCTCGAGGTGCTCGTGACCGCGGGCTTCGTCGTCGTCCGCCGACAGGGGCGGGAGCGCTGGAATCACCTCAATCCCATCCCACTGCAGCAGCTCTACGAGCGGTGGGTGCAGCCCTATGAAGCATCGTGGGCGAGCTCCCTCATCCGGTTCAGGGATGCCGCCGAACGCCTACCCCGTGAGTCACAAATGCCCACACTCGTCCCGACCGACCGCACCCCCGCCGGCATCCTCACCGTCGCCCTCGAGATCCCGATCGAGGCACCCCGCACCCGCGTCTGGCAGATGCTCACGGAGGAGGCACACCATTGGTGGCCGCGCGACTTCTACGCATCCGCCAAGCCGATCGGCATGCGCTTCGAGGTGCGGCTCGGCGGACGTCTCTACGAGGAAGCCGAGAACGGAGGCGGCGTCGTCTGGTACACCGTCATCGCGCTCGATCCCGGTCACTCCGTGGACCTCGCCGGCCACCTCACGGCGGCATTCGGCGGCCCCTCGCAGAGCCTGCTCCGCCTCGCGCTTCGCGAGCAGGGCGCCACAACGATCCTCGAAGTCACCGATGGCGTCGTCGGAAACGTCTCGGATCGCACGTCGAAGTCGCTGGAAGAAGGGTGGATGGCGCTGTTCGATCGCGGCTTCCGAACGTTCGTCGAGACCGAGCGCGAATCCTGACTGTGGCGCGCGGTGCGCGCGAACGAGGCCGCAGATCCGGGCGCGACTCTCATGCGCCGTCGATCGCGACCACCGACCGCTCGAACCGCTGCTCCCACGCCCCACCGATCGTGACGTGGTTCAGGCCGTGCCGCTCGAGGACCGTGCGGAAAAGCGCGTGCATCCGGGCGCGCTGTTCACCCCGGTCCCGGATGGGATCCGGCGTCCACGGCACGTCGATGTCCATCAGCAGATAGAGGTCGCCTCGTCGCTCGACCGCACGGTGCTCGATCCACGGCTCCAGCGTCCCGTAGTAGTGCGGACCATACACGACGGTGCTGAACAGGTCGGTGTCGAGCACGAGCAGGCCGTTTGCTCTTCGACGAAACCGATCCTCGAGAGCGATCTGCCCCGTAGCAATCGCCTCCACATCGTGGCGATCGAGCGGCACACGACGCCCCTCCGCATACACCCGTGAGAACTCCGGCGCCGCCACGGTCTCGTACCGCTCGGCCAGCCGACCAGCGAGCGTCGTCTTGCCGGTGGACTCCGATCCCGTGACGACGATTCGCCGAACGCTGTTCATCGTGGCTCGCGAATCATGTCGGGTGCCGCGGATGACCTGGAAGGACGTGCCTACGAATAGTGACTTCACCCGCCGCGGACGAACGCAGACAGGTCCAACACAACTGCAACTGCAACTGCAACTGCAACTGCAACTGCAACTGCTGCCGCGGATGACGCGGATGGACGCGGATAGGGCAACTGCATTGTTTGCATCTCGGTGCAGAATCTCTTGCGCCGCACCCGCAACGAATGCCGTTGCCCTTCTTCATGTCCTTCATCTCTTCATGCTCTTCCCGTTCAGGCTTCTAGAAGGCCAGCCTGTCAACGGTATCCTGAAAAGGGGCAATGACCCAAAGCCCACCCGAAGTCCTTCATGTCCTTCATTTCCTTCACGCTCTTCCAGTTCGGCTTCTGGAAAGCCAGCCTGTCAACGGGATTCTGAAAACGACTCCGACGCCCGAAGCGATGCCTTCCACCGCGCATAGCCGAGGATCGCAAGCACGGTGAAGACGAGGTACAGCGCCGCGGTGGGATACAGGCGCTTGTAGATGAACATGCCGATGTACACGATGTCCGCGACGATCCACAGCAGCCAGTTCTCCAGCAGCTTGCGCGTCGCCATCCATTGGGCGACGAGGCTCGCGCTCGTGAGGGCGGCGTCGAGATGCGGGAGCGAGGCGTTGGTGAACCGCGCGAGGAGGGCGCCGATCCCCCACGCGCCGACGGCGCCGACGGCGAGGGCGATGAGGGTCTCCCGCGGACGCGCGCGCTTCACCGCGAGAGTGGTTCGACCCGGGCCGCCGTAGAGCCACTGATGCCAGCCATACAGTGCGAGCAGGATGTAGATGACTTGCAGCCCCATGTCGGCGTACAGCCTGGCCTCGTAGAACACGACGACGTACAGCGTCACGTTCACGATGCCGATGGGCCAGTTCCACACGTTCTGCCGGACACTGAGGTAGACGCCCGCGACGCCGAAGAGCGCCGCGATGATCTCGATCGCGCTCACG
>JANPKQ010000010.1:0-2274 GCA_031426115.1 Gemmatimonadaceae bacterium | reverse complement strand
ACCGGCGTGGAGCTGGGCGACCGGGGAGCAGGTGATCAGCGCGACCGACAGCACGCGCGCCGCGCGCCCCGGCAACTTCCAGGCGACGCCACTGATGATCGAGGACGTGCTGTATCTCAGCACGCCGTACAGTGCCGTCGTTGCACTGGACGCCAACAGCGGTCGCGAGCTCTGGCGGCACGACCCGCGTGCGTGGGAGGCCGGACAGCCATCGAACGGGACGGGATTCGTGCACCGTGGCGTCGCCGCGTGGAGCAGCGGCAGCGAGCGACGCATCTTCATCAACAGCCGGTGGAAGCTCATCGCTCTCGATGCGCGCACCGGCAAGCCGATTCCGTCATTCGGCAGCGGGGGTGAGGTCGATCTCACCGCTGACCTGATCTGGCCGGTGAAGAAGATCCACTACACGAACACGTCGCCGCCGGTGGTCTTCGGCGATCTGGTCATCGTCGGGAATGGCGTCGGCGACCGCCTCGTGTACGAGAACGACCCGCCCGGCGACATCCAGGCTTTCGACGTCCGCACGGGCCGCCGCGTCTGGCGGTTCAGCCCCATCCCGCAGGGCGGGGAGTTCGGTACCGACACATGGGAGGATGAATCGTGGCGCCGCACCGGCCACACGAACGTCTGGGCGCCGTTCACGGTGGACACCCAGCGCGGCCTCCTCTACCTGCCGGTAGGGACGCCGAGCAACGACTGGTACGGCGGTGCGCGGAAGGGGGACAACCTGTTCGCCGAGTCGATCGTGTGTCTCGATGCGCGAACCGGGAAGCGTGTCTGGCATTTCCAGACGGTGCACCATGGACTCTGGGACTACGATCTCCCCGCGCCTCCGAACCTCATCACGATCCGCGTCGGTGGACGCGCGATCGATGCGGTCGCAGTGCCCACCAAGATGGGACATCTCTTCGTGTTCGATCGCGTCACGGGCGCGCCGGTGTGGCCCATCGAGGAACGGCCCGTTTCGCGGAGCGATGTCCCGGGCGAGCGCGCGGCGTTGACGCAGCCCTTTCCGACGAAGCCAGCGCCCTTTTCCCAGCAGGGGCTCGGCGAGGCTGACGTCGCCGATTTCACGCCGGCCATCCGCGCGCTCGCGCTCGCGGAGCTCCGGAAGTATCGGTCGGGGCCGATGTTCACGCCGCCGTCGCTCCAGGGCACTGTCGTCATGCCCGGATCGATCGGAGGTGCGGGCTGGGGAGGCGGTGCCTTCGATCCGGAGACGGGCATCCTGTACATCAAGGCGACGAACTCTCCCATTCTCTACACACTTCGCAAGTCCGAACAGCGGTCGGACACGCTGCAGGCGGCATACATGGTGGACCTCGCAGGATCATCGGTCGGTATTCGCACCGACTCGATCACCGACCGGATGGGACTGCCGCGCGGTGGGTCGCTGCCACTCAACAGGCCCCCATACGGAACGCTCACCGCGATCGACCTCGGGACTGGCGAGCATCGCTGGCAGGTCCCGGTTGGTGACAATGCTGCCGTGCGGAACCATCCGTTGCTGCGCGGCTTGAACCTCCCGCCCCTCGGCGTCGCCGGCGCTCCTGGGCCGATCGTGACGCGCGGAGGGTTGGTGTTCCTCACCGGCGGAGGATCGACGCTGTATGCCATCGACAAGTCGAGCGGCGCCACGCTCTGGGAGCACCCGCTTGGACGCGTGGGCTATTCCGTGCCGATGACTTACCGGACCAGCGCCGGTCGGCAGTTCGTCGTCATTGCGACTGGATCGGGAAGCAGCGCGACGCTCATGGCGTTCGCGATTCCAGCAGCACCCTGAAGCAGGAGGATCCTCATGCGCTCACTCGCCGGGCACGTCGCTCTCGTTGCCGGATCCACGCGCGGGGCGGGTCGCGGGATCGCCCGCGCGCTCGGCGAGGCCGGCGCAACTGTCTACTGCACGGGCCGGAGCGTGCGGGGCTCGCCGTCGGCCTATCAGCGCCCTGAGACCATCGAGGAGACCGCCGAGATGGTGACTGCGGCCGGCGGGACGGGCATGTACGTGCAGGTCGATCACACCGTGGAATCGGAGATCGTGGCCCTCTTCGAGCGCATCGACCGGGAGGCCGGACGTATCGACACCCTCGTGAACAGCGTCGCGGGCGAAGATCCGATGATGGGCGGGTGGACGAGCCTCTGGGACACCGACCTCTCTCATGGCACCGATGTCCTTCGCCAATCCCTTTTTTCCCACGTGCTCACCGCGAAGCACGCGGCGAAGCGCATGATTGCGAAGAAGCGTGGCCTCATCGTTGGCGTCACCGAATCGGA
>JANPKQ010000009.1:0-40336 GCA_031426115.1 Gemmatimonadaceae bacterium | reverse complement strand
GAGCTGCTCGCGGGACAATTCCGGGATGCGACTCGCGACGAGTTCCTCTCACTCATCGCCCGTCTGCGGGATGAAGACGGAATCGATGGCGTGATCCTCGGGGGAACCGAGCTGCCATTGCTCCTGCCGGCGCCCGTGCTCGCCGGCGTCCCGGCGCTCGACACAACGGCACTGCACGTCGCCGCGATCGTGCGGCGCCTCGGGACTAGCGGTACGTCTCGAAGAATCCGCGCCCTTCTCCCTGCACTACTTTCCCACCGACCCGCCCGCTCAGTCGCGCGATCCCCTTCATCTGCACGAAATAGGGTGTGCGCATCAGTGCCTCGCCGGGTTCTCCACGCTCCACGGCAGACCGGCGCATGTCCGTCGCGGACGCATCCTCTATCTCCAGCTCCACCCGGATCGTATCGCGCCCGCGTGCGTCGGCGAGGACTGCGCGCGCGGGGACACGCACGGTGCGCCCGTCCACGATCGTCGTGCGGCCTTCCGTGTAGCGCACCGTCGCCGGGCGGAAGAGTGACCGGAAGCCAAGTGAATCGACGAGAAAGAGGAACAGCGGCGAGGCGGCGTCGAGTCGCTCGGGTGGATTCACGCGCCCGTACAGAATGGTGAACGCGCCAGCCCGCGTCGCGCCCCACTCCCAGGTGACGCCGCTCCACACACCCCAGTTGTGGTCGTGGTACGACTGCGCACCCTCGTACCGCTCGCACCGGCCGCTGACGCAAATGGACCCAGTTGCATCCGCCCGGAGCGCCGCCACCGCGTAGCCGGAGACGAAGTCGCCCGTCCCGAGCGATGCGCCGGGGAAGTAAGCACCCGCGGCCGGCGACACGATGAGGTCGGCCGTGAGCGTCGCACTGCCGCCAACCTCGCGCGCCACGGCGTGTACGCTGTACCGTCCATCGGGCAGCACCGTCACGGTCGAGCTCCCGATGGTGAGGTCTGCATCGGTCGTCGAGAACCGGACCCGGTCGCGGGGAACGATCGCGGAGAATCGGCGCGACCCCCCGCCCTGCTCATGCGTCGTCACGAGCACCTGGCCGCCCCACTCATCGCCGCGCACATCCCCGCCGACGATGAGCGAGACGAACGCCCAGCGCCGCCCATCCGCGGACAAGACGTTGAAGTAGTGCCACTCGCCCCAGCTGTCGGCGCGCGGCAGGTCCGCGGGAGGCATGTGAAAGCGGTCGATATCGTGACGGAGCTCGGCAGGCGTCGGCGCGAGCCATCGTCGGTCGAGCGCGTCGTCGTCCCACACGCCGGTGAGGATCTCCGGGGCAGCGCCGACAGCGCGCGTCGCCGATGGGATCTCGCCGGATCCGCGAACCGGAATATCCCGGCCGTTCACGCGGAGATAGAGAAGCTTGTCCTCGATCTGCGGCGACACCGCCGTAACCGCATCCGCGAGCCGTGGCGACCCGAGCAGCTGGCGATGAATGAAGCCGGCATTCGCGATGGAGAAGAAGAGTCCCCCGAGACCACCGGTCTTCATCACCTCGACATCGATGCCCTCCGGCAGCACCGTGATCTCGCCGCCGCCAACCAGCCGCTCATCGCGCGCCTGCGTGAGCAGCGCCTCGCCGATCGAAAGCAGCACGATCATCACGGCGACGCCAACGCCGTAACCGGCGAGGAGGAAGACCGACCGCCAGGGCCGGAAGGCGAGGTTGCGAAATGCAAGAAGGCCGATCACGCCGCGCCGCTTCCCGTGCGCATCCCACCTGGCCCGCTGCGCTGGATCTCGTCGCCGACGATCACTCCGTCCCGCATGTGCACGACGCGCCTCGCAGCGCGCGCGAGATCTTCGTCGTGGGTCACGACGACGATGGTCGTCCCATCGCCGTTCAGCCGCTCGAGCAGCGCAATGACATCGGTACCGGTCTTCGCATCGAGCTCGCCCGTTGGCTCATCGGCGAGCAACAGCGCCGGACGATTCGCCAGCGCGCGCGCGATTGCGACGCGCTGCTGCTCGCCGCCCGACAGCTCCGAAGGCCGATGGCGCTCGCGGGCGCCGAGCCCGACGTAGGCGAGCAGCTCGCCGGTGCGACGCCGGCGCTCGGCTTTCGCCACCTTCGCTTCCGCCATCGGCAGCTCGACGTTCTCACGCGCGTTCAGCGCGGGCATGAGGTGGAAGCGCTGGAAGATGAACCCGATGTGCTCGAGTCGAAACCGCGTTGCCTCCGCATCCCGCATGCGCGCGACATCCCGCCCGCGGATCATCACGCTGCCCGCATCGGGCCGGTCGATTGCACCGAGGAGATTGAGCATCGTAGACTTGCCGCAACCCGAGGGCCCGACGATCGCGACATACTCGCCCTCGCCGACATCCAGCGAGACGCCGCGAACGGCGTGGACGATCTCGCCACCGAGCTTGTAGTCGCGCCGCACGTCGCGCGCAGAGAGGGTGAGCGGCTGCGCGTCGCCCGCGGTGCGTGGCATGACCTCGGTCATACAGCGTCGCGCCTCAGCGTCTCGGCGATCGGCAGTGAGGCGCCGCGCCACGCCGGGTAGATGCCGGCGATGATCCCGGAAAGGCCAAGCAGGCCGAGCGCGGTCCAGGCCGAGCGCGGCTGGAAGAGGAAGAAATCGATCGCCACGGGAAGACCTGGAAATGCCGAGAGAATGCCGTTCAGGTATCGCGCCGTCACGAGCCCCAGCGCGAGTCCGACGGTCGCCCCCACAGCGGAGATGACGAACCCTTCGACGACGATCTGCTCGACGATGTGCATTCGCGAGACGCCAATCGCACGCATCACGGCGATCTCGCCGATGCGTTCGCTCACGGACACCGTGACGAGCGTCGTCACGAGGAGGAAGCTCACGATGAGGCTCACGGATCCGAGGATGAAGGCGAGCTGCCGGAAGTAGCTGAGGCGCTCATCGACCTGAGCGATCGCGGTCGCCGTGGAGATCGCGTTGACCGACGGCACACGTTCGGCGATCCAGGCGCGGACATCCTCGTCACGCGCGCCGCCGCGCATGTCCACCATGATGAGCGAGACACGGTCGCGGCGCGACGCGCCGTGCATATCCTGCAGCGTCCGCAGCGGCAGTGCTGCCGCGAGCTGTCCCCGCGCGAGGTAGAGAAACCGGGCCCGTCCCGACACGACGAGCCGCCGGCTCCCGGAGAACGTTCGCAACTGCGGATCGTATCCTACCGCCACCGCAAGTGTATCCCCGATGCGGGCGCCGAGGCGGCTCATCAGGTCGTCGTTCAGCACAATCGCGTCCGCGGCCAGCGGATCCCTCCCGCCCACGAGCTCGTAGTCGCCCTGGCGATCGGCATGAAGCCCGAGCCCGACGCTCGTGACGGTGCTGTCGCCCCGGGGGAAGTGGAGAGACGCCCCCAGCACGGGACTGACTTTCTCCACGCCGGGGTTCGACAGAATGGTGTCGACAATCGCGGACGCATTCCCGATGGTCGCGTCGGTATCGAAGGGCAGGGTGCCTCGCGGCGCCAGCCGGATCTCGAAGCCCCGCGATGTGAGCAGTGACCGGAACGACTCGCGCATCCCCGTCGAGAGCATCACCATGTCGAGCAGCATCGCCGCCGACACGGCGACTCCGAGCATCGCGAGCAGCGTCCGCGATGGTCGGCGGCGGAGCGTCGCGAGCGCGAGGGATGCGCGCATCAGCGGCCGAACAGTGCGAGCGGGGCAGTTCGCACGAGTCGCATGCCGACGATCGCGCCGGCTGCGATGCCGAGCACCAGCGACAGGACGAGGGCAAACCCCAGCAGCTCCGGCGTGACGATCGCGAAGCGCAGCGGCGTGCGATAGACTCCCTGATAATGCCAGTTCACGAACGCGGCCATCACCGCCCCGAACGCCGCGCCGATGCCGCTGCCGAGCAGTGCGATGAGCGACGCCTCGAGCACGATGGCGCCGAGCACGGTGCGGCGCGACACGCCGAGCAGCCGCAGCGCCGCGACGTCACGCCGCCGCTCCTCGACCTTGAGCAGCATGATGCACAACAGGAAGATCGCGCTCGCCAGAATCGTGATGACGCCGATCGCGCGGTGGAACCGGCTGACGACCTGGAAGGTGCGCGACGTCTCGACGGCGATGTCGGCGGAGCGGTGTGCGCGAAAGCCGAAAGCGACATCGTTGAT
The DNA here is from genome assembly GCA_031426115.1 of Gemmatimonadaceae bacterium. Taxonomy (GTDB): domain Bacteria; phylum Gemmatimonadota; class Gemmatimonadetes; order Gemmatimonadales; family Gemmatimonadaceae; genus JANPKQ01. The sequence continues at coordinate 36,225 of JANPKQ010000009.1, read as the reverse complement.
GCGGGCGAGCGCGTCATCGGTTGCCACGGAGCCGGTGGTCGCGATGGCGAAGCGATCCACGCGGTCGCCGTACGCGGTCAACTCCTGGAGATGTCCGAGGTGCAGCCGCACCCGATAGTCCGCCCGCGCAACCTCGGCTGGATCGGCTCCGCGTCTCGTGATGGCCGAAATGCGTACCGTGTCTCCCGGCGAGTCCGCGCTTGCCGCGAGCACGACGCGGTCGCCGACGCGCAGGCCCGCGTCGGCGGCGAGCCGCTCGTCGATGGCGATGGTCCGCGCCGGAGGCTGCAGCGCGAGCGCGAGAAGGAGAATCGAAAGCATCGGATGAGGAATCTGCCGGGTAACGGGGGGTGGCGGTGGGTAGTTCCAGCGATCGTGCTCGTCGCTGCCGCCTGCGGCGAGCCTCGCAGGCGCGCCGCCGATTCCGCGCGCATCGACAGCGCGCGATCGGACGCTGACGGTCCCGGCGCACCGTCGGACGCGAATCGACTCGACGTGGACCTGCCGACACTCGGCGGAGGGACCATCAGCCTCCGCGCATTTCGCGGAAAGGTCGTCCTGCTCAACATCTGGGCGAGCTGGTGCGACCCGTGTCGCGACGAGTTCCCACTGCTTGCGCGCCTGACGCGCGAGCTCGCGGGCGACGACTTCGCCGTGATCGCGGCGAGCGATGACATCGATGGGCCGGCAGCGCGGCGCTTCGTGGCGGAGCAGGATCCGCCATTCGCGATCGCATGGGCCCGCCGCTCACTCGAACGCGAGCTCGGCTATCGCGGGTTGCCATTCACCGTCCTCATCGATCGCGAGGGCCGGGTCATCAAGCGGTACATCGGCTTCGGCGGCGCGCGTCAGTTCGACGCGCTGAGAGCCGATGTCCTCCACGCCGTCCGCGACTCGACCTCCTGAGTCGCGGCGGCTGGCAAATCGGTCGAGCTAGTACTTGCTGACGCCGGCCAGCGCAGCCCGGGCTTCGGCGCGTGCTTCGTTGCGAGCTTCACCAGCCCACTCGACCGTTTCCTTCAGCTCGGCGCGCGTCTCCTCGAGCGAATAGGACGGCTCGGCAAACGACGTCAGGCCCTTCTTGATGAGCCAGATGCCAAGGCCGATCTCGACGGCGCCTGTGACCAGCGCGCCAAGCCACATGTTGCCGTTCGCGACCTGGCCGATGCCGGTGGCGAGCGCGATGGTCAGGGCGATCAACATGACGATGCCGACCCCGAACGCGAGGCCGAGCCAGAGAACGCCCTTTCCGGCGGTCTTGACGGCTTCCTTCGCTTCGAGCTTGGCGAGACGTACCTCGTCCTTCACGAGGCGCTTCGAATCATCGGTCAGGCTCTTGACCAGATCGGGAAGTCCGATCTCGGGATCCACGTGCACGGGTCGGGCGGCCACCGCTCCTCCGGGTAACGACAGATGAATTCGCGCGAACGCCCAACGCAGAGCGCAAAGAGCGTTCCTACTCCCGGCGGGGTCCTCTCCCCGACACCTTTTTCTTCCCCCCGGTGCCCCCCTCTCGAGGAGGCGCCTCGCCCGCAGGGACTTCCTCCACCCTGACGTGTGCGGCGAGCTCCGGCCCTACCGACTTGAGCGATTGGCCGAGGCGACAGGCGATCGGCCCGCCGAACGGCTCGCGTCCCTCGACGACGAGCTCGGCGCCCGGGACGATATCGAGCTCGGCCAGGTACCGGAGCATCCCCGGATCCTCATCGCTCACGCGCAGCACTCGAGCCCGCTTTCCGAGCGGGAGCTCGGCGAGGGACATCAGGCGCCGCTCATCCACGGCTCCATCGCGCGTTGGAATCGGTGCGCCGTGAGGGTCGACGTCCGGCTCCCCGATTGCCGCCGCCATCCGGTCGATGAGCTCGTCCGACGCGGCGTGCTCGAGCCGCTCGGCCTCCGCGTGGACGCGATCCCACGGGTAGCCGAGTGCGCCAGCGAGGTAGGCTTCGATGACCCGGTGGCGGCGGATGGTGCGAAGCGCCGCACGGCGACCGGCGGACGTGAGCCGGACACCCTTGTAGCGCTCGTGGGCGAGCAGGCCCTGGTCGGCGAGGCGGCGGACCATGCCGCTGACCGATGCCGGAGCGACGGCAAGCCGGTGGGCGATGTCGTTCGTCGCCGCGGCGCCGACGCGGCGCTCGATCTCGTAAATGACCTTGAGGTAGTCCTCGACGGGACCGGTCAGCTCGTCGTGGCCCTTGGCGGCGGTCACCGGCTACCGGGCTGGGTAGTGGGCGCAGCCTTCGATCCCTTCGAGCCTGACGGTCCGGGGTTCTTTCGCACGAGCAGCACCGGCACGAGCGACTGGTGGCGAACCTCGTTCGCGACGCTGCCCAGCACGAGGTCGGACAGCGCCTTGTGGCCATGGGTGGACATCGCGATGAGATCGCAGTCCTCTCGCGTCGCGGCGGCCGCGATCTCGGCGGCCGGATCGCCGCCGGCGAGCACGGCTTCCGTCTCGAAACCTTCCTTCTCCAGCTCTTCCGCGAGCTCCTCGAGGTACTGGCGGTCGCCGCGCATCTCCTCCGATTCCCGAAGCGCGAACCGCGCCGCGTTGCGCGCCGCCCAGCCGTCGGCCACGTGGATCAGCACCAGCGACGATCCGCACACGCGAGCCAACCCTCGAACGTGCGCGAGGATGGTGCGGTCGGTGTCGGTGTGCTCGAGGGGGACGAGGATGCGGCGGTACATCAGGAGCTCCACTCTCTGAGAGTCTGGAAGAGCAGCCAGCCATTGAGCGCCGCGATCACCGCGGCGATGAAGTACGCGAGAATGCTCAGCCAGATCGGATTGACCAGCGCGCCCATCTTCAGGCGGTCCGACGTGAAGCGCACCAGCGGGAACACGGCGAAGGACAGCTGGAGACTGAGGATGACCTGGCTCAGGATGAGCAGCTGCGCGGTCCCGCTGTCGCCGTAGAGCACCGCAACGATCGCTGCGGGGATGATCGCGATGCCGCGCGTGATCAGCCGGCGCAGCCACGGCCGGAGTCGGATGTTCAGGAACCCTTCCATGACGATCTGGCCGGCCAGCGTTCCCGTCAAGGTGGAGTTCTGGCCAGAGGCGAGCAGCGCCAGGGCGAACATCGTGCTCGCGCCTGCGCCGAGGAGCGGCGTCAGGAGCTTGTAGGCATCCTGGATCTCGGCGACCTCGGTGTTCCCGGTCGTGTGGAACGACGCCGCGGCCACGATGAGGATGGCCGCATTGATGAACAGCGCGAACGACAGGGCGATGGTCGAATCGAGGAAGGCGTAGCGCACGGCCTCCCGCTTCCCGTCCACGGTCTCCTCGTACTGCCGCGTCTGCACGATGGAGGAGTGGAGGTAGAGATTGTGCGGCATCACCGTCGCGCCAAGGATGCCGATCGCGATGTAGAGCATCGCGGGATTGGTCACGATCTCCGTGCTCGGAACGAAGCCGGCCGCGATGGCGGTGAACGACGGGCGCGAGATGATGATCTCGAATAGGAAGCACCCGCCGACGACGGCGATCAGCGTGATGATCAGCGCCTCGAGATACCGGAATCCGCGGTTCTGGAGGTACAGGACCAGCAGCACATCGAGCGCCGTGATCACGATGCCCCACGTCAGCGGGATGCCGAAAAGGAGGTTGAGTGCGATCGCGGTGCCGATCACTTCCGCAAGGTCGCACGCGGCGATCGCGATCTCGCAGAGGAACCAGAGCACCATCGCGGTCGGCTTCGAGTAGTGGTCGCGGCACGCCTGCGCGAGATCGCGCCCGGTCACGATGCCGAGCTTCGCGGCGAGACCTTGAAGCAGCACCGCCATCATGTTGGAGATGAGGATGACGCTCAGCAGTGTGTAGCCGAACCGGGAACCGCCAGCGAGGTCCGTCGCCCAATTGCCGGGATCCATGTAGCCAACGGCGACGAGATATCCCGGGCCGAAGTACGCGAGGAACTTTCGCCACCGATTACGGCCGCCGACGGGCACCGATCGGTAGACCTCCTGCAGGCTCGGCGCGACGCGCGCCCGGCGCCACCCCGGTTCGTGGCCGGGGGTCTCAGGGGATGGAGGCGTGGGAACCGCTACGGACACGGGTGCAAGGGGCGAAGGGTCAACCGGCAGCGCGCGACGGGCCCGCATCGTCCGCGTCGCAGGCGTAGGTGATGAACTGGCGAAGGATGCGCTCCGTCAGCCCCCACACGACATGCTGGCCGAGCCGGAAACTACGCTCGGTGCGCTCGACGCCGCGATCGATGAAGGTCGCCTCGCCGGACGCCGACGGGTGCGCGAGCAGTGGCACCGGCACCCAGAACGCCTCGGCCACCTCCGGACTGGTGACGATGGTGACGTCGCGGGGCGAGACGAAGACATAAGGGCGAATGATGAGCGACGGGAGCCGAGGGGTGCGCGGATGCACTTCGTCGAGCGTGCCGACGAGGTGGCCAACGGTGGCGAGATCGAGCGAGGTCTCTTCGAGCGTCTCACGGATCGCCGTTTGCTCCAGCGAGGCGTCCGACGCCTCGTGCCGGCCGCCCGGCAGCGCAATGTGGCCGCTCCACGGATCGCCCGGGTACGAGGCGCGCCGGATCATCAGCAGCTCGGCGTCGCCATCGTCCGCTACCCGAAGGATCAGCGCGACCGCGGCGTGGCGGGCCACGCCGTCGCCGGGGATGAGGGCGCCGGGATGCTCGACCAGCGCGCGCGCAATGCGCGCGATGCGCGGATGCGCGAGCGCCTCGCTGGCCGTCGTCATGTGAGCTCGCGGCGCATCCACTCCACCGTGTCGCTCACCGCGAGGTCGAGCGCCGGCGAGCTTTCCCTCATGGGGTGCGCGACATCGAATGTGTGACTCGCGCCTTCGATGATGAGCAGCCGCGCATCGGGCGCCGCGTCGGCCAGGCGATGCGCATCCTCCACTGACACCGAGCTGTCGGCGTCGCCATGGATGATGAGCCAGGGTGCCTTCATGCGCGCCGCGGCGGAAGGGATGTCGAGCCGCCCGTCGGTGGCGGCATCGATGTCATCGAGGAGCGCCGTACCCAGTCGAAGCACCTGCCCGGTTCGCGTGTTGACGACCTCCGTGAACCCGCGCTCGCGCCAGGCGCGCTCCTCGGCGGGTGACCAGCGGCGCACATAGGCGATCGCCGCGAGCGTCACGAGCGCGCCGACCCGCCGGTTTCCGGCGGCGTGCAGGATCGCCGTACCGCCGCCGCGCGAATGTCCGATCAGCCCGTACGGCGCGTCGATCCATCCGCGGCGGCTCGCCTCCGCCTCGACGGCAGCGAGATCTTCCAGCTCGCGGGAAAAGGTGTTCGCGGCAAACGCTTCCTCCTCGGTGAATGACTCGCCGTCATCGCCGACCCCGCTTCCCGAAAAATCAAAGCGGATCGCGCGCAATCCTTCCTTCGCGATCGAGTCCGCGAGATGCGGAAAGAATCCCCACCGCGAGAATCCCTTGAACCCGTGGCAGATGATGACCGTGCCACGCGCCTCGTTCGGGATGGTGGCGAGCGCGCGCAGCGAACGGCCGCCCGGGCCGCTCACCGCGAACGGGACCACATCGGTCACGACGCGCTCACCCCTCGACTTCGCCTCCCGACTGCGCCCAACCGGTGAAGCCGCCGGACATCGACACCACGTCGCCGTACCCCATCTGCTGCATCGTGTCAGCGGCGAGGGCGGAGCGGTTCCCGCCGGCGCAGTAGATCACAACCTTCCGGTCGCGTGGGACCGCCGCTTCGACCTTCGTCTCCAGCGTTCCGCGCGGAATGTGCATCGCCCCCGGCAGGCGACCGAGATTCCACTCGTTCGGCTCGCGAACATCGAGATACACCGCCTTCTCGCCCCGCGCGCGCATCTCGCGTACGTCCTTCGGCGTCACCTCGCGAATCCTCGTCTTTGCCTCGTTGATGAGGTCCGTGCCGCTCTTCTGTGCCATGTGTGCTCCGTAGTAGGGTTCTCAGTGGTTCGGCGCAACGATGCGCAGTGTCCTGCCCTCGACGTCGATCTCGGCCATCGCACCGAGTGGCAGCGTCCACTGATCGGGAATGTGCCCGATCGGCAGGCCCGCGATGCACGGAATCCGCAACATTCCGGCGACCTCTGCGAGCACGGCGTCGAGCGTCCGCGCGCCATCGTCGGATTCCTCCGGGCATGATGTGCACTGGCCGAACCCGATGGCAGTGCAGCCATCGAGCGCCCCGGCCAGCAGGAGTTGGTGCAGCATTCGGTCGATGCGGTACACCGCTTCGTTGATGTCCTCGAGGATGAGGATGGCGCCGTCGAGCGACGGGAAGAACGGCGTGCCGCACAGCGCGGTCAGCACGGCGAGATTCCCGCCTGCAAGGCGCCCCTGTGCGGTACCGGGCGTGATGACGCTTGCGCCCGGCGCGATCCCGCACGAGTCGACCTGCGCGGTGACGGCGCGGCTCAGCGACTCATGAGAGAACTCGGTGAGCGGCTGGCGGGCCGTCGGCGCGTGGTAGCTGACGACGCCGGAGCGTGCGCCGAGCGCGGCGTGCAGCGCCGTGATGTCGGAAAAGCCGAGCAGCGCTTTCGGCGCGCGCGTCCATCCCTCGTAGTCGATCGCGCGCAGCAATCGCATCGAGCCGTAGCCACCGCGCGCGCACCAGATGCCATCGACATGCGGGTCTCGCATCGCGGCGATCAGGTCCTTCACGCGCGTCGCATCATCGCCGGCGAAGTAGCCGTCGCGCGCGAGCACGTGCTCGGCGATCACCGGTTCCCATCCGAGTGTCCGCACGTTCGTCATCGCGCGCTGCAGGTCGCCATCGCCACGAAGGGGCCCGGCTGGAGCGACGAGAGCGACGCGCGCACCGGGCGCAAGTGGCTCGGGCCATCGCGCGGCGCTTGCGTTGATCATTGAGGCGGCGTTGCTGCTTCATGTGCCGTGCCACATCGGCGATGGGGACTCGACGTTCCAAATGGCACGTGCGTTGCGAGGCCTCTGCGTTCCAACGGCGAGCCACGAGACGCGGACGCGGAGCGGGCGACGCCAAACAGTCGGAGGATAGCCGAATGCCGGATCGGAACAAAGGCCAAAGCGGTAGTGGCGGCGAGAGCTCGAACACGGAAGAAGGTGGTATGAGCGGCTCGCAGGGCGGAGCGCAGGGCGGCTCACGCTCGGGTTCTTCAGGCGCAGGTCGCGGCGAGCAGCAGGGTGACGGAAGCTCCGGGCTCGAGTCGGGCGGCAGCGCAGGTCGCGGTGGATCGTCAGGCGGCATGTCCGGTGGATCGTCGGGCGGAAGCCAGGGTGGCAGCAAGGGCGGAAGTCAGGGCGGTTCCGGCGGGTTTGGTGGCGCAGGTGGGCGTGAAGGCGCCGAGGATGAGACCGACGACATGTCGGCCGGCGGCGGCGGATCGCAGGGTGGCGGTGGCGGCGGCGGCAAGGGCGGCGGCGGATCGTCCGGCGGCGGCGGCGGAAGTGGTGGTGGAAAGGGCGGTAGCGGTGGCTCCGGCGGCGGCCAGGGTGGCGGCGGCGGACAGAAGGGCGGTGGGTCCGGTGGATCCGGCGGCGGTATGGGTGGCGGCGGCGGTTCTGGCGGGGGCCAGGGTGGCTCCGGTGGTGGCCAGGGCGGCGGCGGCAAGAGCGGCGGCGGATCGGGCGGCGGTGGCTCGTCCGGCGGCAGCGGCGGATCCGGCGGTGGCAAGGGCGGGAGTGGTGGGTCGTCCGGCGGCAGCGGCGGATCGTCCGGCGGGGGGGGTTCGTCGGGCGGCGGTGGCGGCGGCGGCGGGAAGCGCTGACGCACAGCCGCACATTGATGCAGAACACGGGCGTCTCTTCGGAGGCGCCCGTTGTTCATCCCGTCGCGCGTGGCCACACCCGCCCGTAGCTTTGGCGCGTGTCGCTCACCGTTCGCGTCCTTCTCGCGCTCCTTGCCGGCCTCGCTCTCGGCATCGCCGCGTCCGCGACCGGCTCGGAAACGCTCATCGGGATTGCGCGCGCGCTCGAGCCGGTGGGGACGCTCTGGATCAACGCCATCCGCATGACGGTCATCCCGCTCGTCGTCTCGAGCCTCGTGGCGGGCGTTGCGGCCGCACCCGATCCCTCAGTCGTCGGACGCATCGGCTGGCGGGCGCTGGTGATCTTCTTCTCCGTGCTTGGCGCAACCGCGGTGTTCTGCATCATCGTCGCCCCGTTGATGCTCGGCGGCCTGACCATCGACCCCGCGGCATCGGAAGCGCTCCGCAGCACGGGATCGGCGAGCGATGTCACGGCGCGAAGCGCTTCCCTGCCCACGTTCCGCCAGTGGGTCGTGGATCTCGTTCCGCAGAATCCGATCAGGGCGGCCGCGGACGGCGCGATCCTGCCGTTGATCATCTTCTCGCTGGCGCTTGGACTCGCGATGACGCGCGTCACCGGGGACACTGGCGCGGTCATCGTTCGCTTCTTCCAGGGATTGGCGGCGGCAATGCTCGTGCTCGTGCGCTGGGTGCTTGCCCTCGCGCCGATCGGCGTCTTCGCGCTCGCCGTCCCCCTGGCGACGAAGCTGGGTGTCGCCGCGGCGGGGGCGGTGCTGTACTACATCGCGCTGGTCGTCGGGATGTGCATCGTCTGCATCATCGCGATGTATCCGCTCGGGGCGACGCTTGGGCGCGTCTCGCTGAGCGTTTTCGCCCGCGCGTGCGCACCGGCACAGGCCGTTGCGTTCAGCTCGCGTTCGTCGCTTGCCGCCCTGCCTGCGATGATCGAGGGAGCTCAGCGCACGCTGCGACTTCCGCCGTCGATCACGAGCTTCTTCCTTCCACTCGCGGCATCGATGTACCGCGTCGGCGGAGTCATCGCACAGATTGTCGGCGTGCTCTTCCTCGCGCGCCTCTATGGCATCGACCTGGCGACATCGCAGCTCATCACGATCGGCGTCACCGCCGTGCTCACGAGCTTCAGCGTCCCGGGTGTGCCCGGAGGGTCGATCCTCGTGATGGTGCCGGTGCTCCTCGCGGCCGGCCTCCCGGTCGATGGCGTCGGCATCCTGCTGGGCGTGGACACGATTCCCGACATGTTCCGCACGACGACGAACGTCACCGGGCACATGGCGGCCGCCGCGATCCTCGGGCGCGGTGCCGAATCGGCGGCAGACGCGGCGCCCGGTTGGCCCGCAACTGCCGCGGAGTCGTGATCGCGATCGCTCCCACGATTGGCTGATCGCTCTTCCCCGCGGAATTCGTCGTGTCCCTCGCTGTCGCCCTCGTCCCGTGGCTCATCGTCGCGCTCGTCATTGCATGGCGCGGCCGGGGCTCGCGCCATCTCGATGCCGAGTCGGATCAGCCGCCGGCGCCCGCGCCGCGAGTCAGTGTCGTCATCCCTGCACGGAACGAAGCGCGCAACATCGCGCGCTGCCTCGGGTCGGTGCTGGCATCCTCGTACCCGGCGCTCGAGGTCATCGTCGTGGACGACCACTCCACCGATGCAACGGGCGACCTCGCTCGCGCGACGGCCGACGGCGACCCGCGTGTCCGGGTGATGACGCCGCCGCCGCTGCCCGATGGCTGGTTCGGCAAGTCGTGGGCGTGCGCAGCCGGCGCGGGCGTGGCGACCGGCGAGCTGTTGCTCTTCATCGACGCCGACACCGCGCTCGCACCGGACCTCGTCGTGCGACTCGTAAATGCGCGCGTCACACGGAGCGCGGATCTCATCTCGGTCGGCGGGCGCCAGGAGCTCGGCACGTTCTGGGAGCGCATCATCCAGCCGCAGGTGTTCACGATGCTGCTGACGCGATACGGCAACACCGAGCGCGTTTCATCGTCGCGCCGTCCGAGCGACAAGATCGCCAACGGACAGTGCATCCTGATGCGTCGCGACGCATATGAGGCGATCGGCGGCCATGGCGCTGTCCGCGACAAGGTTGCCGAGGACCTGATGCTCGCCCAGACCGTGTTTCTCTCGGGCCGGCGGGTGGCCCTCGTGCTCGGCCTCGACCAGCTGTCGACGAGGATGTACACCTCGCTGCCGGAGCTCGTGCATGGATGGGGAAAGAACATCTTTGCGGCGGGGGCGGATACGCTGCCCTTCAAGGGCTGGAGCGCCAGGGCGCTGCTGCCGGTCCTTCTCGTGACGCCGGCGATCATGATGCTCGTGCCGCCGATCATGCTGCTGCTCGCGATCGCGGGCGTCGGGGATACATCTCCGGTCCCGCCGGCCGCGGCGACGCTGCTGCTGATGACCGGATGGGCGATCATCTATTCGGCGTTCGGCGTGTCGCCCCTGTTCGGGATCCTGTATCCCCTCGGCGCCACCGTCCTGCTCTACATCAACATGCGGGCGATCGTCCGCGGGCGACGCGTCGCCTGGAAAGGGCGAAGCTACGTGGCTCGGTAGCAGCCCCGCCCGCGACGGATTGAGCGTGCCGGCGGGCCGGCGATGGCGGTGTGTGCGTCGATGCGGCCTACCATCGGCGCGTGCGCACCGTCCGCTCCGCCGCGATGCTTCTCGCCAATGCCTCGAGCATCGACCGGCTCCAGCCAATCCTGTCCGGGCTCGGCTTCGAGACCGGTGCAACTCCCGCCGACCCGACGACGCGCGCCGCACTTCGCATCCCGCCGGACTACCGGGATGTGGCGATAGTGCGCGGAGCGGGAGCGCTCCGCGCGCTCATTGCCACCGCGCCGCGATCGCTCGGGATCCGCGAGGCGACGTCGCGCGTCGCGGGACGGCTTGCCGCGAGCGCGCCGCACATCCTGTGGCTCCTCGTCGTCACGGATCCCGAGTGTGAAGCGCTCGCGTTCGCCACCTGGACCCCGGAATGCAGGCCACCGAGCGTCGCCGCCCTCATCGTGGATCGAGGCCGGGTGGTGGACAGCGATGGCGAAACGCTCGTCGCGCTCGCCGCGGCACGCGACGACCTCGATATCCTCACGCATGCACGGTGGCTCGAGATCCTTGGACGGGAATCGGTCACGCGGTGCTTCTACCGCACACTCGAGTCGGTCGTTCGTGAGTTGGCTGCGTCGCTGCCCCACCGCGGAACGGCCGACGAACGCACGGAGCTCGCGCTGCTCTGCGTCTCGCGTCTGCTGTTCCTGTCCTTTCTCGAGGCCAAAGGGTGGCTCGACGGCGATCGCGCCTTTCTCGCCCGGACGTTCGATGAATGTGTCGCATCCGGCGGGGGTTATCACCGCCGGCTGTTGCTCCCGCTGCTGCACGGAACGCTGAACGCGCGGTATAGTGCGCGCGCACCCGTCGCGCGCGCGTTCGGGCGAGTGCCGTTCCTGAACGGCGGGCTCTTCGCACGCACGCCGCTCGAGCGGCGACTCGGCCGGATGAACTTCCCCGATGCGCAAGTGGGTCGGCTCTTCGGCGACCTGCTCGGTCGATACCGCTTCACCGCCCGCGAGGACAGCGGGGAGTGGTCGGAAGCCGCGATCGATCCCGAGATGCTGGGCAAGGCGTTCGAGTCGATCATGTCGTCCGGCGAGCGGCGAGGAAGCGGGGCGTACTTCACGCCGCATTCCCTCGTTCACCGGGTGACCACCGGCGCGCTGGCTCGATATCTCGCTGACGCCGGTGTCTCCGAGTCGGCGTCCACGTCGCTGCTGCAGGGCACCTCGCCGGATGCGGTGCCGTCGATGCTTCGCGAGCGACTCGCACGTATTCGCGTGCTCGATCCAGCGTGCGGCTCCGGCGCGTTCCTCGTGCACACCCTCGAGCGCCTCGCTGGAATGCACGTCGCGCTTGGCGACGCCCGCGATCTCGTGGACATCCGCCGCGACGTGCTCACTCGCTCCATCTTCGGCGTCGATCGCAACCCCTTCGCCGTGTGGCTGTGCGAGCTTCGGCTCTGGCTCTCGATGGTCATCGAGAGCGATCGCGAGGATCCGCTTGGCGTCCCGCCACTGCCGAACCTCGACCATCACATCCGTGTCGGCGATGCATTGGCCGGAGACTCGCTGGCGCCACTATCCCCTCTCGCGACGCGAGGGGTGACGATCGCCCCCGCGCGACGGAGCGCCACCGCGATCACGGCGTTGCGGTCGCGGTACGTTCGGGCGTCGGGCCCGCGGAAGCAGTCGCTCGCGCGGGCGCTCGACCGGGCGGAGCGTGCCCGCGCCCTCGCAATCATCGACGCGGCCCTTGCCACCAACGCGATCCGTCGGCGCGACCTCCTCGCGGCCGTGCGATCGCGCGACCTGTTCGGCGAGCGGCGCCGGGCGATCGCTGCTGAAACAGCGGCATTGGCGTCGCTGCGGGCGGCCGCGCGCGAGCTCCGGGTTGCTCGTCGATCGGTCGTTCAGGGGGTCCTTCCCTTCTCCTTCGCGACTCACTTCGCCGACAGCGCCGCGGCCGGCGGCTTCGACGTCATCGTCGGCAACCCGCCATGGGTGCGCATCCATCGAATCCCCGCGACGAGTCGCGCATTGCTGCGCGCGCGCTTCGCCGTCTTCCACGAGCCCGGTTGGACGCGCGGCGCTGATCTCGCACATGCCGGCGCGGGCTTCGCGGCGCAGGTGGATCTCGCCGCGCTCTTTGTCGAGCGCTCCCTGGAGCTGCTCCGACCGTGCGGCACGTTCAGCCTCCTCCTGCCATCGAAGCTCTGGCGGTCGCTCGCCGGCGGAAGCCTTCGCAGGTTGCTCGGTACGCATGCGACGCTGCTGTCGATCGATGACCTGAGCGAATCGCCGCAGGCATTCGACGCCGCCGTGTATCCGTCGATCGTCGTTGCAGCTCGTGGAAGACCCATGCTTCCCGAAGCGGACGCGCCGGGGCCTGGCTCGCCGGCGTCGTTCGCCGCGACTCGACCAACGCCGATCGCAGCGACGCTGACGCGCCGCTCGACATCCGTTCAATGGTCGATCGATCCGTCGCGGCTCTCTTTCGATGGCGACCCCGCCAGCCCGTGGCTGCTCCTGCCGCCGGACATGCGCGATGCGTTCGACCGCCTTACTGCAGCTGGTACGCCGCTCGCCGAAAGCGTATTCGGGAGGCCGCATCTCGGAGTGAAGTCGGGATGCAATGGCGCCTTCATCGTCTCGGCCGCCGGCGCACGGCGGACCGACGACGCAGTGGTGGACATCGAGGCTCCTGGACGGCGCGGCCGGATCGAGCGCGAGCTTCTCCGCCCGCTCATCCGCGGGGAGACGCTGAAGCCATGGGTGGCCGCCTCGATCGAGCACATCGTCTGGACGCATGGCGCCGGCGACAGCGCCCTCGATGTACTCCCGGCGCATGCGCGCCACTGGCTGCTGCCCTGGCGCCGTCGGCTCATGGCGCGCACCGATCGTCATGGTCGAGGACAGTGGTGGTCGCTCTTCCGCACGGAGAGCGCGCGCTACGACCGGCCTCGCGTCGTCTGGGCCGACATCGGGCGCACGCCGCGCGCGGCCGTCATCGAGGCCGGGGATCCGACGGTGCCGCTCAACAGCTGCTACGTCGTTCGATCCCCCGATCTGGCGGCTGCCCACGCGCTCACCGCGCTGCTGAACGGGCCCCTCGTCGCCGCGTGGCTCGGTGCGCTGGCGGAGCCGGCGCGCGGCGGGTTCCACCGCTACCTCGGCTGGACGATGGCCCTGGTTCCCCTCCCTCGCGACTGGGCTCGCGCCGTGGAGCTCCTGGCACCGATCGGCGCTCGCGCTGGCCTCGGTGAGACGGTCACGATGACGGAGCTGCTGGACGCAGCGATGCGATCCTACGCGCTGGACATCGACGACGTCGCGCCGCTGCTCGCGTGGGCCGCGCGTTGAACCGCGCCCGTGCCGGCGAGGCGCGCGCGGCGATCGCGGTGCTGCTCGCGCACGACAGCCATGCGACCGAGACTCTCGGCACGATCGTCCTGCACGACCACCAACGATCGGCGGCCGTCCGCATCCGCGCTGCGCTGACCGAGTTTCGGGGAGCGCTGCTGGCGGATGTCACCGGACTCGGAAAGACCTACGTCGCCCTCGCCGTCGCCCGTGATGCGCGCGCTCCGATCATCGTTGCACCGGCAGCACTCCGGGAGATGTGGCGCGCCGCGATGGCCGACGCCGGAGTGCGAATGCCGTTCGTCTCGATCGAGTCGCTCAGCCGACAGCGTCCTGAAACGGCAACCGAGGCCGCTGTGAACGATCTCGTGATCGTGGACGAGGCCCATCACGCACGCAACCCGGCGACGGCGCGCTATCGAGCGCTCGCGACACTCACGCAGCGTGCGACCGTCCTCCTGCTTTCGGCGACACCGATCCACAACAGCGAGGCCGACCTGCGCGCGCTCCTTGCCCTATTCCTCGGCGCGCGCGCGGCGACGATCGACATCGAAACTGCCATGCGGTGCGTGATTCGACGCACTGCAGGCGACTCTCGTGTCCGGTTGCCGCGCGTCGAGGGGTCGCGGCGGCTTCCCATCGCGGATGACGAAGAGCGCATGCGCTCCATCATCGCGCTTCCTCCACCGACTCCGCCTTCCGACGGCGGGGATGGTGGAATCCTCCTCGTCTACTCGCTGCTTCGCAGGTGGGCATCGAGCCAGGCCGCGCTCGCCGAGTCCCTGCGACGCCGGCTCGCACGGGCCACGGCGCTGCTCGATGCGCTCGAGACGGGTCGATACCCATCGCAGCGCGAGCTCTCCGCGTGGTCGTACGCCGATGGCGCGATGCAGCTCGCCTTTCCCGAGTTGACGGCCAGCGCGGCACCGGGGGCCCTTCCGGCAGCCGGGCTGTGCGATGGCATTCGCATCCACGCTGCAGCGGTTCGGGTGTTGCTCGACGACCTCCGGAACGGCGATGATATCGACGCACGCCGTGCGGCGCACCTCGGTGGAGTACGCGCGAGCCATCCCGGCGAAAAAATCGTGGCGTTCACGCAGTACGCGGAGACGGTGAGCTCGCTGTTCGCTCACCTTCGTAACGTGCCCGGAGTCGCGGCGCTCACCGCGGGCGGCGGCCGGGTCGCGGGCGGAACGCTGACCCGCACGGAAGCACTCGAGCGATTCGCCCCGGCGGCGCACGGCTCCCGCGCTGCGGGTTCCGCGCGGGCGATCGACCTGCTGCTCACGACCGACCTGCTGAGCGAGGGCGTCAACCTTCAGGATGCCTCGGTCGTCGTTCATGTCGACCTGCCGTGGACGCCAGCGCGACTCGAGCAGCGCGTCGGGCGCGTCGCGCGCATTGGATCGCGTCACGACCGCGTCGCCGTCTACGAGATGGAGCCGCCCGTGAGCGCTGAGCGGCTCGTCCGGGTGGAGGAGCGACTGCGGGCCAAGCTCGCGGTCAGCGCGCGCGCCGTCGGGATCGCGGGGACGATCCTGCCACCGCTCGCCTTCGATCATTGCGCCACTCCGGTTGTAAGCCCTCCTGAATGGGCCGAGCGCATCGCGGCTCGGGCCGCGATGTGGTCCGACGCCAGCGCGCAGCTGGCGCCGCTGCCGGTTGTCGCCGCGGTCGTTTCACCGGTCTCCGGCCTGTTGGCGGTCATCCGCGATAATGGTGGGCCGCGCCTCGTCGCGACCGACGGTTTGGAAGTCACCGATGATCCCCGGGTCGTGCTTCGGATGATGGCGCACGCCAACGGGGCAGACGCGCCGGTGGACGCGGGCGCCGTCGAGCGCGCATGCGCTGCATTGCGTCGCTGGCGAGCCAGCCGGCACAACCGACGGGATGTCACGCTCGATGGCGCCCTTCACGCCCGTGCGCGCCGGGCGGTCGTCGATCGGATCGCGGCGATCGCCCGCAGGGCGCCTCGCCACCTTCGTCCTGGCATCGTCGCGCTTGCGGCCACCGCGCGCCACACCGTCTCGGCACGCTACGGTGTCGGTGCGGAGCGGGTGCTCGACGAGCTCGCGGCCGCCCGGATGCCGGACGAAGCGTGGCTGCGTGCCATTGGCACCTTCGGGGAGATCCACGATCCAGCGGCAGCGCGCAGCCGAGCGCGCGACGCCGAGCCATGGCTCGTCGTGATGGTGCTCCTCGTTGCCCTTCCGGCCGCCGAAACGTAGATCAGACCCGCCCCGTAGCATCCGGTTCAAACCTTTCCCGTGGCGCGGGTATCTCATCTCGCAGCCAGAGGGGAACCGATCAGAATGGCGGCAGTGGCGATCACGGAAGGCCCGGCAGGACTGTCCATCGACGCAGGGGATGATGTTGCTCGTGCAGCGGCCGGAGACCGGCGCGCGTTCGAGCGGCTGTATCGCGCCCATGCCGATCGGGTCTTCTCGCTCTGCGCCGGAATGTGCGGGGACCGGACGGCAGCGGAGGAGCTCACCCAGGACGTGTTCGTTCGGGCGTGGGAGAAGCTCGCGCTCTTCCGGGGAGACAGCGCCTTCGGGACATGGCTCCACCGGCTCGCGGTGAACGTCGTGCTCAACGCCAGGAAGGGCGACGGACGACGCCAGTCGCGGGTCGACGAGTCGGTGGAGGATCTCGAGACGCTGCCCCACGCGCCCGATCACGTCGGCGAGCGCATGGATCTCCAGGCGGCGATCGCCGCGCTGCCGCCGGGAGCGCGGCGGGTGTTCGTGCTCCACGATGTACAAGGCTATCGCCATGACGACATCGCCGAACTGCTCGGCGTGACGTCGGGAGGCAGCAAGGCCCAGCTCCACCGGGCGAGGATGTTGTTGCGGAAGGCTCTGACGAGATGACTCACATGACCTGTCACGATTACGACGCGCTGCTCGCTCGCGACCTCGAGGGGGAGCTTTCTCCCGAGGAACGGTTCGCGGCCGATGCACATCTGATGAACTGCGCGCGATGCGCCGGCCTTCGTGCGGAGCTGGTTGGCATCGCAACGGCCGCCGGCGAATTGCCGGTGATGTCGCCGTCCCGCGACCTGTGGGATGGCATCGCGTCGCGCATCGATGCGCCGGTGGCGTCCATCGGCGTCGCTCGGGACCGGATCACCGGTCGCGGGCGCACGTTCCGGCTGGTGGCTGCTGCGGCAGCGCTCGTCATCGTCACCGCGGGGACGACCTGGATCGTCGCGAAGACTGCCTATGAGCCGGGCCAGCGTGAGCTCGCGTCCAGTGAAGGCGTGTCGCCGACACCCGGCGGGGCCGAGACCGGCGCCGTGCTCGTGAGCGATGTACGGGGAAGCGCAGACGCTGCGTTCGATCGCGAAGTCGTTCAGCTTCGCGGGCTGCTCGAGCAGCGCCGACCCGACCTCGACTCGGCCACCGTCGCGTTGCTCGAGCGAAACCTTCAGATCATCGACCGGGCGATCGCCGAAAGTCGCGCCGCCCTGGCGAAGGATCCGGGAAGTGCGCTGCTCAACAGGCAGCTGCACAACGCGCTCGGGAAGAAGGTGCAGGTGCTGCGCACCGCAGCGCTCCTGCCCGTCGAGAGCAACTGATGCAGTGTCGCGGAATGGCCGCAACGATTGTCGCCGTGGCGCTGCTCGGGAGCGTGGCTCCGACAGCGCACGCCGGCCCGCTTCAGGCGAGCCAGGGTCGCGCACGCAGCCCCGTGCTCGAGGGCCGCTCGATCGACACGACCTTTCGCATGGAGAAGGGTGGCGTCGTTGACCTCGAGGCCGGTACGGGTTCGGTAATCGTCACGGGCGGTCCGGGCACGGACGTGCGGGTCCGCGCGACCGCGAACGACGGACGGGTGCGGCTGCGTGCCTCGTCCACGCTCGCGACGCTGCGAGCATCGTCCGATCATGGAATGAGTGACGTTCGATACGAGATCACGGTGCCCGCGGGCGTGCGCGTGCTCGTGGAAATGCACGCGGGTGAGCTCCGTGCGACCGGCCTCCGCGGGGATATCGAAGTCGAGACCCTCGCCGCCAATATCCACCTCGCGGACATCTCGGGCCTCGCGACCATCGAGACCATCTCGGGACTCGTCACGGGGTCGAAGCTCGCGGGAGGGACGCACATCGAGACGACCAGCGGAAACGTCACGCTCACGGATGTCGCCGGCGAGACCATCGTGGAGAGCACGAGCGGGTCGGCGATCCTCACCGACATTCGCGCACGGGAAGTTCATGCCGAGACCGTGAGCGGGGATGTGCGGTTTCAGGGACTGGTCGAGGCGGAGGGGCGCTACGAGTTCACGTCCCATTCGGGGACCATCCGGCTCGCCCTTCCCCCGACCGCGGGAGCGTTGCTCTCGCTGTCCACCTACAGTGGCAGGATCGATAGCGAGTTTCCCATCACGTTGCAGCAGGGCTCGTCGTCGGGCCGTGACAAGCAGCTTCAGTTCCGCCTCGGCAGCGGTAGTGCACGCCTCACCGCCGAATCGTTCAGTGGCAACATCATCATCACCCGCGGCATTGCCCGCGACCGACAGGAGTGACGGACATGAAAGTATTGGGAGCGATGGCATTCGTGACGCTGTGCGCCGGCGCATCGGCGGAATCCGCGCAGGGCCAGCGGACCGATGATTCCTTCGCCTGGAACGGGCGCATCGCGGCCGGCAACACGGTGAAGATCCGTAATCTCGCGGGCGCCATCAACGTCGAACGCTCCGGAAGCGGCCAGGTCGAGGTGACCGGAGTGAAGCAGTACAGGCGTGGGGATGCGGCTGACGTCCGGTTCGAGGTCGTTCCCGAGGGCGGCGATGTCACGATCTGCGCCATCTGGTTCGAAGGGAGCTGCGGCGATGATGGCCAGAAGTCAGGGCGTCGGCGCGGTGACGATGAGAACCGCAACAACGACGTGTCGGTCACCTTCACCGTGAAGCTTCCGGCCGGCGTGAAGCTTGACGCGAGCGGCGTCAGCGCCAACGTCAACGTGCGCGGCGCCACGGCGGGCGTATCGGCGAACTCGGTCAGCGGCGATGTGATCCTCGCCGACGTCGCTGGCGACATCCGACTGAACTCCGTCAGTGGGGACGTCAAGGTCTCCGGCGCGACGACCGGATCGGTTCACGCGAACTCCGTGAGCGGTGATGTCGAGATCGTGATCGATCAGCTCAGCGGGTCAGGCGATTTCGACTTCAACACCGTCAGTGGCGACGTCGTGATCACCTTCCCGGCAAATCTCGACGCCACCCTCGAGATGAGTACGTTGAGCGGCGAGCTCACGAGCGATTTCCCGCTGACCACCCAGGGCGACCGGCGGCGTCGCAACATCGAGGCGCGGATCGGCTCGGGTGGCGGACGCACGCTCAAGTTCCATTCGGTGAGCGGGAACGTGACGCTGCGCAGAGGCTGAGCTGGACGATTTCGTGACGGCCGCGCGAGGCCCCGTGTCTCGCGCGGCACATCCTTCAACTACACCAGGACGGCGCGCTGTGGCACGCCCGACGACCTACGGAGACCGGATGCGGCAATTCCTGGCACCAGCACTCTCGATCCTGATCCTGGCATCGCCCGCGGCGGCGCAGCAGCGCAGTGCGTCCGATGACTTCACCTGGCAGGGGCGTGTCGCTGCCGGTCAGTGGCTCCAGGTTCGCAACATCAATGGACAGATCACCGTCGATCGCGCGACCGGCGACCAGGTCGAGGTCGTCGCCACCAAGCGCTGGAGAAAGGGCAACCCGGCCGATGTCCGGATCGAGACGGCGCGTTACGGCCAGGGTGACGGAAGCGCGCTCGTCTGCGCGATCTGGGGCCCGTCCACGACGTGCGACGAGCGGGGCTACCACAACGAGCCGCGCCGCTGGAACAACGACAACGATGTGTCTGTCGACTTCATCGTGAAGCTGCCCGCAGGCGTGCGCGCCGAACTGGTGTCCGTCAACGGGACGATCCGTGTCGTGGGGGCCTCGGCCGAGATCATCGCCGAGACGGTAAATGGCGCGATCGACGCGTCCACGAGCATGGGACCCATTAAGGCCGAAACCGTGAACGGCGACATCACCGTGCGGATGGATGCACTGCGCGGCAACGAGGACCTCTCCTTCGAGACCGTGAATGGTGACATCACGGCGATCGTCCCCGAGAACTTCCAGGGCAACGTCGAGCTCGAGACGGTGAACGGGTCGCTGCAATCCGACTTTCCGATCACGGTGCAGGGACGCTTCGACCCCCGCCACATGCGCGCAACGATCGGCGGCGGTGGCCGTCGCCTCACGCTCACCACGGTCAACGGCGACGTGCGGTTGGGGACTCGCGCGCGCTGAGGGCTACAAACGCCGCTTCAGCCAGCTGCGTGCGGGTTCCTCGAAGCGGGTGAATACCACCACCGAGATCGCAATGGCAACGCCGCAATAGAGGAAGAAGAACCACCGCGTATCAGACACGTCCGCGCCGAGTGTCAGGGAGATGGCTTCCATCCACTGGTGAATCGGTGCGTGGAGGAGATAGAGTGAATAGCTCGCCCCCCCGAGCAGCACCATCGTTCGCGTGGACAGGAACGTCGCCAGCGGTCCACTCTCGGCAGCCAGGCCGATGATGATCGCGCCAAAGATCGGGAGGAGCACCGTATCCAGGAATGCCGAGGGCGGAAGCGTCCATGGCAGGCAGAATACGATGAGGGCGGCGACGGTGGCGGTATATGAAAGACGCTGCCCGGCGCGGCCCGAGAGCCGGGCTGGGCCGACGAGGAACAGCTTCCCGAGGATCATCCCGAAGATGAACTGCGGCAGGCGCAGCAGGGGGAAATAGGAACCGAAGAGCAGCCACGGCCCGATCGCGGGATCGGAGCGCCGGGCGATATGCATCACCCACAGGAGCCAAACGCCCATCAGCACCGCCTGGGTGCACCACACCGCCACGGCGCTCCACATCAACGTTCGCGCACTCCGTCGGGCCAGCAGGATAGCGACGAATGGGAACAGCGCATAGAAGAGCGCTTCGACCGAAAGCGACCAGCCGGGACAGTTCCACCGACAGGCCGCCTGCGGGATCCACGCCTGGAGCAGGGTAATGGCCAGCGCTCCGACGCCGACTGCTTCGGCGGCGGTCTCCGTGGTGCGGGGATGATCGCGCAGCGTCGTCCAGACGAACACCGGGAGCGAAATCAGCAGGCCGAGCGCATACACCGGGTAGACGCGCGCGAAGCGCGCGCTCCAGAATGGCTTCCGGTCGAGGGTCCGCTCGTCGCGGGCATCGAGATAGTTGTAGCTCAGGATGAAGCCCGAAAGCACGAAGAACAGCGTGACGCTCGTCGGCCCTTGGGCGATGAAGTTGTTCGCCCAGCTTGGCCACCCCTCGATGGCCGGACGCCCGTAGTGAAAGAGCAGGACGTGAAACGCCGCAAAGAACCGTAGCCCTGTCAGCGCTCCGAGCTGCCGCGTCGCGGCGCGCGGCGAGCGGCCCGAGCGGACATCGCCCTCATCGCGCGGAGTTGGGACGCCGTCCCTCCCAGCCGGCAAACCGCTTGCTGACATGTCTTGCCCCGTCATCGAAGGAGCGGCAACGTCGTCATTCGTGCCAGCATCGTGCGGACGGAACGGAGCTGGGGCCACGCAAGTCCCCGCTGGAAACGAAAGGGCCACGCCCTCTCGAAGGGCGTGGCCGCGGTCTGCTGGCATTACCAGCCATCACCCCGGCGACTGCTCCCGCGCCCGGTCGATCGCCGAGGCCAGGTCGAGATCCTTCTGGGTAATCCCGCCCGCGTCGTGCGTACTTAGCGTGAACACCATCTTCGTATACCGGATGTCGATGTCCGGATGATGGTTGGCGCGCTCCGCTTCTTCGGCCACCCGATTGAACAGCGCGATGACCTCCGCGAACGTGCGCATCGTGAAGGGCTTCTGCAGGGTATCGCCACGGCGCGCCCATCCTGGCAACGTTCCGAGCGCACGCTGGATCTCGAGATCGGAGAGGGCTGTTCGCACGGCCTGGAAGTGAGAGGATGGAGAGCGGCGGGTGCGCAAGAATAACTCACGCCGGCGGCGGCGACAACGACGGCTCGGGCGCTGTCAGCGGAGCGGGTGGGCGCTCTCCGCCTCGATCCCCCCTCGCCGGCGTGAGCCCGCCCGCCGCACCGCGATCATTTCGGCCACGATACTCACTGCGATCTCCTCCGGAGTATCGGCCCCGATGGAAAGCCCTACCGGAGCGTGAATCGCGTCGAGATCTGACTGCGCAACCCCGGCCCCGGTGAGCAGTCGCCAGGTCAGCGCGACCTTTCGCCGGCTGCCCAGCATTCCGAGATAGCGCAGTCGGTGCGCAGCAAGCTGCTCGACGATGAGCGCGTCATGCTGGTGACCCCGCGTTGCGACAACGACGAATGTTTCACTGTCGAAACCGAGCGTCGCGGGGAGGTCGTGAAAGTCGCAAACGACCGCGCGCTCAGCGAACGGCAGTCGGGCGGCGTCCGCGAAATCCGGGCGATCGTCCACCACCGTCACTCGCCAGCCCGCGAATGCCGCTGCCTCGGCAACCCGCGCCCCCACGTGCCCGGCACCGAACACGACGAGCCGAGGTGCACCGGCCACCCGTTCGGCGAAGACCCCATCCTCGAACCGTTGCGATTCGCCGTCGGCGATGGCGGTATCGACGGCGGCGCGAAGATGCGGGTCCGCGCTCCCCACGAGCGACCCGCCCGAAGTGAGGAGCGCCTTGGCGGGCCCGTTCGTCCAGTCGAGCGCCGTCGCGAGCATGGCGCGCTCACCCCGCGCGAGGGTGCCGACGCATTCGGAATAGATCGCCGCGAGCCGCGGATCGATGACGACGGGCTCGATGAACATCAGCGCCGTCCCGCCACACGTCAGTCCGTAATCGCCCGCAAGCTCTGCGTTGAGCGTATGCTCGCTCGCGGCCGGCTCACGTCGTTCGATCACCTCGAGCGCACGCTCCGTGATCTCTGCCTCGAGGCACCCGCCGCCGACGGTGCCGATCCGCGCCCCGGAGGCCGTGATGAGCATCTTCGCGGTCGCGCTCATCGGCAACGATCCCCGCCGCTTCGCGACGCTGGCCAGCGCGCCTGCCCCCGCCCCGGCGGCCAGTCGCGCACACTCCGTCATGATCGCCTGCAGGCTCACGTTCCGTCCCCCGTTTTGCGCCAGCGCCCACGTTGCCACGCCAGCGGGCGCAGCGCAACGCTCCCCACAGTGCAACGAGGTCCGACATAGAACGTCGGACCCCATTGCTCCCGCCACACGACCTGGACCCGCCGGGTTGCTACCGCGGCGGCGGTGGCGAGGCCGACCCGGGCGGCGGCACCGCGTCGGCCAGCTTTCCTGCGCCGAGCACGATGATCTCGACTCGCCGGTTCTGCTGACGTCCGGCGGGATTGTCGTTCGTCGCCACCGGCTGGGTCTTCCCGAACCCCACCGACGTGATCTGGCCTGCCGGGACTCCGCCTGCGACCAGCGATGCACGCACCGACGCCGCACGGTCCTCCGACAGCGTCTGGTTGTACGCATCGCTGCCCGTCGCATCCGTGTGTCCCTCGACCGCGATCTGACGATCCGGGTACTGCTGGAGGATCGCCGCAATGCGCCGGACGTTCGACTCCGCGCCCGGCTTCAACGTCGCGCGGTTCACGTCGAACAGGATGTCGCTGAGGCTGATGACGATGCCGCGGGATGTCTCGCGAAGGTTCGTGATCTCGGTAACGAGATTCCGCAGCTGCGACAGCGCGCTGTTGAGCTGCTCGTTCGCTGCCTCGGCCGCCCGCCGCAAGGAATCCGACTGCTGCTGGATTCTCGCGTTGTGCCGCTGGAGCGAGTCGATCTGCGCCTGCGACATCTGCTGCTGCTGCGCGCTCTGCGCCGCACCCTGGGCCCTGAGCGCTTCGCTTCGCGCGAGCTGCCGGGCGAGCGTCTCCCGCTTGAGGCTGTCCGTCGCGGTGCCCGCCAGCACGCGCGCGTTCTCGGCCTCGGCCACCTGTGCCAGGCGCAGCGCGATGTGCGCGAGACCATCGACGTACTCCTGCGTTTCCTTCGCGGCAAAGGCATTCTGGGCCGCGACCAGTGCTTCGCGGGACCGGATGATCGGCCCTTCGACACGGCGGTCGGCGCCGCGCTCGCCGAGGACCTGGTTCAGCGCCTCGGCCTGGGTGAGGGACGCCGGCTTCCTGACGCTCGCGCATGCGGTCACGGCAAGCATTGCGGCCGCGAGCGCTGCGTAGGTCATTCTCGATCGT
This sequence comes from Gemmatimonadaceae bacterium, assembly GCA_031426115.1. GTDB lineage: Bacteria > Gemmatimonadota > Gemmatimonadetes > Gemmatimonadales > Gemmatimonadaceae > JANPKQ01. Next base: position 12,350 of record JANPKQ010000009.1, on the reverse strand, counting down.
GTCATCGCTCGCCTCCTGGCGGTGGAACACGTTGTAGGTCGGCCTGCGCCGCGGTGCGGGCTCGGTCGGCAATGACGCGCTGCGCCATCGCGCCAGCATATGCCGCGTCCGCTGCGGCCTTGCGCGCGAGCAGGGCGGCGCGGTTGCGATCCGTGTTCGCGGCGGCACGCGCTGACTCGAGGCCGGCGCGGGCCTCGACGAGGCTGCTCGACGCGAGGGAATCGGCGCCGGCGGCCTGCGCGTCCTGGATGGCTCGTTCAGCCGTGCTGATCGCGACCATGGGGTCGCCCGACGGTGGAATCCGAGTGCTGGCGCACGCCGCGACGATCATCGCGACGGCGGCCAATCGGAGGATGCTCATTGCTCATCTCCTCGTTCTCTGTGTGTGCTCGCGAGCGGAGCAAGGGGTATTCCAGACGTCGGCAAAGCGCACGCACCGTCACCCGTTGTCGGCGCCGATGCTTCGGGATATCTTCGGTGAGCCCCGGGAGGCCTCACCAATGCGACCTGTCGCGCTGCCCCAGATCTCGCTCTTCGCTGAGAACGATACCCACGAACACCCTCGCGCGCTGAGAGCCATCGGGGAGCAGAGCGACATTCTCTACTATCGGACCTCGGCGAAGTCGGTCCTGAACGGGCCCGAGGTCACCGGCATGGGGTACTGGTCGATCAACCCGTATGTCGGCTGTGCATTCGGCTGCGCGTACTGCTACGCGCGATACGCGCATCGCTACGTCATGGAGCGGACCGCGACTCTTTCGCCGCTGTCCGCGGCGCTTGCCGAGGACATCCGCCGAATGCCCCCGTGGCTGGCATTCGAGCGACGGATCGTCGTGAAGCACAATGCGCCCGAGATTCTCCGCCGCACGCTTCGCCACGGCAGCGACAAGCACCTGAAGCTCCTCGATGGCGAGGCGATCGTCATCGGCACCGCCACCGACCCCTATCAGCCGGCCGAGCGGAAGTTTCGCGTCACCCGCGGCATCCTCGAGGTCCTGGCCGAGCATCCGGGATTGCGCATCGTCATCATCTCCAAGAGCCCGCTGATCACGCGCGACGTCGAGCTCCTGACGCGGATCGCGCGCCACTCGGAGCTCTCGGTGCACCTCTCGCTCATCACCCTCGACCGTGAGCTTGCGCGGAAGCTCGAACCTCGCGCGCCGACGCCCGAAGCTCGAATTCGCGCACTTGGCCGCCTGCGCGCGGCCGGGATCAATGCCGGCATCAATTGCATGCCCGTGCTCCCTGGCATCACCGACGACCCGGCAGCGCTCGACGCCCTCGTCAAGCGCGTCGCGGAAGCCGGTGCCACGTACGTCGCGGGGTGCGCGTTGCGGCTCCGTTCAACTGCGCGCAACACCTATCTCCCGTTCATCGATGAGCACTTTCCGCATTTGTCGCAGCGGTATCGGCGGACCTACTCCACGGGCCACCAGGCGGGCGACAACTATCGCGAGGGACTCCGACGGTTCTTCGAGCGCACGTGCAGGCGCTACGGAATCCCGTCGAAGTCGTATGAGGACGACAACGATCTCGAGAGCGCCGAGGCCGCTTCGGCCGCGAACCAGCTATCGCTGGGGTTCTAGCGCGGCGTCGTGTCCCGGGTCCGATTCGAGCCGTTGGCGCTCTGGTCCCTCCAGAGGGCCGAGGCGTTGCGCCGCACCATGATCGCGAGAATCTCCCGCGCGCACCCAGGCGAGAAGACACGGACGGCAGGCACGAGGCGCCCGGGGATGACCGTCGTCCCGAGCGTTTCGCGCGCGAGGCGCATCACGTACGTCGTGGCGTCATCGGGGATGGACGCGACATCGTCGCGGCCAACGACGATCGCGCGGAAGTTGTCTCCGCCCGGAAGCGAGGCAAACCCGCGACGCATCTTGTCGGCGAAGCGGGCATCGGTGACGACGAAATACACCGGACCTCGCGAGAGCAGTCGGGTCGTGCGCTCGACGAGATCGGATCGCACCGAGACCACGATCGCCGGCTTGCCGAGCCGGTCGGCGATGGTGCGGATGACATCCCCGTGTGCTGCGCTGACAATGAAATCGGCATCCAGGACTTCCTGGGGGTACGGGCCATCGGCCGGAATCGTCGCGAGGTCCACTCCGCTCGACTCGATACCGTAGTCCTCGCGCAGCTCCCGCGTCATCGAGTGGATCTGGTCGCGATTGCACTCGATGACGACGGCGCGGAGGCGCGTTGTGCTGGTTGCCTCGCGGAACCGCTCGGCGAGCAGTGGGACCGGAATGTCACGTGCTATCCCGTCGGCGAGCGTGTCCACCATCCAGCGCACCGGCGGTGCAACCATGGACTGGGTCGGGCCCGGTCGCGCGGCGACGTAGACGCCTGACCGCCGACGAAGCTCGACGAGGTCTTCCTCGGCGAGCGCGTGGTACGCTGATAGGACGGTGCGCGGGTCTACTTCGAGCTCCACGGAAAGCTCGCGTGCGCTCGGGAGCCGATCGCCGTATTCAAGCGTGCCCATCCGGATCTGGTCGATGATCCGCTGACGGAGCAGCTCCGTCAGCTCATCGCTCGATGTCGCCATGCCCAGCTCCAGTCGATGGGTCGTACAGCCGGGAAACCGGCGTCGCGCGTATGCGTCGTTCGGGCGGATTCGCGCGAGCCATTTCAAGAATCTGTCCGTGACCGCACGGAAGCCGCGAATGTATCAGTTGGAGATCTGGTGCGTAACTGACTCGTTCGCGATGCAGCAGTTTGGCCCAGACCGTGCGTTCAGGTACCGCGTCAACGGAGTCCGTCGACGGATCGCAGAGCGCACGATCGGGGGTACGGGAGCCTCGGTGTCGCGGCGGCGAGTGTGGATGGGGCAGTGGGTGAGGGCCGTCGGCGGCTCTCCGTTCGGCACCGGCAGGGGTCGGTGTCGCGTGGCGTCACGAGGTCGGTCTGGCGTCGCGAACGGTTCGTACCGGCGTGGGGTGTGGAGGAGACATGCACGATAAGAAGAACACGGTTGTCATTGAGACTTCCGATCAGTTCTGGCGCGTGAAGACGCGGCGCGATTTCCTGAGAGTGCTTAGCATCGGCGGAACCGCCGTGCTGCTGCCATCGGTCTTCGGCGCGTGCGATGACGATGATGAAGGGCCGACCGGAACGGGCGCCGGCGCTACGCTCGATTTGGCCACAGAAGTCGGCATCCTGAACTACGCCTTCGCGCTCGAGCAGCTCGAGGCGGGCTTCTACGAGGCTGTGGTGGCCGGGGCGGCATTCGCCGGCATGAACACCGAGCTGAAGGAAGTCTTCACCGACCTGCGGAACCATGAAGTCGCGCATCGCGAGTTCTTCCGCGCCGTGATTCCTGCAAGCTCCAGGATTGGCAATCTCGCGTTCAATACGACGACGCTGAACGCGTCGCTCGCGAGCGCGGCGACGATCCTGAAGACGGCCGAAACGTTCGAGGACCTTGGCGTTGCAGCCTACAATGGCGCCGGCAAGTACCTCACGGGCGACAATCTCCTCTTCGCCGGCAAGATCGTGTCGGTCGAGGCGCGGCACGCTGCGGCAATCCGCGACATCCGCTCCGCCGCACCGTACAACATTGCCGGCGGCAACACGCGCTTTGCCGGTGACGACGTCGTTACGACGGACACTGGACTCGACGTTGTGCTTCAGCCGGGCTCCGTACTGACGGCAGTACGCAATTCCAACTTCGTCGCTACGACCATCACGACCAGAAACGCGCTACCGGCGAAGCCGGCCGGCTCGATGGTCGAGAAGGCCCCGCCGCCGACGCCCTGATCCACGCTGATACCGATACGGAGAATCCATAAAAATGAAGAATGAAACACTTCTCGGATCGATCGATCCCGAGATCACGGAGCGCCTCACCAGGCGCGACGCCATCAAGAAGGGGGCGTTCACCGGCTCCCAGGTCGCCGCGGCACTGGCGCTCGGCTCGGTTCCTGTGGCCCTCGCGGCCCTGAGCCGCCAGGCATTCGCGCAGTTGCCCGCGAATATCAAGTCGGTCCTCGACTTTGCGCTCGCCCTCGAGATCTTCGAGAACGAGTTCTACAAGGCCGTCCTCAACAAGAGCACGTCAGCGGCGCAGAACGCCGTGTTCGCCACGGTCAGGCCGACGATCCCGGCCGGGGTGGTCGCTGCTGCCGAGCAGATTCAGCGTCACGAGGAAGATCACGTGGCGTTCCTGCTCAGCGTCGGCGCGACGAACGTGTTCAACCTCAACGCCGACAGCTTCAACTTCACCGGCAACCGGTCGAGCGCCACTCCGGGTCCCTTCGCCCTCGCGGGCTCGGATGCAGGGTTCCTTCTCTTTACCGCGCAGCTCGCCGAAGACACGGGCGTCCGCGCGTACAAGGGACAGGCAGGCAACCTGGTCTCTGATGCGACCGTGCTGACGGCTGCACTTCGGATCCATTCCGTCGAAGCCCGCCACGCCGCGAAGATCCGTCGCGCGCGTCGCAGCCTTGGCCCGACGACCCTGCCTACCATCAAGTACAGCGGAACGGTGCAGGGTGATGGGACGGCAGCCGCAGCCGCGCCCGCGAACGCTCCTGCAGGTGCAGTCGCGGCCGCCAACCTGGTTTACGCCGGGGAGAACGCCACGACGCAGGGTACGGTCAACATCGCCGCCATCGGCAACGTGGGCGGTGCGACGGGCGCGAGTGAAGCGTTCGACGAGCCTTTGACCCGTGCGCAGGTGGTTGCGATCGTGCAGCCGTTCTTCAAGCCCGACATCATGTAACGCGCAGGATCGGGATGTACGACGGGGCTGCTCCGGTAACGGAGCAGCCCCGTTGTACATCATCCCCCTGCCGAGCTTACCGCTCGTTCATCCAGACATCCTCGAGGATCGTCACCGGCTTGCTCATCGTCTGCCCACCGACGGTGAGCTTGACGACATACGCGCCAGCCGCGAGCGCCGGGCCGCCGCCCCCTCGTCCACCACCACCACCACCACCGCCTCCTCCGCCACCACCGCCCCCAGCCCTGCCGGCCGCCGCTGGGTTGCCGGCGAGGTTCCACTGCACCCGATTGAGCCCCTGGGTGCGCGTCGCTGGAAGGGTGCGCACCACTCTCCCCTCGAGATCGGAGATCGTGAGGGTGACTTCGCCCGAGGGCGCCGAGCGTAGGTAGTACTGGATCGTCGTCCCGCGCGGAGCGTTCTCCCCTGTGAAGTTCTTCGAGCCAGTCACCGACCGCGCCATGCGCGTGTCGGTAAGCCACGCGACAGCCGGACGCACATCGAAAAGATGCGCCTCGGCGCCTTGCGGGATCGAGCCCCACTGCTGGAGCGGGGTGATGTCGTCCATGATCCAGACGCTTCGTCCGTGCGTCCCGAGGATGAGGTCACCATCGCGCGGATGGATCACGACATCGTCCACCCGAACGACGGGCAGGTTCGGCATGAAGCGCTTCCAGTCCTTTCCGTCATCCGTTGAGACGTAGAAGCCGTTCTCCGTGCCGAGGTACAGGAGGTTCCGGTTCTTCGGATCCTGCTTGATGACGTTGACGCAGCCCACGGCAGGCAGATTCCCGGTCAGGGACTGCCAGGTCTGGCCGTAGTCGCGGGTCACATAGACATACGGCTTGAGGTCGTCGTTGCGATGGCCGTCGAGCGTCACGTAGGCGGTCGCGGGCTCGTAATACGAGGCCTCGACGCGCGTCACGTAGTAGTCCTTCGGCGCACCGGCCATGTTCTTCCCGACGTCGGTGAACGTCATCCCGCCGTCCCGGCTGAGTTGCACGTTTCCGTCATCGGTGCCGACCCAGATGATTCCCGGCACCGCGGGCGACTCGGAAATGCTGTAGACCATTCCCCACCCGTTGACGCCGTCGTTTTTCGACATCATCGGGCGATCGCCGCCCACTCCCATGATCGGGAGGGTGCTGCGATCGATGTTTTTTGAGAGAATCGCGCTCGCCGTCCAGGTTTCGCCCCGATCGTTCGACTTGTGGAATCGATTCGACCCCGTCATGACGGTGCGCGGGTTGTGCGGCGAGAGGATCAGCGGCGTATTCCAGTGGAACGTGAGCTGTCCGAGATTCGCGACCGCCGGAACGATGGTCGACGGCGTCGGCCGAATGCTGACACGACGCCCGGTCCGCAGGTCGTATCGTCCCATGTTCCCATTCTGGGACTCCGAGTAGACGGTCATCCAGTCCATGGGATCGACCTGGGTCCAGAACCCGTCGCCACCGCCGACGCCGTACCAATCCACGGCGAGCATCTGGCCGTTGCGCACGGCGCTCGGGCCGCACCAGCTCCCGTTATCCTGAAGCCCCCCGCAGACGAAATACGGGCGGCGCATGTCCACGGAGACCTGATAGAACAGGCCCATCCCCTCGGTACGAATGGATTCCCACGTCTGGCCTTGATCGTAGGAGACGTCCATGCCGCCATCGTTGCCGGCGATGACATGGTTGCCGTTCTTCGGATCGATCCAGATGGCGTGCTGGTCGACATGACCCTGGTCCTCGAGCGCGCGGAACGTCCGGCCACCGTCCTTCGACAGCGATACCGGGAGCCCAGCGGTCCAGATGTTCTGGTCGTTGGTCGGATCCACCCGGATCTGGCTGAAGTACATCGGGCGGTTGTTGTTGTTGCTCATGAACTTCCAGCTTCGCCCCTTGTCATCCGAGCGCCAAACGCCGCTGCGCGTCGGGTCCGGTGGCGGGGGCGGCCCACCGGCGCCACCACCTCCCCCGCCGCCGCCGCGACCGAACGCCGCGATCACCGCGGCAGGAACGCCCTTGGCGCGCGCCGCGGAGTCGAGCATCGCCGGCGTCGTGCCGGGCTGCTGCGCGAACGCGATCAGCGCGGTCCGCACCGAGTCCGGAACGTCCTCGAGCGCGGTCCCTAGATTCGCAGCCGCTCCACCGCCGCGGCCGCCCTGTCCACCCTGGGCGAGCGTCGCCGGAAGGTTCTGCACCTCGATCTGCGCGTAGACGACGTTCGGGTTCGACCGGCCAACGTCGAGGGCGATGCGCCCCATCGTGCCCGTCGGCAAGCCGTTGCCCGACACCTTGGTCCATGACCCGCCGGCGTCCGTCGTCTTCCAGATCGCGCTGCCGGGGCCACCGCCGTTGAAGCCGAACGCCGTGCGACGGCGCTGGTACGACGCCGCGTAGAGCGTGCGACTGTCAGACGCGTCCATCACGATGTCGGTGAAGCCCGTATTCTCGTCGATGAACTTCACGTTGTTCCAGCTGCGTCCGCCATCGGTGGTCTTGTAGACGCCGCGCTCACGGTTGGGTCCGAACAGGTGCCCGTTGACCGCCACGTACACGATCTCCGGGTTGCGCGGATCGATGGCGATCCGGGAGATCGACTGAGTCTCGCGAAGGCCGATGTTCTGGAAGGTCTTTCCGCCGTCGGTGGTCTTGAACATCCCGTCGCCGAACGAAGAGCTCTGGCGGTTATTCGCTTCACCGGTGCCGACGTAGACGATGTCCGGATTTGTCGGGTGAATCGCGATGTCCCCGATCGATCCCGTCGTGTACGTGTCGAAGACAGGCTGCCACGTCACGCCGTTGTTCGTGGATCTGGAGAGCCCGCCGACAGCGTACCCGATGTACATGATGTAGGGATTGCTCTCCGACACGGCGATGTCGTCGATGCGGCCGCCCATGCCGGAGGGACCGATCGCCCGCCATCGAAACGCGCGCAGGGTTACGTCAGTGGGTTGGTTGATCGGCGCCGCAGCGCGCGGCGCATCGGGCTGCGCCTGAGCGCGTACCTGCAGCGCAGGTGTCGCGAGAAGCAGGAGCGGCGTAGCGAGCGCTCGCAGCGAGCGCATTCGGTAGATCATGAGCAGTCGTCCTGGAGGGAGGAGGCCGTCGGCGCTGGAGGAATCCAGCGCGAGGGATATGTCGGCACGGAGCGACTCGCCGAATCTCCCCCTCGCTCGACGCCTGTCAAGGAACATGGACGCCCCGGCGTGCGGGGGCGACCGCATTTCTCCGGGAGTTGTAGCGCGACCGGGTGACCGGGACGACCCGCGACGGGGTCCATCCGGCATGCACCTTTCGTGGCGTCTTCCCCTTCGACTCATCCTCCTCGTCGCAGCCACATCGCTGGTCAGCGGCTGCGATGCCCTCGGACTGGCGGTCGGCCCGAGTCACCGGCGCTCGGAGCTCGAGCGGCAGCGCGCGAAGTGGTCGCAGCGGCACGTCACATCCTATCGCCTGACGTACCGGCGAGCGTGCTTCTGTGGCAACGAGTTCACGAGTCTGACCGACATCGAGGTGCGCTCCGGTGACATCGCTGTCGCGCGCTACACGGAGCGTGACGATCCGATTCCCGCGTATGTGCAGGCAGGCCTGCCGACGGTCGCATCGCTCTTCGCGATCATCGAGGATGCGATCGATCGCAACGCCGACGTCCTGGACGTGACCTACGACCCGGCGTTCGGCTATCCGCGATGGATCGCGATCGACCATCGGTTCAACGTGGCGGATGACGAAGTCACCCACTCCGTCTCGGATTTCGCGATCATTCTCCCGTTCGTCGTGCCCTGATCCCGCACCGCGGCGAGATTACGGTCGCGCGAGACGCAGGAGCAAGGATGCGCTTCACGATCTCGCGGGTCGCGGTTCCGGTGACGACAACGCCGCCGAACTGCTTTCGGCGTCGCTGCGCCAATCCTACATTCGGTGCATGCCCACTTCCCGCTGCCTCGCCGCGTGTCTCGCGCTCGGCGCGTTCGCCCTCGCCGGCTGCGCCCGGACGGTCAAGCTCTCGAAGGATGATTCCCCAACGGTCCTCGGACGGCAGCTGCTCGACGCGCCGAATCCGGCGGACAGCGGTCCATTTGCTGTGCGAACGCTGTATTACGGCAGTGGCGGCGACAAGCAGCGCCCGCACTTTCGCGACTCGGTCGCGATTCGGACGAAGTCGGTGGATGCGTCGCCATTCGTGACCGTCCTGCCCGCCCAGGTCGATGTCCGAAAGAAGTACTGGGGATTCGATCCGAAGAAGTTCCCGATCAACGGGACGGTGTGGTTTCCGGAGGGGCCAGGCCCATTCCCGCTCGTTCTCGTCGTCCATGGAAATCACAACTACCGGGATTTTTCCGATCCCGGGTACGCGTACCTCGGCCAGCTGCTCGCCAGCCGCGGCTACATCATGGTCTCGGTGGACATGAACTTCATCAATGGCCTCAGTGGCGAGAACGATGGACGCGGCTGGCTGCTGCTGAAGCACCTCGAGACCTGGCGCGGCTTCGACTCCCTCCCCGGCAGTCCGTTCCGCGGGAAGGTGGACATGCACAACATCGCGCTGGTCGGTCACTCGCGGGGCGGCGAGGCCGTAGGACATGCGGCGGCGTTCAACCGGCTGAAATACTTCCCCGATGACGCAAAGACGAAGCTCGGTTTCGATTTCGACATCAAGGCGCTCGTCGCCATCGCGCCGGTTGACGGTCAGTACAAGCCCGCCGACCAGTTCGTGCCGATCGAGAACGTCAACTACCTGGTGTTCCACGGCTCCCACGACGGCGACGTCACCACCTTTAACGGGCTGCGGCAATACCAGCGCCTTCGCTTCACCGACGACAAGCCCTGGTTCAAGTCGGCGGTCTACGTCTACCGCGCCAACCACGGCCAGTGGAACACGGTCTGGGGGAATGGCGATCGCGGCAAGCGAAGCGGCCGGAGCCTCGCCCTCAGTGCGCTACTCGACCCTGAGGACCAGCGCACTTTCGCGAAGGTCTATGTGTCGGCGTTTCTCGACGCGACGCTCAGGGGGAAGCGCGAGTACCTGCCGATGTTCCGCGATCATCGCGTCATCGGCCAGTGGCTGCCGAAGACGATGTACATCACCCGCTTCGAGGAAAACGGATTCCGCCCCTTCAGCACGCATGAGGGTGACATCGACCTCACGACCGGCAGCGTGCCCGGGGTGACGGCGCGCGGCGACAGCCTGGCTGTCTGGCGCGAGGGAATCGTCCCCTTCCGCACGGCGAACAGCCCGCAGAACAACAGCGCCGTCTGGCTCGGATGGAACAACCGCATTGCCGGACCGGACACGACGAAGCACGGCGTCGCGGCGTCCTACACGATAACGCTGCCCGACACGCTCGCCGGAAGCTGGTCGATGGGCCGCGATGCTTCACTTGCCTTCCTTCTCGCGCCGACCGATGCAAAGCCCGGCCCACGCGCGGCACCAAAGGACAGCACGGCCAAAGCCGACAGCGCGGGGAAAAAGCCAGCCGCAAAGCCGAAGACACCGAAGCCGCCCAAGGCCGCGCCCGATACGACGCCAATCGACCTCACCATCGAGCTGACCGACGCGTCGGGAACCACGGCGCGCCTGCCACTGAGCACCTTCGGCGCGATCAGGCGCCCGCTCGAGACCCGGATCATGCGGCGCGAGAAGCGCGACAAGTCCCAGTTCTCGACGCTCTACGAGATCGTCCTCCAGACATACGTGCTTCCCTTCTCCGACTTCATCGCCCAGAGCCCCTCGTTCGATCCATCTCGGCTCCGCGCCATTCGCTTCATCTTCGACCGCACCACGGCGGGGACCGTCGTGCTCGACGATGTGGGCTTCTCACCACTCGGTCGCGTGATCCCGTCCATGAGCAGCGGCAGCCGCTGACATCCCCTGCGTCAGCGCGTGCTCCTCGATCGCGTTCGCGCTAGTCTGCGTGAACCGTAGCGAGGCCTGCAGCGGAATCCGCGAAGACACCCCACTGCGGCCGCGGATTACGCGGAAACGACGCGGAGAGGTCACCGGCACCTGCAACTGCATTATTGGCCGCGGACGAACGCGGACTCACGCGGACAACTGCAACGGAAAACCGCTATCGCGGAAGCCACGGAAGAGGCAACATCATAGTTGATCTTGGCGTTGCGACTCTCGCGCCACACCCACAAGGAAGGCCGTTGCCCTTCTTCATGTCCTTCGTTCCCTTCATGCTCTTCCTGTCAAGGCTTCTGGAAAGCCAGTCGCCAAGCGGGATCGCGGATGGTCAAGAGCAACCCCAACGGCCTCATTGGCTAGTTTTTCGTCCTCGGCCTTGCAGACCCTCCAACGACGCTTGAACTACCTCCACCGCACTCCAATCCGATGCACCTCGCCGTACCCGTCCGACGCCTGGAATGCGTAGTCGAGATTGAACCGTTCCCCAACGAACCCCGCGCCGAGCGTGAGGTGTGACGCGTCGCCCTCGATCGCGCGATATCCAATCCTCGCCGCGAAGGTGAATCCATCGAGCGGGTTGTACGACCACTCCGTCCCACCGCCCCCGACGAGCGAACCGTCGGCTCGCATTGCGATGGAGCCCGCTGCCGCGAGGTCGAGCGGTCCGACCTCCCGTCGGGGAATCGCCCCCGCGAGCGCCACCTCGCGCGGAAGCGCCACACTCGACCCACCGAGCTTCAGCCCATGGCCGAGGTGTCGGCCGACGAGGGCAACCTGGTAGCTCGACCCGCGCGAGACGCCCACGTCGAACGCGGGCGTCACATCCCGCTCGTTGCCGAACTGCTGGTGGACGATCTTCGCGGCGGCTCCGACTCGAAGGTTGAAGATCGTGCGAGCGTACCCGACGGTGGCGACGGCGCCGGTCGCAAGCACGGGCCCACGCGCGAAGAGCGGGGATTCGCCGGTGCGCGCCAGCGCTCCATATGTTGCGGCAGCGGTGGACTGGTCGAGTATCTGGACACCGAGGCCGATCGTGCCCGGCGCCAGTACCGATACAGCCGAGAGGGAGATGGTGCGGCTTCCTTGGCCGTGCCGCTGCACGGCGACGCCGAGACCGCGCGCAGGCACGAGCTGGGCCGGGTTGTAGAAGATCACATCGGGGTCCGCGCCGAGTGCCGCGTACGCGTCGCCGACACCAAGGGCGCGCGTGCTCCCCGGTACCACGAGCACCGCCGGCGCGACCGCCGGCCGTTGTGCGTGTACCGCCGCGGGCGCCAGCACGAGCACCCCAGCGAACAACGACTCGGCGATCCAGCCGATGCACATTCCTCGATCGCGCCGCTGGGTGGCGAAAGGGCGTGCAGGAAGCGCGAATCGCACGGACGCTGGGAGGGTCATTGGGTCCCGGGTGGAATGTGATTCATCAGGCCGCCTGTCGCGGGCTGCTCGGCGCCGCGGCAATGATGATATCGGCCGCATCGGCTCCGGGGCCAGCGTGATCCTCTCCGGCAGCTCTCGCTTCACCGTATTGCGTATTCTGGCCCGGAGCGTATTCTCAGGCCGCAACACGCCGGACTACGTCAGCGAGTCGTACCGGCTACGTCATCGTACGGAGTTCGCTGTCCGCCCGCGTCCTCCACGTTGCACTCCCGTGTGGGACAAGTCGTCCCAGCCGCAGCACGCTCCACACAATTCACAGTTGCTGACCGCCGATTCCCAATCGATA
>JANPKQ010000008.1:0-7146 GCA_031426115.1 Gemmatimonadaceae bacterium | reverse complement strand
CGCTCGAGCGACTCCTGTCCGCGCCGACGATCGCCTCGAAGGCGTGGGTCTACCGGCAGTACGACACGACGGTGCGTACCAACACCGTCGTCGGACCGGGCAGCGACGCGGCCGTCATTCGCCTGCGCGGGACCAATCGGGCACTCGCGCTGAAAACGGATTGCAACGGGCGCTACGTGTATCTCGATCCGCGGGAGGGCGGCCGCATCGCCGTCGCCGAGGCGGCGCGTAACGTCGCGTGCTCCGGTGGACGACCGATGGCGATCACCAACTGCCTGAACTTCGGGAATCCCACACGCCCGGAAGTGTTTTTCCAGTTCCGCGAAGCGGTGATGGGGATGGGCGAGGCCTGTCGCGAACTGGGGACCCCAGTCACCGGTGGCAACGTCTCGCTGTACAACGAGAGTCCGAAGGGCGCCGTGTATCCCACCCCGGTCATCGGCATGGTGGGGCTCATCGAATCGCTGGACCACGTCACCCGAATGAACTTCCAGCACGACGGCGATACCATCGTCCTGCTCGGTGAGCCGACCGGCGACCTCGGCGGCAGCGAGTATCTCGCCCGCATCCATGGTGTCGTCGCCGGCGCACCGCCGCGGTGCGACCTCACGCGCGAGCGCGCCACCATCGATGCCCTGCTGGAGGCGATCGCCGCCGGCCATGTGCGGTCTGCCCACGACTGCAGCGACGGAGGCCTCGCTGTCGCGCTCGCCGAGTGCGCCATCGGCGACCGCGAGCGCATGATGGGAGCCGACATCGACCTCGGCGCCTGGGCCTCCCTGCCCCTCCGCGCGCTGCTCTACGGGGAGGCACAGGCGCGCATCGTCGTGTCCACGCCGGACGCTGCGGCGCTGATCGCGGTCGCGACGGCGCGCGGCGTGCCCGCTGTCCGTATCGGCACCGTTCGCGAGAATTCGGAGTCGTTGTCGTTCACCGTGGGAGCGCGACGGATCATTGCGCCCCTCGATCGCCTCGCGTCCGCATACCATGACGCGATCCCAAGGGCGATGAGTGTCGTTGCCGCGCCGGCGGCTGAACCGGCCCTACTTTCGAGCTGACAGCATGTGCGGAATATTCGGTGTTCGTGATCATCCAAATGCAGCACAAGTGGCTCACCTCGGTCTCTACTCACTTCAGCATCGAGGCCAGGAGTCCGCTGGCATCGTCGCCGTGGACGAGGAGGGATCGGCGCGTGCGATCCGCGCGCTCGGACTCGTGTCCGAGAGCTTTGCCCCTGCCCAGATGGAAGCGTTGACCGGGGGGATTGCGATCGGTCACACCCGGTACAGCACCGCGGGCTCCACGACGATCGAGAATGCACAACCCGTCCTCGCCCGGTTCCGCGGAGGCCACATCTCCCTTGCCCACAATGGCAACCTGACCAACGCCACCGAGCTTCGGCGCGAGCTCGAGGAAGCGGGATCCATCTTCGCATCGACAATGGATTCCGAGGTCATCGTGCATCGGCTTGCGAAGTCCGCAGCCGAGGCGCCCGAGGCGAAGCTCGCTGACGCACTCCAGGGTGTCGAAGGGGCGTACTCACTCATCATCCTCATCGGTGAAACCCTCGTGGCGGCGCGCGATCCGCGAGGCTGGCGCCCGCTGGTCATGGGCGCGATCGGTGAATCGACGGTCTTCGCCTCCGAGACGTGCGCGCTGGACATCGTCGGCGCGACATACATTCGCGAGGTCGAACCCGGGGAGATCATCGCCGTTGATCGCAACGGCACGCGGTCCATCAAGCCCCTGCCCCGCGAGGCGAGACACCAGTGCGTCTTCGAGTTCGTGTACTTCGCCCGCCCCGACAGCCGCGTGTTCGGAGGCTCCGTCGATCGCGCGCGGCGCGCATTGGGCCGACGCCTCGCGCGCGAAAGGCCGGCGCCGGGGGCCGAGCTCGTCTTCAGCGTTCCCGATTCATCCAACTCTGCCGCGCTCGGCTTCGCCGAGGAATCGAAGCTTCCGCTCGAGCTCGCGCTGATTCGCAATCACTATGTGGGCCGCACCTTCATTCAGCCGACTCAGGCCGGTCGCGACGCGAAGGTCAAGGTGAAGTACAACGCCGTGCGCGAGGTGCTCGAAGGGCGCAGCGTCGTGATGGTCGATGATTCCATCGTGCGCGGCACGACGACCCGCGGCCTCGTGGCAATGATCCGCAACGCCGGCGCGCGGGAAGTCCATCTGCGGGTCAGCTCCTCGCCCATCACGGGCCCGTGCTACTACGGCATCGACACGCCGCGCCGCGAGGAGCTCATCGCCGCCAACTTCGAAGTGGATGAGATCGCGCGGCAGCTGAACGTCGATTCGCTGGGCTATCTGTCACTCGACGGCATGCTGGAATCGGTGCCCGGCGGGCCGCACGGTTTTTGCCATGCGTGCTTCTCTGGTGACTACCCCACTCCACCGCCCACCGACCCCGACAAGCTCAGGTTCGGCTGCGGATGCTGACGCGTCGGTGACGGACGCGCCTTCGGTTTCCCCGTTGAGCGGCGACGCCGCGCCTGGCGGGGGCGCGACAGCGCGCGTTGACATGTCGAATGTTTCCGGCAATGGCGCTGCGCTGACACCCGGCGCCCCGCGGTCCGTCTACTTCTTCGGCAACGGCACGGCGGACGGTACGCGCGACATGAAGCGCGTCCTTGGCGGCAAGGGAGCGAACCTCGCCGAGATGACGAACCTCGGCGTTCCGGTGCCTCCGGGGTTCACGATCGCGTGCGACGTGTGCATGCGATACCTCCACGATGGCTCCATCCCCGATTCACTCCGCGAGGAGGTCGAGCGCAACCTCCAGCGCCTCGAGCAGACCACCGGCAAGGGGTTTGGCGACCCCGCCAACGCGCTCCTCGTCTCGGTACGATCCGGAGCCGCGGTCTCCATGCCGGGGATGATGGAGACCATCCTGAATCTGGGGCTCAACGACCGCACTGTCGTGGGTCTGGCAGGTCAGAGCGGAAGCGCGCGCTTCGCCTACGATTCGTACCGGCGATTCATCCAGATGTACGGCGACGTGGTGCTCGGTGTATCGAGCCATCACTTCGAACATCTCCTCAAGTCCAAGCGGATGACGGCGGGCGTCGAGAACGACGCCGAGCTGGGAGAGGAGATCCTCCGCAATCTCGTCGAGGAGTACAAGGCCCTGGTGCGCTCCACCACCGGAGCGGATTTCCCGATGGATCCACGCACCCAGCTCTGGGGCGCCAACGAGGCAGTGTGGCGTTCGTGGACGCAGAAGAAGGCGGTGGACTACCGGCGCGTGAATGCCATCGCGGAAGACCTGGGAACGGCGGTCAACATCGTCGCCATGGTATTTGGCAACCTCGGCAACGACTCGGGGACTGGGGTCGCGTTTACCCGGAATCCATCGACCGGGGAGCGGCGGTTCTACGGGGAATTCCTCGTGAACGCGCAGGGCGAGGACGTCGTGGCCGGCATCCGGACGCCGCTGAGCATCGATGACATGGCGTCGAAGCTCCCCGAGTCGTACACCGAGTTGCTCCAGACGCAGGAACGGCTCGAGCGGCACTTCCGTGATATGCAGGATCTCGAATTCACCGTCGAGCGCGGCAAGCTCTATCTCCTCCAGACCCGCACCGGCAAGCGGACCGCTGCGGCGTCCGTCCGCATCGCAACGGAGATGGTCGCCGAGGGACTGATCGGACGCGACGAAGCCGTGAAGCGGGTTCCGGCTGGCCAGCTGGACCAGCTTCTCCACCCGGTCATCGACCCGAGTGCGCGCGCCATCGCGATCTGCGAAGGACTTCCCGCCAGCCCGGGCGCGGCGAGCGGCCAGGCCGTGTTCGACGCCGACTCAGCGGAACAGCGCGCGGCGGCGGGCGATGCGGTCATTCTCGTTCGCGACGAGACGACGCCCGAGGATTTCCACGGCCTCGTCGCCGCTCGGGCAGTGCTCACGGCGCGCGGAGGCATGACGAGCCATGCGGCAGTCGTCGCGCGGGGAATGGGCAAGTGCGCCGTCGTCGGCTGCAAGGAGATCGAAGTCGATACCGAGCGTCGGCAGTTTACGGTGACCGGCACGACGGTGAAGGAGGGGGACTGGCTCACGCTCGACGGCGCGACCGGCAAGGTCTTCCTTGGTGATCTGCCGACAACTCCTAGCGAGGTCGTGCGCGTCATCAATGGCTCGCTGCCCGAAACCAGCGCGCCGGTCTATCGGTCGTTCGCGGAGCTCCTCGGCTGGGCCGATGAAGTTCGATCCCTCAAGGTTCGGGCGAATGCCGACACACCGCGGGACGCGCGCGTCGCCCGCGGCTTCGGTGCCGAAGGCATTGGCTTGTGTCGCACGGAGCACATGTTCTTCGAGGGCGACCGCATCACGGCGATGCGCGAGATGATCGTAGCCCGCGAAGAAGGCGGGCGCCGCCGCGCACTATCCAAGCTGCTCCCGATGCAGCGTTCGGATTTCGAGGGCATCTTCGAGGCGATGAACGGCCTGCCCGTCACGATCCGCCTCCTCGATCCACCGCTCCACGAGTTCCTGCCGCACGGCGGTGAAGAAAGCAAGCTGCTCGCACGCACGTTGAAGGTGACGCGTGACGAGCTCTCGCGAATCGTGGAATCGCTTCGTGAATCGAATCCAATGCTCGGGCACCGAGGCTGCCGTCTCGGGATCACCTACCCCGAGATCACGGAGATGCAGGGACGCGCCATCTTCGAAGCGGCCGTGCGGGCGATGCGCCGCGGCGTCGACGTCCAGCCGGAGATCATGATTCCACTTGTCGCGACGGTGAAGGAGTTCGACCACCAGCGCGCGATTCTCGAGGAAGTCGCCCAGCGGGTGATGGGCGCCATGGGAGAGCACGTCCCCTATCTCATCGGGACGATGATCGAGCTCCCGCGCGCCGCCCTCACCGCGGACGAGATCGCCGTCAGCGCGGAGTTCTTCTCCTTCGGAACGAATGACCTCACCCAGACGACACTTGGGTTGAGTCGCGACGACGCGGGGCGCTTCCTTCCGAGCTACGTCGAGCGCGGCATCTTCCCGGAGGATCCGTTCCAGGTCCTCGATGAGAAGGGCGTCGGCAAGCTGGTCCGCATGGCGGTGAATGATGGCCGCGCGGTACGACCGTCGCTCAAGGTCGGCATCTGCGGCGAACATGGTGGCGAGCCGAAATCCGTCGCCCTGTGCCACGGCATGGGACTCGACTATGTGTCCTGCTCACCGTATCGCGTCCCGATCGCGCGCCTTGCCGCGGCGCACGCGGCGCTCGACTCCCCCCGGCCACGACGGAGCTGAGACGGGCCGGCGCGTCGGTGGGCTGAACGACGCGCCAATCGATCTATTCGCCCCGTAGCGCCACCGTCGGGTCCACCCTCGTTGCCCGGCGCGCGGGAACGTAGCACGCGAGAATCGCGACGAGCGCCGAGAGCAGCGCGACCGCCACGAATGTCGCCGGGTCGGTCGGCGACACACCGTAGAGCAGCCCTGCCAGCAGCCGTGTCGCGCCTACCGCCGCTACGGTTCCCAGCGTTACGCCGGCGGCGGCGAGCGCCGACCCACGTCGGATGACCATCCACATCGTCTGTCCTGGAGTCGCGCCGAGCGCCATGCGAACGCCGATCTCGCGCGTGCGCTGGCTCACCGCGTACGCGATGACACCATAGATGCCGACCGCCCCCAGCAGCAAGGCAACGGCGGCGAAGGCCGACAGGAGCGCCATGGCGAACCGCGGACGCGCCATCGACGATGCGACGACATACTCCATCGCTGCCACATCGCTCACGGGAACCGACGGATCGATTTCCGCCACCGCGGCGCGGAGCAGGTCACCGATCACGGCTGGCGGGGCACTCGTCCGTGCGACGATCGTCATCATCGGAATCGGCGCCTGCGCGAAGGGACGGTACACCGCCATTGTCCGATTGCTGCTGAGGCTGTCGGTCTTTACATCCTTCACGACGCCGACGATGGTGAGCCAGGGACTGGGCCACGGATAGCCAATGCGCTTTCCAAGCGCATTTCCTCCGGGCCAGAAGGCGGCCGCGATGGACTCGCTCACGAGGACGACGTCCAGGGCGCCGGGACGATCGGCGTCGGTGAATGCGCGGCCGCTGACGAGCGGAATTCCCATGGCCTTCAGGTAGTCCGGCGTGACCATCTGGTAGTGATCTGCGCTCGGCAGCGTGCGGCGCATGTCCTCGAAATGCCCCTGCACACGGATCGCCATGCCGTTGAGGCCGTCTCGAAGCGGGAGCGGATTCACCGCCGCGGCCGACTCGACGCCGCGGAAGGCCCCGACGCGCTCCAGCAGTCGCTCGAACAGCGCGCGCCGACGTTCGGGATCTGTGTATCCCTGTTCTGGCGCACTCACCCGCGCCACGACCAGTCTGGCTGACGTGAACCCGGGGTCTGTGCTGTTCAGCGCGAGAAAGCTCCGCACGAGGAGGCCCGCGCTCGCAACGAGCACGACCGAGAGCGCGATCTCGCCGATGACGAGGCCGTTGGAGAGTCGTTGGTGGCGGACGCCCCGCGAGGCCGAACGACCGCTTTCGTTGAGCGAGCCAAGGAGGCTCGACGCTGCGCTGCGGATCGCGGGGACGAGCCCGAACGCAAGGCCGGTCAACACCGCCAATCCCGCCGTGAAACCGAGCACTCGGAGGTCGATCGCGATCTCGCCGGCGCGCGGCATGTCCGGAGGCAACATCGCAATGAGAACTCGAAGACCGGCCCATGCGAGGAGGAGTCCAGCAAGCGCCCCAGCCACGGACAGCATCACGCTCTCCGTGAGGAGCTGCCTCATGAGTCGCCCGCGACCGCCGCCGAGCGCGCTCCTGATGGCAAGCTCCTTCTCGCGGGCCGCCCCGCGCACGAGCAGGAGGTTTGCGACGTTCCCGCATGCGATGAGCAGCACGGCGCCGACGACGCCCAGCAGCAGGAGCAGCGTGGCTCGGACCCCGCCGACTTCCTTTTCCTGCAGAGGGACCACGGTCGCGGTCCGTCCGTATTCTTCGCCGGGATCCCACACCGGATTGTCCTTCCGGAGCTGCGGCGTGAGCTTTCGCAGTTCCTCCTGCGCCATGCCCGCCGAGATCCCGGGCGCCAGCCGCGCGGTAATGTGATGCCCGCCCCAGCCCCAGAGCTGGCCAAGGTTCGATCTTTCAAATATGAGTGGAATCCAGGCGAGCGTCGCG
>JANPKQ010000007.1:0-4802 GCA_031426115.1 Gemmatimonadaceae bacterium | reverse complement strand
CCGACACCCGGTGGTCGAGCGGATGATGCCGCGCGAGAAGTTCATTCCCAACGATGTGCGGCTGGTGCACGAGGCCCGCGTGATCATCCTCACGGGCCCGAACATGGCCGGCAAGTCGACGATCCTTCGTCAGGTGGGGCTGATCGTCCTCATGGCGCACATGGGGAGCTTCGTCCCTGCATCGGCGGCCCGCATCGGCCTCGTGGATCGTGTCTTCACGCGCGTCGGTGCGAGCGACAATCTCGTGCGCGGGCAGTCCACGTTCATGGTGGAAATGTCCGAGACGAGCGCGATCCTCCATACCGCGACGGATCGCAGCCTCGTGCTGCTCGACGAAATCGGCCGCGGGACATCGACCTATGATGGCGTCGCAATCGCCTGGGCGGTGACGGAGCACCTGCACAATACGACGGGTGCGAAGACGATCTTCGCAACGCATTATCACGAGCTGACGCAGCTCGCCGACGAATTAGATGCAGTGTGCAACTATAACGTCGGGGTGCGGGAGGTCGGCGACCAGATCCTCTTCCTCCACCGACTGCAGCCGGGCGGGGCAGACCGCTCCTACGGCATCGAGGTCGGGCGACTCGCCGGCCTGCCAGGCGACGTGCTGATGCGTGCCCGGGCCGTGCTCGCGCTGCTCGAGGGCGACCTGCTCGTGCCGCGGCTTCGCGGGGAGCCGGTGCTCAGTCCGCGTCCGGCGGCAGAGCAGCTCGGGTTGTTCGCTGCGGCACCGCATCCCGCCGTCGAGACCCTGCGCTCTGTGGACATCAACACCCTGACGCCGCTCGACGCGCTCAAGCTCCTCGCGTCGCTCGCCGAGTCGGCGCGGCGCCCCTCCTGACCCGCGCGGGTTAGATTCATGGCCATGCGTCGTCTTCTGCTGCTCGCCACCGTGCTTTCGCTCGCCGCCTGTGTCACCGACAAGGACGTCGACAAGATCCAGAGCGTCTTCACGGCCACGGGCGCGCGGCCCGACACGATGCCGCTGATGAAGAACCGGGAGCCGCCATTCCGGTATCCGTCGGCGCTGTACGCGCAGAAGGTCCAGGGCAACGTCACCCTGCGGATCTTCATCGACACGGCCGGGCGAGTGCACCCCGAGTCCACGCTGGTCGTCGAGCCATCGGGATATCCGGCGCTCGACAGCGCCGCCATCCGGGGCTCACAGGAGCTCGTGTTCGTTCCCGCGAAGAAGCGCGCGGAGCCGATGGCAGTGTCCGTGCTCTATCCCGTCTACTTCCGTCACCCCGAGGCAGCACCGCTGCCCGGGGACACGATCCTCCAGCGATACCCGAAGCCCGTGCGTCCCAAATGACCGAAGTGGTGCGGAACCGCCGACCCTACGCGAACGTGCTGGAAACGGTCGGCTGGACTCCGCTGATCCGGCTCAACCGTGTCACGCGCGGGATCAAGACGCCGGTGTATGCGAAGGCGGAGTTCTACAATCCGGGAGGGTCGGTCAAGGACCGCATCGGGTTGCCGATCATCGAACGCGCGGAACGCGAAGGGACGCTCAAGCCCGGGGGCACGATCGTCGAGGGAACGAGCGGCAACACGGGCGTCGGGCTCGCGATCGCGGCCGCGCTGAAGGGCTACCGCTGCATCTTCACGATGCCCGACAAGATGTCGCAGGAAAAAGTCCGGCTGCTCAAGGCGTTCGGCGCCGAGGTCATCATCACGCCGACGGCGGTGCCGCCCGATCATCCGGACAACTACGTGATGCGGGCGAAGAAGATCGCGAGCGAGACACCGAACGCGATCCTCGCGAACCAGTTCTACAACGACGCGAATCCGCAGGCGCACTACGACACGACGGGGCCCGAGCTGTGGGAGCAGAGCGAGGGACGGATCACCCACTTCGTCGCGGCCGCCGGCACCGGTGGGACGCTGACGGGCGCCGGCCGCTTCCTCAAGGAGAAGAACCCGAAGATCAAGATCGTCGCGGGCGATCCGACAGGGTCGATTCTCGCCGAGTACTGGCGGAGCAAGGGGAAGAACAAGATCGAGGGGGTGCCGTACAAGATCGAGGGGATCGGCCAGGACAAGCTTCCCGGCACTCTCGACATGAGCGTCATTGATGACTTCCAGACGGTGAGCGACCGGGATGCGTTCGCGATGGCGAGGCGGCTCACGCGCGAGGAAGGACTCTTCGTCGGCGGATCGACCGGATTGATCGCGCACGTCGCACTCGGTATCGCGCGGAACGTAAACGATCCCGATGCCTTCATCGTGACGGTGCTCTGCGACACGGGCGAACGATACCTCTCGAAGCTGTACAGCGACGAGTGGATGCGCGAGAACCAGATGCTCGAGCATGATCGCGTGACGCTCGGCCAGCTCATGGAAGCGAAGGACGGCCGGACGGAGCGAGATGTCATCTTCGTGGCGCCCGGGGCGAGCGTTCGCCAGGCGCTGCGGCTGATGAGCCTGCATGACGTCTCACAGCTGCCGGTGATGGATGGTGCGGACTGCGTCGGCTCGGTGAGCGACTGGTCGCTCTCGGCGAAGAGCCTCGACAACACGAAGCTGCTCGACTCGACGGTGAGCGATGTGATGGATTCCCCGTTCCCCGTCGTCGATGCCAACCAGCCCGTGGATGCGGTCGTGAAGCTGCTGTCGAAGTCGAGCCCGGCGATTCTCGTGCGGGACGCTGACACGGTGCAGGGGATCCTGACGCGGTCGGACATGCTGCACTATGTGATGGGACGATGAGCGGACATCGAAAGGTCACCGTCCTCATGGGCGGGACGTCGGCGGAGCGGGATGTGTCGATCGCGTCAGGGCTGCGGGTCGCCGCGGCGCTCCGCGAGCGCGGCTACGCCGTGCGCACCGTCGACACCGCGACGGGGGAGCTGTCCACCGCGGACGAGCATCGACTCCACGAGGCGGGGATGAAGGCGAAGCCGCCGTCGCTCGAGGCGCTGATGCAGATGTCGCGGACGTCGCTGTCGACGTCGCTCGCGTCGGTGGATGCAGTGCGGGATGCGGAGGTCGTGTTCCTCGCGCTGCACGGCGGCCAGGGTGAGGACGGCACGCTTCAGGCGCTGCTGGACCTCATGGGAGTGCCGTACACCGGGAGCGGCCACCTTGCGAGCGCGCTCGCGATGGACAAGGATCTGTCGAAGCATCTCTTCCGCGCGGTCGGGGTGCCGACACCGGAGTGGATCATGGCGGCGCTCGATGGGTCGTCGCCAACGGAATCGGAGGTCGAGCGGTCGCTCGGCTTTCCCGTGATCGTGAAGCCATCGAAGCAGGGCTCGACGGTCGGGTTGACGGTGGTGAAGGAGAGCTCGAAACTGCGTGATGCGATCATCGAGGCCGCACGCTACGACGATGAAGTGATGGTCGAGCAGTTCATTGCGGGCCGGGAGCTGACCGTGGGCATTCTTGGTGACGAAGCGCTGCCGGTGGGGGAAATCATTCCGATGCACGAGATCTACGACTACGAGTGCAAGTACACCGCGGGAATGGCGCGCGAGGAGTTTCCGGCGAAGCTCAACGGCGATCGCACGCGCGAGGCCCAGCGGCTCTCGCGACTCGCGTTCGACGTCCTCAAGCTGCGTGGGTATGCCCGCATCGACTTCCGGATGGCGGCCGACGGGGCGCTCTTCTGCCTCGAGGCCAACACGCTTCCGGGGATGACGGAGCTGAGCCTCATTCCCCAGGGGGCGGCGGCGCACGGAATCTCCTTCCCGGAGCTCTGCGACCGGATCGTGCAGCTCGCCCTTCGCGGTACGCCCGCGCGGACGGGAACGTCGTGAGCGCCCGGATGGCGGGGCCGACGGCGGCACTGGCAGGCGTTCCCCTGGGGGTCCAACCGGCGGGAGTCTGGGCGGGGCGGCGGCAGCTCTTCGTCCGATTTGCGGGCGAGGCAGAGACGGCGACCTTGTATACCGCGGACGGGCTGGCCGGGGAGCTGAAGCGGCTCGCGGGGCGCGCCGGCGTGCACTCGATCTCGGCATCGGGGAGCGACGTCCTCGCCAACGCGGAGTATCTGGCTGCCGTATTCTCGAAGTGGACGCCGACGCTGCCACTCATGGTCGATACGGACGGGCAACGGCCGGACGCGTTGCAGCTCCTCGGGGCGTACGTCACGCTGGTCCAGGTGACGGTGAGCTTCGGCGGATCGGAGGCGCTCGTGGACCGGGCGCTCGAGACCATTGCGGCCGCGGCCGCGGAAAAGCATGATCACGCCCTGGTGCTCGCTCCGCGCGAGGAGACGAGTGACCGGCAGCTTCTACGGATCGTCGAGCAGGCAAGCGCCGTCAGCGCCGGCACGATGATTGTTATTCACCCGTGTCCGGGCGCCGAGGGACCGCTCGACCGGCGGTGGTCGGCGCTGCTCGAGCAGGCGGCCGGCCTCCATGGCGACGTCCGGCTGGTGCTTCGCATTCCGCCACCGGTGGGCATGCGCTGAGGGTACGCAGGGACCGATCGCCACGGGGCGACGGCAGGAACACACGTCGGCGGATCGTGTCTTAATCAGTATCCCGAGTGACGCCGTTTGCGTCGCCGCTTCACCGAGCTGTCTGCATGTCCTACGCGTACGCCGACGATCAGGATCCGCCACGCATCACCCCCGCGGTCAAATGGCTGATCGCGGCCAACGTCGCTGTGATGTTCCTCCAGCTGACGATCGTCGGCGATGCCCAGATGCAGAGCTGGCTTGGCTTCCAGCTTTCCGACCTGCAGGGCTCCTGGTGGAAGATCTTCAGCTACATGTTCGTGCACGCGGGGCTGCTGCACCTCGCGCTGAACATGTACATGCTGTGGACGTTCGGCCGCCGCGTGGAGAACGT
>JANPKQ010000006.1:0-7278 GCA_031426115.1 Gemmatimonadaceae bacterium | reverse complement strand
TCACCGACGACGAGGCCGACCGCCGCTACGACGACGAGACGATGGCGCGGCACCACACCTTCCTCTTCGCGGTCGACACCAACCACGTCATCGATGGTGCGCGGAGGGGCAACGACGCCAAGTACATTAATCACTCCTGCGAGCCGAACTGCGAGGCCGTGATCGAGGAGAATCGTGTCTTCATCGACGCGCTCCGCAACATCCAGCCGGGCGAGGAGCTGCTCTACGACTATCAGTACGAGCGGGATGGAGAGCCCGATGAGTCGTGGGACCGCCTCTATGCGTGCCATTGCGGGACGCCGAGCTGCCGCGGGACGATCCTCAAGCCGGAAAAGAAGAAGCGAAAGCGCGCGCGCGCGAAGCCGCGACGGGCCAAGGGGACGGCGCGGAAGGCACCGGTGTCGCGCCGCGGGGTGGGGAAGACGACGATGAAACGCCGCGCCGCCCGGTGATGGAAACAACGGCCCGCGCGGGCGCGTAGAGCCGATACACCCCGGAGGTCACGTCAATGCTCTTCATGCTCACGGTACTCATCGCGCTCACGGCCGGCTTCGTCGGCTACGCGCAGTCGCGTCGCTTCGTCTCGTCGCGACTTCGGTACGTGGACGCGGCACAGAATCGCTTCCTGCCCTTCCTGGCGGGCCTCGGAGCGGCGGTTCTCGCCCTTCCGGTGGTCTTCCTGCTTCCCATCGTCGGGGCCGGCACTGCCGCGATCCTTGGCCTCGGGGTGGGTGCGGGCGTCGCCACGGGCGCAAAGGACGTGCGACTCGCGCGATACAAGATCGACTAGCGCCGGACCGCGATCGTCAGCGCGGCTCCACGGTGGATGTCTACGTCCACTCCGTGAGTTGCCGCCCGTCCTTGTCCTTGAATGCGCCGACGATCAGCATGACGAGGTCGATCGTCGCCCAGATGCCGAGTCCGCCGAGGGTGAACAGCTGCAGCACTGCGGTGCCCGTCTTCCCCGTGTAGAACCTGTGGGCGCCAAGGAACCCGAAGAAGACGCACAGCAGCACCGTCGGGGCGAGCTTCCGCTCACTCACTTCGAAGCTGACGACCCTGGCCGCGCGCGCCTGCGCGGGAAGCGTGTTCTGGCGGACGCCGCAGTACGGGCAGATCTCGGCTTCCGCATCGATCGTGGTTCCGCACGCGTGGCAGAGGCGGGAGGGTCGAGAAGGCCCAACGATGGCCACGGAAGTATCCCCACTGGGTGGACTGAGTCGAGCTGTGCCGTCGCCGCGACGTTCGGACGCCGCGCACCGTCGGCAGGATGACGCGTGCAACCTAGGGGACGGGAGTGCGCCCCGCCATGGCGCACGGCGCCGTTTGCGCGGATTCGCGCGCGCGGTAAATTCCGCGACCAGCGCATCCGCCGCGCACGCTCTGATCGGCCCCCGCTTCAGGCCCCTCGACCCATGCGCGACACGCAGTCCCTCGCACCGTCCCGATGACTGGCCCACCGGAGCTCATCGAGCTCGGACTGCGCCTCGAAAAGAACGGTGAGCTCGACGCTGCGCTCGAGCACTACCAGCGCGCGGAGCTCGAGTCGGCGGATCCTCTCGTCATCTCCGAAGCGATCCGGCGCCAATCGGTGGTGTTCCGCAGGCGATCCGATTGGGACGCCTCGATCGAGCTGGCACGCAAGGCGGGGCAGGTTGCCGTTGACGCGCAGCTCGTGGATCAGTTCGCGCAGACGCTCAACACCGAAGCGGCAACGCTCCTCATGCGCGGTGATCTCCCGAGTGCCTCAGCCCTCTTCGACAAGGTAGTCCAGGGGACGAGCGCCGATCCTCGGGTCCGCGCGATCGCGCTCCAGAATCTCGGCACCATCGCCGCCCAGACGGGCGAGTGGGAGCGCTCGCGCGCGTGCTTCCGTGAGAGCGTCCAGTGCTTCCAGCGCGCCGAGGATGCCTGGGGAGAGGCGGTCGCGCTGAACAACTACGGCCGGGCCGCGCTGGACCACGGAAACATGATGATGGCCGAGGAGCTCCTCGAGCAGGCCGTTGCCGCCGCACGGCGCGTCGAGGACTACGACTCCGCATCGCTCGCGATGCTCAACCAGGCAGAGGCGCTCGCGGGCATGCGACAGCTCCCGCGAGCGATGGCCCTCGCGACCTCCGCGCTGGAGTTCTTCGCTTCCACGAAGAACTCCTTTCGCCATTCTGAAGCGTTGCGCATCCTTGGTGACATCGATCTCAAGCGCGGAGACGCCGTCAGCGCGCGACAGCGGTACACCGAAGCCCTGGTGCTCGCGAGCGCGGCGGATGCTCCGCTGGAGATGGAAGTCGTGCGCGCCAGGATCGCGGCGCTCGACGAAACGGCCTGATCACTGGCGTCTGCACTTCCCACAACTGCCCGGTCCAATGACTCGCTTCTCCATGTCCCGCCGCGCGGCGCTCATCGCAGTGCTGCTCACCCCGCTGGCGTCGGCGTGCAGCGGAGATGAACGGCCCGGCGACAGCAACTCCGCCCCGACCGCCGATTCCACTCCGACCGCGACGGCCTCGATGCACGACAAGCTCGGGAAATACACGACCGTGCGACTGACCGCCGAGCTTTCGACGCTCACCGAGCGCGAGCGGCAGATGATCCCGCTGCTCATCGATGCCGCACGCTCGATGGATCGCGCGTTCTGGCAGGAGGCCTACGGGTCGCCGGAAAAGCTGCTGAACTCCATTCACGACGCGGAGACGCGGAAGTTCGTGGAGATCAACTACGGTCCGTGGGACCGGCTCGATGGCAACGCCCCATTCGTGGAGGATGTCGGGCCCAAGCCGAAGGGCGCGGGATTCTATCCTGCTGACATGGACACCGCGGAGTTCGCGGCCGCGGCGAAGGCGCCCGGCGGAGAGCTGCTGCGAAGCCAGTACACGGTGGTTCGCCGCGACACGGCAGGAAAGCTCGTTGCCGTCCGGTATCGCGATGCCTTCGCCAAGCACGTCGGCGCGGCGGCCGAGAAGCTTCGCGAAGCCGCGAAGCTCGCGGCCGACCCGGGCCTGAAGCGATACCTCGAGCTGCGCGCCGAGGCGCTCATCACCGACGACTACAGGGCGAGCGACCTGGCCTGGATGGACATGAAGAACAACACCATCGACGTCGTCATTGGCCCGATCGAGTCGTACGAGGACCAGCTGTTCGGCGTGAAGACCTCCCATGAGGCGTTCGTGCTGATCAAGGACCGCGAGTGGAGCCAGCGGCTCGCCCGGTACACCAGCATGCTGCCGGAGCTGCAGCGCGGGCTCCCGGTGCCGGCCCAGTACAAGGCGGAGACACCGGGCACCGACTCCGACCTCAATGCCTACGATGCGGTCTACTTCGCGGGCGACGCCAACGCCGGCTCGAAGACCATCGCGATCAACCTTCCCAACGACGAGGAAGTGCAGCTCAGGAAGGGCACGCGCCGCCTTCAGCTGAAGAACGCGATGCGTGCGAAGTTCGACAAGATTCTCGTGCCCGTCGCGGAGGTGCTCATCGCGCCCGAGCAGCGCAAGCACGTCAGCTTTGACGCATTCTTCTCGAACGTCATGTTCCACGAGGTCGCGCACGGGCTCGGCATCAAGAAGACGCTCGACGGGAAGGGAACCGTCCGCGATGCGCTCAAGGAGCAGGCCTCGAGCCTCGAGGAGGGGAAGGCGGACGTCCTCGGGTTCTACATGGTGACGCGCCTTCACGCGAAGGGTGAGCTCGGGACGGCCGACCTCATGGACAATTACGTCACCTTCCTCGCCGGCATCTTCCGCTCGGTCCGGTTCGGTGCGTCGAGTGCCCACGGCCGCGCGAACATGGCGGCGTTCAACTTCTTCCAGGATCGCGGGGCGTTCACTCGTGACGACGCGTCGGGCACATACCGGGTGGACTTCGACAAGATGACCGCGGCGATGAACGCGCTCTCCGAGCAGATCCTCCGCTTTCAGGGCGATGGCGACTACGCGGGCGTCGTGAAGTTCAACGGCGAGCTCGGCGTCATCCGGCCTGCGCTCAAGGCGGATCTCCGCCGGCTCGAAAGCGCGCGGATTCCCGTGGACATCGTCTTCGAGCAGGGGATGAACGTACTGCGCTGAGGCGGGACCCGCCGCGAGTACGTCGTGTTCGGTGACGTCAGGACGTCAGCGCGCGCTCCTCGCCAGCGGGCGGCACAGTGAAGTAGAACGTGCTCCCCATACCGGGCTGACTCTCAACCCAGATGCGGCCGCCGTGCGCCTCGACAATGCCCTTCGCGATCGCGAGTCCGAGCCCGATGCCGCGGCGGTCAGTCGGTTTCGCCTGCCAGAACCGACCGAAGATGTGCGGCAGCTGATCAGCGGCGATTCCCGGCCCGCTGTCGACGACCGCGAGGCGCACGAACCCGGCGACCGCCTCGGCGCGCACGGCGACGTGCCCCCCGCGCGGCGTGAACTTGATCGCATTCCCCACGAGATTCGACAGCACCTGCTGGATGCGTGGCGGATCGATCATCGTCAGCGGAAGATCCTGCGGCACCTCATCCGACAGGCCGAGGCCGTTCGAGTCGGCGAGCGGGCGCAGCATGTCCACGGCCTCGCTGATCACCGCCCCCAGCAACTCTGCGCGCGGCTCGACGCCGAGGCGTCCAGACTCCATGCGCTTCACGTCCAGCAGGTCCTGGATCAGCCGCTGCATGCGCTCGGCTGCGCGCCGCATCAGCACGAGCGGGCGGCGCTCCACGCTCGCGGGGTCGTTCGCGGTGAGCGGCGGCACGGTATCGAGGAGCAACGCGCACGTCATCAGGATGGTGCTCAATGGATTGCGCAGGTCGTGCGCAACCACCGCAAGAATCTCATCGCGCGCCCGCGTCGCCTCGCTCGCCTCGTGGAACAATCGGGCATTCTCGACGGCCAGCGCCGCGCGCCGCGCCAGCTCTTCGGCGTGAGCGAGATCGTCCCGGTCGTAGCGGCGGCCTGACTCCGAGGAGACCAGCGTCAGCGCACCGCCCACCTTCCCCGAGACAGTCAGCGGGACGCAGATCAACGAGCACGGTGCGAGCTGGGTGAGGATGTCCAGGTGGCTCTCGCTCAATGCCGACGAGGCGACGAGCGACGGTGCGATGTGGGACACGATATCGGGTCGTCCGGTCGTGAGCACGCGCATCACCGGGTGCGTTCCCTCCACCAGGCCGGCGACGAACTGCGCTTCCTGGCGTATCAGCTCTTCCTTCTTCGGATCGACGTGGGCGACACCGAGGCGGGAGAAGCCGCCATCGCCCTCGACGACGTCGACGAGGCAGTAGTCGGCGAGAGCAGGGACGGCGAGGCGGACGAGCTGCTGGAGCGTCGTGTGGTAGTCGAAGGACATCCCGAGCACCCGACTCGCTTCAGCGAGGAATGCGGCACGGCGCTCGGCCAGCTCGGCGGCGTTGCGGGCGACCTGTTCCTCGAGCAACTGCCGCTTTTTCTGCTCGAGCTGGCGCCGATCGGTGATGTCCCGGATCGACGCGACCCGAACGCTCCGGCCCATGTATGCCGTGGATCGGCCCCGCACTTCGACTTCGACCTGGGTACCATCGCGTCGGACGACGGTAATCTCGTACGGGTCTTCCTCTCCGGATCGGATGTTGTTCGCCACGAGCTCGCGGTCTTCCAGCGTCGGCACGAATTCGAGGACGTTCTTCCCGATGATCTCGTGGTGCTCGTAGCCGAACATGTGCGCGAGCCCGGGGTTGGCGTCCACGATCGTGCCGTAGTCGTGGATGAGGATGCCTTCCATGGTTGCCGCGGTGAGGCGCCGAAAGCGCTCCTCGCCGCAGCGCAACGCTTCATCGGCCTGACGCCGGTAGAGCGCGGCACCGAGGATGCGAGCCGCCGTCTTCAGTGCCTCGAGCTCGATCCCCGACCACGTGCGGTCGGCTGTTCCGTTCATGAATCGCAGCGCACCCCAGCAGCCGCTGATGTCGAAGACGGGGACCACGGCGACCGTCGCGATGCCCTGTGCGACCAGTGCATCGCGCTCATCCGGGGCAAACGAGTCGGCCGCGCCGTGCACGGCCTCGTTGGCCCGGAGCAGTCGGCGCCAGCGGGGAGGAATCGGGCCCGCTCCGGCGGTACTGTCGCCGCGAACGTTGATCAGCGGGGACTCCGGTGCCGTCCAGCGGAACCGAAGGATCGGCGCGCTCTCGGGCCCATCGCCGCACAGCTCGAGGAGGTCGATACTGCCGACTTCCGCGGCGCATCCCAGATGCTCGAGGACGGCGCGGATGCTCACTTCCCAATCCGCGGCTCCGAGGAACCGCTCGGCCGCGAAGACGACCGCGGCGAGGATCGCGTCGTGGCGGCGAAGCCCGGCCTCGAGCTCCTGAACGCGCGAGGGTGAATCGTGTGGCGGCAGGGCGGAGCCGGAGTGGGTGCCGCCTGCCGATGGCGCGACGTGCGGTATCCGGTCCATGGAAGGCATGCCCCCGGTCGTCGTCGGAGCACACCATATCAGCGGCGTCGCACCCTGTGCAAGGGTGTGCTGGCCGCAGGCGGGCGCGTCCCTGCGCCCCGGCGGTGCGCGCGCCTTGCCTAGCGCGAAGCGGCGGCGAGGATATCCAGCGCCACCGTTCGGACGCCGTCGATGATGAACTGGACGCCGACGACCATGACGAGCAGGCCCATGATCCGCGTCATGACGTTCAAGCCGGTCTGGCCGAACCGCCGGAGGAGCATCGGCGCCACCGCGAGCACGCCCCACGCGACGGCCATGACGACGACGATCGCGAGATAGATCGAGGCGAGGCGGAGCGGCGCTGAGCCGGCCTGGGCGTTGAGGGTGACGACGGTGGTGATCGCCCCCGGACCGGCGAGCGTGGGGAGGCCGAGCGGAATGATCCCGATGTCCTCCTTCGCGCCCTCCACCACCTCGACTTCTTCCTCGACGGTCGTCTTCACGCCGGAGCGTCGCGCCTGCAGCATGTCGCCGCCGATGGCGAGGAAGATCAGGCCGCCGGCGATCCGGAATGCAGGAGTGGTGATGCCGTAGAGCCGCATGATCCAGCTGCCGAGCGCCGTGAAGGCTACGAGCACGAGGACGGCGGTCACGACTGCCCGCTGGAGCGTCTGGCGTCGCCGGACCGGGTCGTGGTCCGCCGTCATCGCCAGATAGATCGGAACGGCGCTCAGGGGATTCACGATCGCGAGGAGCGAGGTCACCGCGAGCAGGGCGAAGGCGACCGTATCAGAGTCGAGCATCGGGGGAAGCTACACTGGCATCGGCGCGGCGCGACCGGGGGGTCGGGGCGGGGCCGGAGGACCGGCGTTGTCCTTACCCTGGATCAGGAGCAGTTCG
>JANPKQ010000005.1:0-2661 GCA_031426115.1 Gemmatimonadaceae bacterium | reverse complement strand
GAGGGGGGCGAGTAACGTCCCACGCAACAGCTCCACCATCTGGCTGGCAATGGCCGGCGTCTCGTGTTGGCGCTCTGGCGGTGATTGATCCACCCGCTGCACACCCAGCCGATCTGCCTGAAGCCGCTCCCGGATACGGTGCGCCAGAGCTGAGATCTCCGCTCGGTCCATGGCTTCACCATCGGAGCGCTCCTCATGATTCGATCGCTGCTCCCCGCAGTACCATTCGAGAAATCGGGGATCGTCGAACGCCGGTGCGTCCGCGCGGTGTCGTTCGAGGTACGCGACGAGATTGATCAGTGGATCACTCGCTGCCTCAAGCCACTCGCGGTGTTCCGCCGACAGAGTATCGGGATCGACGGATCCCCAAACCTTCGGTCGCCGATTCAAGCTGTCGACACGTCGTGGTGCCGGGATCTCGTCGCTATCGTTGTGGGTCACGTTCCTCCCTCCTCGACATCAGTACTCAAGGGCCTTACGGGATTGGGCTCGGTATCTCTGGGCGCTGCCGCGCGAGGGGTGAGTCCTTCCAGATCAACGTCCATAAATGACCCACTTCGCCGCAGGAACCGGAGCAGCTCGGCGCGATCCTCGCGGCCAAGCGACCCGCCGAAGCGCATGGCTGCGTCGATGAGCCGGGCGCGGAGCCTGGTCACCCGCTTTATGGCGGCGGACCGCGTGACACCGAGCCAGGTCGCGATGAGACTGTAGGGCGTCCGCTGCGAGACCCACGACAGCAGCATGCGCTCTTCCATCGAGATCCCCTCTTCGAAGACGGAGACGAGCCGCTCGAGAACTGGCGGGAGCGCGACCGGCTCTCGATCAGGACCGTAAGTGCCCCGCACCGCGTCTTCCGAGCAGGTCGTGAGCAGCGCCGCCTCACCGGCGCCCCCCAGATCACCCATGAGACCGGCGTCAGTGCGCTCGCGGACTGCCACGTCCCGCCGCGCGGCGAATGCCTTTCGCTTGCAGGCCGTGATGAGGTACGGGATGAGCGCACGAGGTGCGCTTCCATGCGGTTGGCGACAGAGACTGCTCGCCACATCATAGAGCAGCTCCGCGACCCATCCTTTTCGCTCCTCCGGCCGGATGCGGAGCCGACGTGCCTGCAGCAGGAGCAGGTGCTGAAAGCGCGCAATGAACTCCTCGAGCGCATCCGCATCGAAGGATCGCATGGCATCGAGCAGGGCCCGGTCGCTGTACTGCCGATAGCGCGACCGCGTATCGCGACGTTCCCCGCTCTCGTCACTCCGCCATCCAGAAGCTGTCACATCCACTCCAGGGTCTCGCACTCACGGGATTCAGTCGCAGCGGTCCTTCTCTATTGAAGGAGATGCGGAGTGGTGACATCGGGCCGATGCCCGGCGCCGAGCGCCCCCTATTCGGTCGCGAAACCTGACAACTGCTGATCCACCGCGGAGGCAATCCACCGGCGCAGTCGGCGTCCGAGGCGGTCGAGCAGGGCAGGCGACGGATGACCGGTGCGCAGACGCGCCTCGATCCAGTCGGCACGCTGCGGCCGGAGCCCGCAGTGCCGGGCTGACTGGAGCAGCGCGATCAGATCGGTGACGGCGTCCGCCTGGATCTGCAGTTCATCGGAAGCGTCCCGCATCGAGGCCGTCTCGACGGTTCGTGGTGTTGCAGCCGGTGTCGGTGAAGGCGTTGCAGCCGCTTTCAGTCGTGCGCGAGCACGGGCGGCCTTTTCCATTTCCTCGCGGCTGGGCCGTCGAGTTGAGGCGGTAAAGCCGAGATTGGCCAATGCGCGTCCGACGGCCGAGGTCTCTGTGTTCTCGAGACAGGCAACGACGTTGATGTCACCGTCCCCTTCCCGTTCCGCGGCCCAGCCCGTAGCCGCGGGTCCGGGGTCAGCAGGGCCGCGATAGACCTTGGCCACGAAGATGACCTCGCGGTCGGTCCGGGCATGGAGGTCCGTCAGGATCCGTCCGGTGGGATACCGCTGGTAGAAGAGCGTGATCCGTTCGGCGACGAGTGCGTAGTCGGTGAGGGGCGGGTCGCCCAAGTACATCTTCGGCATGCGGTCCTCAGCGGGAGGTGACAGGGGACCAATCCTATACCGAAGAAAAGCCGAACACAATACGTAGCACATTCCCATAAGACTGCCTCAGGGTTGGGCGGCCCACCCCATGGTTTATTGGGATCTTATCCTATATTATCCCGTGTCTTGATAAACTCCTCTAACCTCCCTATAAATCACTTTGTGGAGGAGCACTGATGGATAGGAGACAAAACCCATTCGCGCCGGGCGCTGGCACTCCGCCCCCGGAGCTTGCTGGGCGCGATCAGGTCCTTGAGGACGCTCGAGTAACCCTCGCTCGGGTCCGGGACGGCCGCTCGGCCAAGAGCTCCATGCTCCTTGGGTTGCGTGGCGTGGGCAAAACAGTACTCCTCAACGAGATAGCGAGGATCGCCGAGAGTGAGGGCTTTCGCACGATCGAGCTCGAAACACCTGAGAATCGGCGCTTGGCAGAGATGCTCGTGCCGCCCCTGCGTTCGATCCTTCGCCGCTTGAGTAGTGTCGAGAAGGCCAAAGGCCTCGCATTGAAGGCAACCCGTGGCCTGCAGAGCTTTGCTAGCGCTTTCAAGGTCAAGGTCGGCGAGGTCGAAGTCGCGGTGACAGAGCCCGGCTTGGCAGACTCTGGG
>JANPKQ010000004.1:0-8916 GCA_031426115.1 Gemmatimonadaceae bacterium | reverse complement strand
GTCATGCGCCAGTCGTGGCGCGATGTGCCGCGGCTGCTGGTGGCGCTCGCACTGGTCGGCAGCATTGTCGGGATCGCGATTGCGCGTACCGGCGACGTCGAGGAGGGGCTCGGCCTCAGCGCGGCGATCGTTGTCGTCGTTGCGGCACTCTGGCTCAGTGCGACGGTGCTGTCCACCGGCGCGCGCCGCCTCATCCGCGGTCAGTGGCCATACGCTGTGCGTCAGGGGATCGCGAACCTGCATCGGCCGGCGAACCAGACGCGCGCGGTCGTCCTGGCGCTTGGCTTCGGCGTCTTCCTCGTCACGACGCTCTACCTCGTGCAGACCAACCTGCTCGGGAAGTTTACCGCGACCGCCGAAGCGTCTGCGGGCAACCTGCTGTTCTTCGATGTGCAGGAGGACCAGGCGCCTGGTGTCGATTCGATCGTGAGGGCCTCGGGGCACCGGCTGCTCCAGCGCACGCCGATCGTCACGATGCGGATCGCGGCGATCAACGGGCGCTCGACCCGCGAGATCCTCGGCGATCGCAGCCGGCGCGGAGGGGGTTGGGCGCTGCGGCGCGAATACCGGTCCACCTTTCGCGACACGATGCTCGCGGGGGAGGCGCTGATGTCGGGACGCGCACTCAAGACGCCGACGATGCAGGGCGCGGACACGCTCAATGAAGTCTCAATGGAGCAGGACGTCGCGAGTGACCTCGGCCTCCAGCTCAACGACACGGTCACCTGGAACGTGCAGGGTCTCATGGTGCCGACGATCGTCACGAGCTTCCGGGCGGTGAACTGGGCGCGTTTCGAGCCGAACTTCTTCGCGGTGTTCACGCCGCCGGCGCTCGAGGCTGCACCAAAGCAGTTCGCGTTCATCGCCGACGTTCCCGACGAGACTGCGCTCGCGCGGATTCAGCGCTCGGTCGTGGACCGGTACCCGAACGTTTCGAGCATCGACCTGTCCGTGATCAAGCGGACGATCGACGAAATCGTGAACAAGGTCGCCGTCGCCATCCGCTTCATGGCGCTTTTCAGCCTCGCGATGGCAATTCCGGTGCTGTTCAGCGCCGTTGCCGCGACCCGGCGGGAACGGATGCGCGAGGGCGTGCTGCTCAAGGTGCTCGGAGCGACACGCGGGCAGATTCAGCGGGTGATGCTTGCGGAGTACCTGCTGCTCGGCGTGCTGGGCAGTCTCACGGGCGCTGTGCTCGGGATCGGCGGCGCGTGGGGGCTGGTGCACTTCGTGTTCGACAGCCCGTTCACGCCGGTAGCGCTGCCGGCCATTGCGATCGCGTTGATGATGATCGCGTTGACGGTGTCGATCGGGCTGCTGACGGGGCGCGAAGTGTTCGCCCAGACGCCCATGGCGGCGCTAAGGGAGGTGTAGGCAGGCTGTGTCCACCCGTCTTACCGGCTGTGTTCGTGTCTGCCAGCTGCGGTTGCTGTGCTTCTCCGGGCTCGTCGCACGCTTCAAGGGCGTTCGAGGGGAAACCCGTTTACGACGAGCGACGAGCGGAGAGAGGCGCAGTTGTCAGCTGACAGCCGTTACTAAGAGGCTGACAGTCGTCACTGCACGCGCACGATTGCGATTCGCATGCTCTCCGGGGGCGGGCCGCCGGTGGAGGTGCGGAGCTCGAGCAGCTGCGTGGACGTCTGGAGGCCGCCGAGCTCGAAGATCGCCGCGGAGCCGCCCCGCACGGTGACGTCGGTGGTGAAGTTCCCGAACTGCACCATGCGCGTCGCGAGCGGAACGCTGCGCGGATAGCCGGGGAAGTCGCGGTTCAGGGACAGGAAAATGTCGCGGGTCTGCCAGCTCGGAAACGCCAGCTGCGGCCGCGTCACGGTCAGGTTCGGATAATCGTCGACCGCCATGGCGAGCGACCAGTCCGCGAGCAGCTCGGCGAACGGGCGGCCGGCGCGAGCGATGACGTTATTGAGCCCCGACAGCGTCCCTTCCTGGGTGAGCGGCTTGAGGAAGGCCGCGTCGCTGGGCGCATGATGGTCGATCACCCACCGCAGGAATGCCCAGGAGCTTCCGTAGAAACTGTAGTCGCTCGCCGTCACGCGCCCGATCGGCGTCAGCGTCTCGACCGACGAGAGGTAGTCGTACAGGAGCGAGAAGTGGTTCTGCATCACGTATGGCCGATCAGCGCACTCGGGCGTCGTCTGGCGCGCATCGCAGTAGATGCTGTTCCGGTAGGTCGTGTTTCCCTTCCAGACGCTTCCGTAGGTCGTGCGGCTCCAGAGCTCCTCGGCATGCATCGCCGTGGCTTCCTCGAGCCAGGATTCCTCGAAGGTCGCATCGCGCGCCAGGTGCTCGGCGAACGACGTGATGTGCTTCGCCTCGTGCACGAGAGCCGCCCTCACCTGGCGCCGCCACTTGTCCTTCGTCAGGAGGCCCGATGGATATCCGGCGGACGGATCGGTCGGCACGAAGGCGTAGAAGGTCTCGCCGCCGTTGCTCGCCGGTGACACGCTGCGTGGATAAAAGTCGCAGCTGATGACGAAGCCGGCGAGACCGTCATCGTTCACGCGCTTCGTGAACACCATGATGATCCGCTGATTGTCATCGAGCCCGGCGTCGAGGGCGAGCGGATCACCAAAGGTCGCGGCGAGCAGCGGATACATCGATTCGTCGAACTCGCGGCCTACCGCGCGGAGCCAGTCATCCATCGTGCCGGCGAGCGGCGCTGCGACATCCTCGCGGATGATCGAGCGCGACCCGATGTACACCGTGCGAGTGCTGATCTCGTCGTACAACCCGCAGCTTCCCCCGGAGCGCCGCCAGACCCGCATCGGGACGATGTCTCCCACCGCTCCCAGGGCCAGCGACGGAGCCAGCGACGTCGAGAGGCCCGACGCCGTGGATGCAGCCCGCGACGAACGCACGCGCGAGGGGCGTCCGAGCCGGGTCGCGATCGCGCGACTCTCGTCGAGCAGCGTCGCATGGATCGCGTGCGCCTGACGCTCCGCCGCACCTGCGGCGAGCCGTTGCACCGAGGGGGGGACGTACGACAGCGACGGCGCCACCGGCATCGTGGCCCCGCTCCCCGCTGCAGAGACAGCACCCCGGAGCTGCACCGTGGTCTGGGCGGTGGCAAGGGGAGTCGTATTGAACACGCTGATGAAGTACTTGCCGCCTCCAGCGGACAGCTCGTTGCAGCGCACCGCGGCAGCATCGAGCAGCGTCACCGACTCGCCCACGGCGAGTGCGCGCTGCGTCGCCGTCGCGAAGCGGTGCTGGCGGGTCGCGGTGGCACTGCCGACCGTCACGGAGACGGTCGTGGCTCGCTCGGGCGCGCACGTGTAGGGCGCGGGCGGCGGAAGGACCTGCAGCTCGTTCGCGCTCGCCGAGAGCACCGACGCGCGCGCGCCGTCCACCATCACGACGTTGCCCGCAAGGTTCGCGGCGAAGTTGCAGCCGGCGAGGGTCGCCGGCTTGCCCGGGGACAGCGCCGCAGGGAACACGCCGGTGATATACAGGCCGGTGGTTGCGCACACCGTGACATCGACGCGTCGCTGCCGGCCCTCACTGGCGGCAGTGAGGGCGGTGAAGCCCGCGGAGTGCGCCGTGACGACACCACTCGCGGAGACGCTGGCCACCGCGGCGTTGCTCGTGGACCAGCTCACCGTGCGATCCGGCAGCTCGTTGCCGTCGGCGTCCCGGGGCGCGGCGGCGAGCTGCCGCGACGCGCCAACGGTAATGGCGACGACTCCTGGTGTCACCGTGAGGGACGCTACGCCGACGGCGCGTACGGTCACGGTCATCGACGCCGTGCGCTCCTCGATGCGTGCGGCGAGGACCGCTGACCCCGGGGCGAGTGCGGAGACGAGGCCGGTCGCCGAGACCGATGCGACGAGCGGCGCATCGCTGCTCCACTCGGTAGTGAGATCCGGGAGGATCTGTCCCCCGGCATCCCTGCCGATCGCGGTGAGCTGGCTCGTCTGGCCGATCGTCAGGGACGACGCCGTCCCCGTGATGGCGACGCTCGCGACCTTCGACTGCACGATCGGCGCGGACGTTCCCTCGGTGCAACCACCGACCGCCGCGAACAGTGCGGCGCCGATGACGGCCCGCGCCAGGAGTCCGCTGCGGCGCAGCACGTCAGCGCGATTCAGGGAGCGGCTTCCCCTGGTCGTCCACGATGACGACCGGTGCGATGCCGGACGCCCGCAGCCGGGCCTCGATGAGGCGGCGGTCGCCGACGACGACGATCGCCATGCGGTCGGGGTCGAGATACCGGCGCCCCGCGGCGAGCGCATCCTGGATCGTCACGGCCTCGACGCGCGTCGCCACGGTCGCGTAGTAGTCGAGCGGCAGGCGGTCGGCGAGAATCGTCGCCATCCCTCCGGCGATCTGCGGGACGGTCTCGAAGGCGAGTGGAAGGCCTTTCGTGATCATGGACTTTGCGAAGGCGAGCTCCGTCGGGGTCAGTGGGCGTGCCGTCACGATTCCGCGGATCTCGCGCATCATCTCGACGACGGCGCTGTCCGTCTTTTCCGTCTGCACCGACGTGCTGGCCGTGAACACACCGACCTGCGGGACGGGCCGATACGTGAACGCAGAGCCGGCTCCATAGGTGAAATGGTGTTGTTCACGCAGGTTGAGGTTGAGCCGGCTGTTGAAGCCGCCGCCGAGCGCGGTGTTGACCAGCGAGACCGCGAAGTATTCAGGGGCATCGCGCCGCGGACCCAGATGGCCGGCAACGATGACGCTCTGTGGAGAGCCCGGTCGGTCGTGGAGGTAGATCGTCGTGACGGTTGGGCCCGTCGGCGCCGTGACATCCACGTTCGACTTCGGTCCGGTCTGCGTCCAGCTCGCGAACGCGGCTTCGGCACGCGCGACGGCGACGTCCGGCGTGACGTCGCCGGCGATCACCAAGGAGATGTTCTGCGGCTGGTAATACTGCCTGTGGAACGCAACGAGATCGTCGCGGGTGATGGAGGCATAGCTCGCTTCGCTCGTCGCGCGCGCGTAGGGGTGCGACGCGCCGAACACGACGTTCGAGAAGACTCTCGACGCGATGTAGTTGGGCTGCTCCTTCTGCCGTCGCAGCCCGGTGACCGCATTGGCCTTCAGACGGTCCAGGGCGGCCTGCGGGAAGGCGGGCGTCATGAGCTGTTCCGCCATGAGCGCGAGTGATGCGTCGAGGTTGCGCGTGATCGTGTAGAAGCCGAGTGGCGAGACCGAATTCCCGAGATCGGCGAATGCATCA
This sequence comes from Gemmatimonadaceae bacterium, assembly GCA_031426115.1. Classification (GTDB taxonomy): domain Bacteria; phylum Gemmatimonadota; class Gemmatimonadetes; order Gemmatimonadales; family Gemmatimonadaceae; genus JANPKQ01. The sequence goes on along the minus strand of JANPKQ010000004.1, from coordinate 3,713 downwards.
ACGAGCGCTTCGGCGGTGCGCGCCGTCGTGCCCTCCGCGAGCATCGTCCGCGTGGCCGTCGCAACGCCTTCCTTCCCTGTCGGGTCGAGCAGCGACGGGATCTCGAGCACCGCGCTCACCTGGACCGCCGGGATCTCGTGGTCCTCGAGCACGGCGACGCGCATGCCATTGGAGAGCGTTCGCAGTTCCACCTTCGGAAGCCGCAATGGCATCGGCGCTCGCGAGGGCGGCCGGACGCTGCGGTCCAGCGACTGGCTCGAGGCGACGGCCGCCGAACAGCTCAGGAACATCCCGACGGTGAACGCAAGAAAGAGCCGGGAGGCCCAGGGATCCCGAAGAAGCTTCTCGACCAGCCGCTCGAGCTCATTCATGTCAGGGTACCGCAGAGGGTGTGACGTTCACGAAGGGGCGACCCGGGTTGCTCACCATCTCGAGCTTGCCGGCGGGAACCATGCTGAGCACGACGCGGCCCGCGCCGACGTACTGGCGCGCGACGCGATGGACATCGGCCGGCGTCACGGCGAGGGCCGCACGGGTCGCTGCGATGTAGTGCAGCGGGTCACCCGCGAAGGTCTGGCCCTCGTTCAGCCGCTGCGACTTGCCGAGCACGGACTGGAGACCGGTGACCGCATCGACGGCGACGTAGTTGCGAACCTGCCAAACCTCGCGCTCGGTCGGTGGCGTGGCGACAACGGCGGTGAGCACGCTGTCGATGACGCGCTCGATGTCAGTGAGCGACGCGGTCGTCCGCGGGTTCACGGAGATGTAGAACTCGCCGGCGAGGGCGTCGCTCCCGGAGTGCGCGGTGACACTGGTGGCGAGCTGGCGGTCGTAGACGAGTGCCTTCGTCAGCCGGCTGTTGCGATCATGGGTGAGGATGTGGGCAAGCGCCGCCATTGCCGGTGCATCGGCGCTGTTCGAGCCGACCGATGGCCACGCGATGGTGAGCTTCGCCAGTCGCGAGCGCGGATCCTCGAGGACCAGCCGCTTCTCGGCGGTGAGCGTGACCGGTCGAACGTCGGGGCGCTCGACGGCAGGTCCCGCGGGGATGGCGCCGAAATACTTCTCGACGAGGGCCTTCGTCGCCGTGACATCGATGTCGCCGACGATTCCGAGCACCGCGTTGTTCGGCCCGTAGTAGCGGCGAAAGAAATCCTTCACGTCATCGAGAGACGCGGCGCCGAGGTCGGCCATCGACCCGATCGTCGGCCACGAGTAGGGGTGCGTGGACGGATAGATCGCCGCGCTGAGCACCACGTTTTCCGTCCCGAAGGGAAGTTGCTCGATCCGCTCCCGCCGCTCGTTCTTCACGACATCGCGCTGCCCGTCGAGCTTCGCCTGGGTGAGCGCCGGGAGGAGAAACCCCATCCGGTCGGACTCCAGCCAGAGCACCGTCTCGAGCTCGGTGACCGGTACCACATCGTAGAAGTTCGTCCGGTCCACGCTCGTGGTTCCATTGAGGTCGCCACCGGCTTCCTCGATGAGGCGTGGGTGAACGCCCTCGTCGATGTGCTGCGTCCCTTCGAACATGACGTGCTCGAAGAGATGGGCGAATCCCGTGCGTCCGGGCTTCTCGTTACGCGACCCGACGCTGTACCAGATGTTCACGGCAGCCACCGGAGCTGACCGGTCCTGCGAGAGGAGGACGGTAAGGCCGTTGGCGAGCGTATACCGCTCCACCGGAATGCGCGGAATCCCCGACTCGGCCGGCGAAGGATTCGTGGCCGGCGCGTGCGCACATCCGACGAGCGCGAGAGATGTAAGTGCGCAGAGCCACGAACGCTGGCGCGTCGTGGGATCCGTGACATTGAACATTTGAGAAACGGTGCGGGGTGGGCAGACCTGGCGGTCCGATGTCCTACACAGGTCGTGAACACAGGTTCACGTCATCAGACGATGCTCTAGCCCCCGGGGAAACGCCTCCCCGTGGCGCCGGCACGTGGTCAGTCCAGGGGGGTATCCGGATGCTCCGGCGGGCCGTCGGCCCCGACGGGCAGGTTCAGCTTGTTCCGGAGGGTTCGCACGCTGATACCGAGGAGGCGTGCGGCGTGCGTCCTGTTCCCGCCGGTGGTCTCGAGCGCGCGCTGAATGAGCACCCGCTCCGCTTCGCCGACATCGAGCGATGTGAGGACGATCGCACCCGGCGGGAGTGTGTGTGACCCCGCGCCAGCCCCGATGTCGCCGGGCGCCCGACGGGTCCACCCTTCCCGCTCCGTCTCGAAGAGCTCCGGGCGAAGCAACGGCTCCCGGCTGAGGATGACCGCGCGCTCGACCGTGTTCTGAAGCTGGCGGACGTTGCCCGGCCACGGGTGGCGTTCAAGAATGGCGAGCGCCTCCGGGGCGAACCCCTGGAACTCCTTCCCGGCTTCCATCGCCGCTCGCTGCGCAAAGCGCGTGGCGAGGAGCGGGATGTCGGCGCGCCGCTCGCGAAGCGGCGGAATGCGGACGGCCACGACGCTGAGCCGGTAGAACAGGTCGAGGCGAAAGCGGCCGGACTCGGCCTCCGTGGACAGGTTGCGGTTCGTCGTCGCGACGACGCGGACATCGACCTTCACCGGCGTCGTCCCGCCGACGCGCTCGAACTCCTGCTCCTGGAGCACGCGAAGGAGCTTGGCCTGGAGATCGAGGCGCAGCTCGCCAATCTCGTCGAGGAGAAGCGTTCCGCCGTGCGCGCGCTCGAACGCGCCATCCACACGGCGGACGGCTCCGCTGAACGCGCCGCGCTCGTGACCGAACAGCGCGCTCTCGATCAGTCCCTCGGGCAGCGCAGCGCAGTTCAGCGTGATCAACGGACGATCGCGGCGGTCGCTTTGCTCGTGCAGCGTGCGCGCCATGAGCTCCTTCCCCGTCCCCGACTCACCCTCGAGCAGGACGGTCACCCTCGTGGGCGCAGCTGTGGCGATGGTATGCAGCACGCGCCGGATCTCGCTGCTCTCGCCGATGATCTCGCGCTCGTGGCGAAACGCCGTCACCTCGCGCCGCAGCTCCTGGTTTTCGCGCCGCATGCGATCGTGCGCCAGCGCCTGCGCGACGGCGAGCTCGAGATGCTCCCGCTCGAAGGGCTTCTGCAAGTACTCGATGGCGCCGGCCTTCACCGCCTCGACCGCGTGGTCGATGCTCGCATACCCGGTGAGCATGATGACCGGGACGTCGTAGCCTTCGCTGGCGAGCAGCGTGAGGAACTCGAGGCCCGTGATTCCGGGCATCTGGTAGTCGGAGATGATCAGGTCAACGGCGCCGGCGGCGACTTCCCGGAGCGCATCCGGAACACCGGAGGCGATGATCGGCGTGTGACCGGCGCGCCGCAGGGTGCCTTCGAGCGCCGAGCAGACGGACGGATCGTCATCGACGCAGAGGATGGTCGCCATGCTCGCCCATTCGAGGGACCCCGCAGGAGCGGAGGTGCGCGGCAAACGCGCTGGGTCAAGTTAGCGAGGGATCCACCCGGGCCGCAGCGTGCGCGGTGCCGGCCGTGTCGCGGCAGTCTAGTGCTGCAGGCGGTAACCGACCTTTTTCACCGTGAGGATATGGCAGGGGTGCGCCGGGTCCGCCTCGATCTTTCGACGGAGGTTCGCGATGTGCGTGTCCACCGTGCGCAGCGACACCGGTTTCGTCGTTCCCCACACCTCGCGCAGCAGCTCCCGACGCGATGCCGCCGCACCCTGGCGAACCACGAGGGCAAGGAGGAGATCGAACTCCAGTGGCGCGAGCGC
>JANPKQ010000003.1:0-2833 GCA_031426115.1 Gemmatimonadaceae bacterium | reverse complement strand
ACGTACGCTTTCCCGCCGTTCAGTTTTGCCCGATGTCGCCCCTGACGCCGTAGCCTTCACCGCCGTTCAAACCCCCGGGTCTACTCGGACCGTAACGCCACCACCGGGTCCACCCCCGCCGCCCTCCGCGCCGGTATCCAGCTCGCCACCAGCGCCGCCCCGATGAGCAACACCGCAGCCCCGCCGAACGCAGCAACGTCCGTCGGCGGCACCCCATACAGCAGCGTCCGCAGCAGTCGCGTCACGCCGAATGCCGCCACCGCGCCTATGCCCACGCCGATGCCGGCGAGCATGAGTCCCTGTCGAAGCACGAGCCTCAGCACGTTCGCCCGCTGCGCCCCGAGCGCGACGCGAATGCCGATCTCGCGCGAACGCTGCACGACGCCATAGGCCGTCACGCCATAGATGCCGAGCAACGCGAGCAGCAGCGCGACGATGCCTAGCGCGCCGGCGACCCACAGCGCGATCCGCTGCGGAAAGAGGGACATCGCCGCCTGCTCGACCAGCGAGCGCTGATCGAGAATCGGCAGCGCCGGCTCGAGCTCGGCGACGAGCTGTCGGATCGGGCTCGCGACCGCCGCGTCCGGAGCTGTACGCACCATCAGCGTTGTGCGCGTGAAATACCGCTGGGCGAGCGGCACGTACACGAAGTTGCGCGGATCCTCGCCGAGGGAGCGATACTTCGCGTTCCGCGCGACCCCGACGACGGTGAGCATGATGTTCCCGTTGCGGAGGACCTTGCCGATCGCATCCTCGTTCGGCCATTGCCGGCGCGCGAAGCTCTCATTGAGGATGACGACCGGCGTCGCCCCGGCGCGGTCGGCGTCGGTGAATGCACGGCCTCGCACGATCGGGATGCGGAGCACGTCGAAGTAGTCCGGCGTGATGACGTTCCAGTCCATTTCCCGGATGGTGCGCGGATCGTCCCTGACGGCATCGGGCAGTGCGAGCCCGCCGAGTCCCATCCCGCCACCGTCGAGCGGCAGCATCGCGCTGAGCGCGGCGGCCTGCACAGCAGGAATGGCGCGTGCGCGCTCGAGCAGCGTCGTCGCGAACTGCTGCCCGCGGGTCGAATCGTAGTTCACGAGCTGAAGGTCCATCGCCGTGAGCTGCACATCCTTCGGATCGAAGCCGGCGTCGATGCCCCGTGCATGCACGAGGGCGCGGGCGAACAGTCCTGCCGTGATGAGCAGGAGCATCGAGAACGCGATCTGCGCGACGAGGAGGCCGCTGCGAAGCCGCAGCCGCCGTCCGCTGCCGCCACCCTCGGTCTTGAGGGCAGGCGTCAGCTCCGGCCGTGTCCCCTGGAACGCAGGGACGAGCCCGGCGAGCAGTCCGCTCACGAGCGAGAGGCCGAGCGCGAAGCTCAGCACGCGCCAGTCGATTCGTGGATCGAAGCCAAGCTGCACGGGGAGGCGCGGCACGAGCGACATGAGTCCGATCACCAGCCAGTGCGCGAGCAGGACGCCCGCCGTCCCGGCAGCGACGAACAGCATGAGGCTTTCGGTGACGAGCTGCCGCATCAGTCGCCCGCGGGTCGCGCCGAGCGCGAGTCGCACGGCGATCTCGCGCTGCCGGGACGCGGCGCGCGCGAGCAGCATCCCCGCGACGTTGGTGCTCGCGATGAGGAGCACGAGCCCGGCGACAGCGAGCATCAGGGCGATGAATCCGCCGATGATGTTGCGCATCTCGCCGGGAAAGACGCTCGACGCCATGACGCGGAGCCCCTTGCCCTTGTTCTGCTGCGGGTACGCCTGCTCGAGTCGATGGGCGATCGTGCCGAGCTCCGCCTGGGCGGCGCTCATTGGCACATCCGGTCCGAGCCGTCCGATCGCCGTGATCCACACGGCTCCACGGCTCGTCAGGATTCCGTCGGACATCCCGAGCAGCGGCGACGCCATGATCGGAGCCCAGAGATCGGGAGCGAGGACGAGCGGGCCCTGAAAGCCTTTCTCGGCGACGCCGACGACCGTGAACGGAGATCCGTTGAGCGTGATCGTGCGACCGATGATTCCGGGGTCACTTGCGAACCGCTCGCTCCAGAACCGATGGGTCAGCACGACGACAGGATTGGCGCGGGGGACGCGATCTTCTTCCGGAAGGAAGAAACGCCCCAGCGCCGGCTTCGCCTGGAGGACCTCGAAGAAATTGCCGCTGACAAATCCTCCCTGGACCGCCTCGCCTCCGTCGGGACCTGCGAGGCTGAGCGACTGCGGATCCGTGCGGATGGCGGCGATGCCGCTGAGGCTCGTGGCGCCCGCGCGAATGTCGAGGAAGTTCGGATAGGAGAAGTTGTCGAATCCCTGCCCGTCCTGCGTGCGCCCGACCTGCACCACTCGCTCGGGATGTCCCACCCCCGGCGGCGGCCGCAGCAGCAGCGTGTTCGCCAGCGTGACGATGGCCGTCGTCGCGCCGATGCCGATCGCCAGAGAAAGGAGCGCCGTGAGGGTGAACAGCGGGCTCCGCCCGAGCGCGCGCGCCGCGTAACGTGCGTCCTGCCGTGAGTTATCGAACCCGGGGCCTCGACGAGTGGGAGGTGAGGAATCCCCTCATAACGGCCTACCGTCTCCCCGGTTTCGCATCTGTGCCCCTGTGTTTGTGACTACGCCTCTGTCACCTGTGCCTCTCTCAACTCCGAACTGCTGTCGAGTCGCCGCCGAAAACCAAGTTCGGAGTTGTCAGAAGCGCAGAAGCCCAGACGGTGAGAGACTGCGTTCGGAGATCCTCATCACTTGCGTCGCGCCCCCGCGCCTCACACGTTGGCCGCCATGCGCCTCGCCACCGTCACCACCCTCATCATCCTCTCGGCCTGCACCCACCGCACGCCCCCCTC
>JANPKQ010000002.1:0-19813 GCA_031426115.1 Gemmatimonadaceae bacterium | reverse complement strand
TCCGCGGGTACCGGTCGCTCGCCCGGTGCGAGGATCCGGAGAAGTTCGGCTCCTGGCTGATGCAGATCCTCATCAACCGGTGCCGCACGGCCGGGGGGCGGCGCGGGCGGCGGGACCGGACGTTCGTGAGCGATGAAGTCGCGATGCTCAACGCGGCCACGAGTCACCCGGCCGAGCAGCGGGCATGGCGCGAGGAGATCCAGCGGGCGTTGGAGCAGATCGATCCGCTCCAGCGTGAGGCGTTCCTGCTGAAGCACGTGGAAGATCGGAGTTACGAAGAGATTGCGGAGCTGACCGGAGTCGGAGTTTCGGCGCTCAAGATGCGAGTGAAACGAGCGTGCGACCGTCTGCGGGACCTGCTTCAGGAGGTATACAGTGTCGGAGCTTGATGATCTGATGATCGCGCGCGTCGCGCGGGAGCTGCGGAAGCCGGAGCGAATCGACCCGGCCTTCGACGGGCGTGTCATGGCGGAGATTCGCGCGGGCCGTTCCCCGCACGAAGGACGCTCGGCATGGCAGTGGCTCGTCCGGCCACGGTCGTTCCAGCTGTCACCGCTCGGCGGCTTCGGACTCGCCGGCGCCATGGCCGCGGCGATGTTGCTTGCCGTCTCGCTCGGCGATGCGCCATCGGATGCACCCTCGCCGCAGGGCATGGTCGCGACGGAGCCGACCCTCGTGACGCCGGTTTCCAACGTTGGGTCTGCGCCGACGATGCAGACAGTACAGACGGTGCAGTTCGTGTTTCGCGCCCCGAGTGCGCACAGCGTTGCGCTCGTCGGGGATTTCAATGACTGGGATGGTGATGCGACTCCGCTGCGGCCTGCAGCGGGTGGCCTGTGGACCGTGACGGTTCCGCTGACTGCCGGTCGCTATACCTATACGTTCGTCGTGGATGGCGAGCGGTGGATGGCGGATCCCTCCGCGCCACCGGCACCGCCCGATGATGTTGGTCGTCCGAGCTCCGTCGTGACGATCGGGGAGGCTGCACCATGAAGCGCACGATGATCTTCGCCGGGCTCGCGACGCTGTGCGTCGCCGGCACCGCGGCCGCCCAGGATCCGCGGCTTGCACGCCGGCTCGATCCGCAGACCCTCGGTGCAGTCGAGGCGCTGATCGACTCCGCGCGCACCGCGGGGATTCCGACCGAGCCGCTGGCGGACCGCGCCCTGGAGTGGGCACTGAAGAAGCGGACCGCCGAGCAGATCATCGGGAGCGTTCGCAAGCGCGCTGCGCAGCTCGGCGCCGCGAAGGCCGCGCTCTTTCCGGCCAGCGACGGGGAGATCCTCGCCGGTGCGGATGCGCTTGGATGGGGGGTCCCCGAATCCACGCTCGCGGAGCTGCGCCGCGTTCGCAGCGGGTCGGAGCTTACCATTCCCATCAGCGTGCTGGCCGATCTCATCGGTCGCGGCGTGGCGGTGGACACGGCGTCCGCCGTGGTGATCGCGCTCGCGAGGACGGCGATGCGCGACACCGACATGATCAAGTTCCGTCAGACCGTCGAGCGCGACATTGCCCTTGGCTCGCTGCCGGCGGCCGCGACGGCGACGCGCGCCGAGGCGGCGGGGGACAATCTCACGAACGCCGGTGCGCAGGCGCCGTCCAACGGGACGCCGCGCGCCCCCAACATTCCCAGTCCCCGACCCCCGATCAAGCCGTAGCTTTCGGGGTGCTCACACGCCCTGCGCGAAGTGGCGCGGCACTGCTCGTCGGCGCGCTGCTGCTCGGCGCGGCGCCGGTGCGCGCCCAGGTAAGCCTTTCGGCTGATGCGACCGCGGCATCCGTCCACTACGACGGATTTCTGCGCTCGGGGGTGATGCTGCTCACCCCCGTCGTGCGATTCGACCGGCCGCAGTTTGCGATCACCGCGCGGGGTACCTTCTCGCGCTTCGAGAGCGGCAACTACAGCTCGGACATCATCGCCACTGGCTCCGTGTTCAGCCCGCGCTTCGAGCGCTGGCAGGGTGAGCTCACCGCCGACGGTGGGATCTCGCGCTACCTCCTGAGCAGCACCGGGTATGGAAGCGTCGGCGGTCGCCTGCACCGATCGGGACCCAGCGCCGGTCTGTGGGCGGGGATTGAGCGGGTTTCGGTGACTGCAGCCACGGTTGTCATCGGGTCGTCACGCGGTGAGCTCGGTGCGTGGATGCGATCGGGTGGGTTCGCACTGAGCGGCACGTTGACGCGCACGTTGACGCGTGACTCCGCCTACATCGATGCGGGAACGCATGCACGCTGGGAGCACGACTGGCTGCAACTCGCGGCGAGCGCGGGCGCGCGGACTGGCGCTTACGCGACGACGGGCGCACGGCAGTGGGCAGACATCTCGGCGACACTGTGGGTGTCGCGGGGGCTCGCTGTCGTCCTCGGCCACGGCGCGTATCCTATCGATCACACGCAGCTCGCACCCGGCGGGCAATACACGGCGCTGTCGATGCGGATTGCGACGCGGCCGCCAGCGTTGCGCGACGCACTCGCTCGCAGCGTGCGCTACCCGACGGCCGCCGTGATCCGGCCGGTCGTCGCGACGTTCGATGCGAGGCGCCAGCGCGATGGCACGGTTCGGATTCGCGTGCGCGCCCCGGCGGCCGGCCGTGTGGAGCTGGTCGGCGACTTCAGCGACTGGGAGCCGCTCGCCCTCGAGCGCACCATCGGCGATACGTGGGAGATCGTCCTGCCCCTGGCCCCCGGCACCCACCGCCTCAACATCCGCGTCGATGAGGGTGAGTGGGGCGTCCCGCCCGGCGTGGGAACGTCGCGGGATGAGGACGGGAGCGTCGTCGGGCTGCTGCTGATCCCGTGAGCTAGCGCGCCCGCACCGTCAGCTCCGCGGGTACCCAGACCGCTGGGTCGAGGAGGTGACGAATCCGGATGACATACCGACCCGGCTCCGACACGACCCTCCGCTGCAACGTGCCGACGGTCTGTTCGCCCGACGCGAGTGTTCCCCTGACGCTGTACGCGAAGCACAGAATGAGCGGCGCCTCGGTCTTGAGGTCACCCTCGATGTCGAGCTCGCAGACGACGTGCTCGATGGTCACGGGTTGGGTGCCGACGTTCTTCAGGACCGACTCCAACCGGAGCGTGTCGCCGACGTGGAGGCCGGGATTGAGCAGCCGGAGCGTCTGCACGATCGTCGGGCGCGCCTGCCAGGCGAGCGCGACCCCGCGATCGAGATTCGGCATCGGGTCTTCGGTCTGCGCAGGGGCTGTCCCGTTCCCACCGCACGCCGAAGCCGTGAGCAGGACGATCGCCGATGCCGACATGCCGCTGCGAATCGTTCGTCCGACGTAACGCGCTGCGGCCGTCCTGGCGGTGATGTAGATACTCATGTCTCCGTGCTCCGGCTTGGGTACTCATCGTGCGGGTGGGCTCCAGTATTCGACCCTCCGCGAGGTGGAAGCGTCACCGGTCAGTGGATTGCGCTTCGGGACTCCGTGTGCGCGCTGGCTTTCCAGAAGCCGGAAATGGAAGAGCATGAAGGGATGAAGGGGCATGAAGAGGGGCAACGGCAACGACTTTCCTTGTGGGCGTGGCGCGAGAGACTCGACGCCGAGATGCCGACCATGCTGTTGTGGTTGCCCTATCCGTGGCATCCGTGGTCGCAGGTTGCCGTTGCAGTTGTCCGCGTTCGTCCGCGTTCGTCCGCGGCCAAATCATGCTGTTGCCGTATCCGCGCGTTTCCGCGAAATCCGCGGCCGCAGTCCGGGGTGACCTGCGCACTAGCCGGTGAACGCGAGCGAGCGATACCATTGGCCATGCGACATTCACTCTCGAGACTCACGAGCGCCCGCCAACGCGCGCTCCGGACAGCCCTTGCACTGACCGCGGCAATGGTCACCGTGACTGGATGCAACTCGGTATCCGCCGGTAGCGTAGGGATGCCGCCATCCGCGGCGACACCGCGCCAAGTGCCGGCGGCCACCCTGCCGCGTACTCGCGCCGAGCGGACGGACTATCGCGAGACGTCCAGCGGCGCCGATGTCATGGCGTTCATCGACTCGCTCCAGCGACTCGGCGCACCGATCTGGGTCGGCGAGATGGCCGTCACCACCGAAGGGCGCAGCATCCCGTACGTCGTCGCGTCGCGGCCGCTCGTGACGACACCGGTGCAGGCTCGCCGGCTTCAGCGGCCGATCATCTACATCCAGGGCAACATCCACTCCGGCGAAGTCGAGGGAAAGGAAGCGCTCCAGGCGATCCTTCGCGACCTGCTCTTCGATCCGCGGCCGAACGTCCTTGACTCGGTCGTGCTCATCGCCGTGCCGAACTACAACGCCGACGGCAACGAAAAGCTCGCGCCGCAGCAACGCGCCCGCGGCTCACAGAACGGACCCGAGATGGTGGGGACGCGCGCGAACGCGCAGAACCTCAATCTCAACCGCGACTACATGAAGGCGGATACGCCGGAGACGCGCGGCTCGCTCGACCTGTTCAATCGCTGGGATCCCGACATCTTCGTGGACCTGCACACGAGCGACGGCAGCTATCATGGCTACGCGCTGACCTACTCGCCGTCGCTCAATCCCGCCGCGTTCTTCGGCGGCGTCTACGCACGCGACACGATCTACCCGGTGCTTCGCGAGCGCATGCGCACGCGGCACCGCTTCGAGACCTTCGACTACGGTAACTTCTCGCGCAACGACACGACCGGGACGTGGTCCACGTACGAGCACGTCCCGCGCTTTGGCAGCAACTACTATGGCGTGCGCGGCCGCATCGGGCTGCTCAGCGAGGCCTACTCCCACGATCCCTTCGAGCGGCGGGTGGCCTCGACGTACGCGTTCGTCAGCGAGATCCTCTCCTACGCCGCCGAGCGGTCGGAGAGCATCCTCGCGCTCTCGAAGCGGGCGGATGAGCAGGTCACGGCGTGGGGACGCGCACCCGCCACTGCTCCCTCGATCCCGATCCGCGCCGATTTCATGAAGACGCCGGGTCGCGGTGACATCCTCGTCGAGGATGTCACGCGCACCCAGGGCGACACCGTGCGCCACCAGCCGGGCCTCCGCCCGGGTGAGCGGCGCACCGGTGTCATTCGTCCCGTGGGCATGTCGGTCATCGATCGCTTCGAGCCGACCCTGTCGAGGCCGATGCCGTTCGGGTACGCCCTCGATGCAACCCAGACCGACGCCGTCCGACTGCTGCGGCAGCACGGGGTCGAGGTCCTGAAGCTCCGTGAGGAGTGGAGCACGCCGGTCGAGGTGTTCGTCCCCGATTCCATTGTCGCGCTTCAGCCATTCGAGGGGCATCGGCCGGTGCGCCTCGAGGGGAAGTGGCGCACCGACACCCGGGCGCTCGCAGCCGGGTCGTATCTCGTCCCCACCGGCCAGCCGCGCGGCATCCTCGCGGTCTACCTCCTCGAGCCGGAGAGCGACGACGGGCTGGCTACGTGGAATGTCTTTGACCGCGTGCTGACAGTGGGCGCCGAAGCGCCGGTGATTCGCGTCACGGGGGCCATCACCGCGAAGCTCCGGGTCGTCGAGTAGCGACGCGGCGGCGCCGACGGCCGGCGCGGTGCCGGGGGCTGTCGCGCTCCGGTATATTCCCGAACCCGCTTCGCGCCGGCCACTCGCACCGAGACTCATGCTTCGCTCCACGTTCCTCTACCTGTCGAACCAGCAGCAGATCTTCAAGTTCGTCCGGAACAACCGCATGGCGAAGCGATTCGCGAATCGCTTCGTCGCCGGTGAGACGATCGACAGCGCCCTGGCAGCCGTGCGGGCGCTCAACGCCAGGGGGATCAGCGCCTCCCTCGACCTCCTCGGCGAAAGCGTCTCGAACGAGAACGAAGCGCGGCAGACGGGCCGCGAGTACCTCCGGATCCTCGACCGCATCCACGAGGAGAAGCTCGACGGCAACGTCTCGCTGAAGCTCACCGCGATGGGCCTCGACATCTCCGAGGACCTCTGCGTCGCAGTGACCCAGAGCGTGCTCGATCGAGCGCGGCAGTACGGCACCTTCGTACGCCTCGACATGGAGGGCAGCGCCTACACCGAGCGCACCCTGCGCCTCTTCGAGGACCGGCTCTATCCGTCGTACAAGGAAAACGTCGGCATCGTCCTCCAGAGCTACCTGTACCGCACGATGCAGGACGTCCAGCGCGCGAACCAGCTCCGGTGCCGGGTGCGGATCTGCAAGGGCGCCTATCAAGAGCCGGCGAGCGTCGCCTATCCCGAGAAGAAGGATGTGGACGGCAACTACGTGCGTTGCATGCAGGCGCTGATGCTCGAAGGCAACTACCCGGGGCTCGCGACACATGATGAGGCGATCATCACGGCCGCGAAGCAGTTCGCAAAGGACAAGGAAATCAGCAACGACCGCTACGAGTTCCAGATGTTGTATGGCGTGCGGCGCGACCTTCAGGAACAGCTCGTTCGCGACGGCTACCGCATGCGCGTCTACGTCCCGTTCGGGACGCAGTGGTACCCGTACCTCATGCGCCGGCTCGCCGAGCGGCCTGCGAATCTCGCGTTCATCACCGGCAGTGTCGTTCGTGAGATGCTGAGCGGTCGGAAGTAGCCATGCCAGGCCGGCACATCCCCGCCGATCATTCCCGCGGCGATCCGAACACGATCGGCGGCTACATGGCCGTCCACGACCGGCCGGCGGCGTTCGAGGGCTCCGATGGCCTTTCGTACAGCGTGGAGATCTGCACGGACGAGACGGGGGAGAGCGATCGCCCGTGGGGCGCGTACTTCCTCTTCCTGCGGTGGCGCCGGATCGGCGAAGCGGCCGTCGAGGGGCATGTCGAGACCGAGTTCCTCGCTCACGGCGCGACCGAGGACGAGGTGCGCGCACGCATTGGCGCCCTCCGACTGACCGATGTGACGCGGATTCTGGAGGCGGCACTGCGCGCGCGTCAGACCGCCGGCGCGCCGCGGCGCTGGTGGGATGCGATGCGCGACGAGGGCAGCGCGTGACCGATTCCGCGACCGAGAAGGCGATCGTCCTCCAGGGTACCGGCGGTGTCTGGCAGGTGCGAACGGAGGGCGGCGAGACGCGGTCTGTCTCGATGCGCGGCCGCCTGAAGAAGGAAACCAGCGATGCCATCAAGCTCGCCGTCGGCGACGATGTCGTGCTCGCGCGCGATGAGCGCAACTCCGACTGGGTCATCACCGAGATTCGAGAGCGGCGCTCGAAGCTCGCGCGTCGCGCGCCGGGCGGTGCGCGCGGCGAGCGCGTCATCGCGGCGAACATCGACCAGGTCGTCGTCGTCTTTGCCGCGGCGAATCCGGAGCCGCACCCGCGCATGCTCGACCGCTTTCTCGTCATCGCTGAAGGGAACGACCTCAAGGCGCGGATCATTATCAACAAGATCGACCTCGTGGACATCGCGGCGACGCAGGAGCGCTTCGCCGACTACACGCGCGCCGGCTACCCGCTGCATTTCACGAGCGTGAAGCGGGGCGATGGGCTCGACGAGGTGCGCGAGACGCTCTCCGGGCGTGTCTCGGTGCTGAGCGGTCCGTCCGGCGTCGGCAAGTCATCGCTGATGAACACGCTCTACGAGGGCCTCAACCTTCGCGTCGGCGAGATCAGCGAATCCGTGAACAAGGGACGCCACACGACGGTCGGTGCAATGCTGCATCCGCTGCCCGGCGGCGGCGCCGTAGTGGACACGCCGGGCCTGCGCGAAGTCGGCATGTGGGGACTCGATCCCGATGCGCTCGACGTCTGCTTCCCCGAACTGCGCCCGTATCTCAACGACTGTCGCTTCCGCGATTGCACGCATGCGGTCGAGCCAGGGTGCGCGGTGCGCGCGGCGCTCGAGGCGGGCGAGGTGAGCCGGGCGCGGTGGGAGAGCTACCTCAAGCTGCGGGCGGAGCTGGCGGGGGAGTCACCAGACTGATGCTTCCCCTTCGATCCGTCCAGGTCGCACACTCTGCCACGCCGAGAAGCCGATGACCTTACCCATTGCAGCACGAGGTCTCGTGGCAGCGGTGTTCGCCACCCTGCTCGTGAACGCCGCGACCCTGTCCGCCGCGCCGATGCAGGCGATGCCGCGCGCCGATACGATCGTGAAGCAGGCCGATCGTCCGATGTACCCCAATGGCGGGACCCTCGTCGCCGAGCGCAGCATCGGCGTCGTCGATGGCGCGCCGGAGTATATGTTCGGAAGCGTTCGCGACGTGCTCGAGTCACGCGACGGGTCCGTGCTGGTGGTGGACTTCCAGGCGTTCGCGGTCCGCCAGTATGACGCGACGGGCGCCTACCTCAGGACGTTTGGCCGCAAAGGCCAGGGACCGGGCGAGTACACGATCCCCGGAACCGTCGGCGTGCTCCCCGACGGGCGTGTGCTTCTCCTGGACGCTGGCAACGCGCGCGTGAACGTCTACGCCCCCGATGGGGAGCCGAGCGCCACCTGGCTTCTCAAGCCACCCGGGCTCCGCATCATTCCCAGTCGTCTCACCATCGACACCACCGGGACGGCGGTCGTGACCGCGCGTGTCTCGACAGAGGCAGGCACCTCGGCAATTCGGTTCCTCCGCTTCGCGCCCGATGGCCGCGTCGTCGATACACTGTCGGCTCCCGCGCTCGCCTACGAGCGGCCCTTTGCGAGCATGACATCGGGGCGGGGGACTGGCTCTGCGGTCATCCCCTTCTATCCGGAAGCGCGCTTCGCCTGGAGCCCGCTCGGGTACATGGTCAGCGGGCTCCCCTCCCGATACGCCGTCGAGCTGCGGATTCCACGGCGGGCGCAGGGACCGGCAGGGGTCGCGATTCCGGCGATGCGATACCGCGGCCCGACGGCAGACATGGCGACCAGCGATCCGATCATCAGTATCCGGCGCGCTGTCCCCGACCTCCCGATCAGCGAGGAACAGCGCTCAGCCGAGCGCGCTGGTGTCGAGAGCGTAATGCGTCAGTTGGATCCCGGAGCGCGCTTCACCGGACCGGATATTCCGCGGACCAAGCCAGCCTACAAGGACCTGCGCGTCGGCGAGGACGGGACGATCTGGGTATTCGTCTCGATGCCCGGACAGCGCGACATGCCCGATCCTCCGGCTTCACCCGCTCCGGGATCAGGGCCGGTGCTGCCGCGCTGGCGCGAGCCCGCAGTGTGGGATGTGTTCGAGCCGGACGGGCGCTACATCGGACGCGTGTCGAAACCGACGAACGTCACGATCCTGCGCATGAGCCGCGACCGCGTGTGGGGCACGCTTGCCGACGAGGATGGCGTCCAGCTCGTGAAGCGCTTTCGAATCGACTGGCGTTAACGCCGGTCGATCGGATCACCAGGCGATGTGATGCGGCTCGATCAGCCCGGGCCCGGCACCGCCGCCCTATTCACCCTGGATTTCGGCGAGTCGGTCATGGCGACGATCAGCTTCTACCTCTATGGCGATGACGCGGCCGCGACCGTCGTCCGGGAGCGGCCGCTACGGCGGGCATGGATTGAGAAACGCTTCCCAATGCCGGCAGGGCTGAGCAAGAGCGAATGAATGTCAGTCGTGAGTGTGCACGCCTGTCAGGGAGTCAGCCGTCGCGGGGGTGCGGATATCGGCGTTTCACTTCGGCGACGGACCCGGCAACGAGTGCCTCGAGGACCTTCACATCGAGGTCCGCCAGTCGCTTGAAGTACAGACAGGACTTGGTCATTCTGTGTTTCCCCAGCCTGGCCAGGAGCTCGACCTGCCTGGGGCTGTCCGCGACGAGGTAGACGACGAGCTCCCTGCCGCGGACTGCGAAGCCAGTGAGGGAAGCGTCGCCTGAGTGGCCACTCTCGTACTGGTAGGTGTACGAGCCATAACCAACGATGCTCGGTCCCCACATCCTTGGCTGCTGCTTTGTAACCCGCTTGCACATCGCCATGAGGGCCTTGCAGTCCGCCAGCTGCTCGGGACTGGCTCTGGACGCGAGATACGCATCGACGCTTGCGTCTGTGGGCCTGGTCTTGGTCTCTACCATCGGAAGCTCCTGATTAGCGGGGAGGGCGGGGTTGATGGTGTGAGTGCGACGCTGAACGCCGAGCATCCCCGCGGCGCGAACCTGAACAACCGCCGCGGAGCGCCCCTGCTTCAAGGCGCTGGAGCGCCGCATTGTGCGTGAAGTAGCGCGAGGAAGCGTCGCGGTGGTCCGAGGTACCGTGCATCCAACGCAGCGGCGGCTGCGACCATCGAAGTTCCGCGGCTGGCACCGTGCGCATCGTTCAGCATGAGCGCCACTCCCTTCGCGACATCGATGGTAATGGTCGTCCTGGCGCCGCGCTGGGCACGTGGGAGCGGTGGGCCACGAAGGTCGCCGCGAGCATCTGAATAGCGGCGAAGCTGGCCGCTCGTATCCCAGACGGCTGTGATCACGCGACTGACGCTGTCAACACTTCCAAAGCGCAGCGAGACCCCCCGTTCATCCGGCTGAAGAGTCGCAGCAATGCGCTCCTCACACCGGCCGACCGAGTCCGCGAGCTCGACCAGAGGCACGAATGCGTTGGTGTTCGCCGACTGCGCGGACACCGTCTCCCCCGTCGTCAGGGTAAGGAGCAGGATGACAAAGGCAAGACGAGCTACCACGGTGAGCTCCCGTTAGTGTGTCGCCGCATGACGCACGTTCAGTTGCAGGCGTCATGGAGTGACGCCGATGCCGCACTATGCCACGAACCCTGGCAGCTGCAACATACCTCAAGTGGCGGGCGGCGCGACGTTCTCCACCACGCGCGCGCGGGCAGCGCGCGTGTACGAGCGAAGGAGCGACCAGAGCCCCAGTTCAATGCCGAGGAAGAGGATGGCGCCCACCCCAGCCACTACGCGAACCTTGTTCATCTGCTCCGGTGTCGGGAACGCTTCGAGCGAGCCACGCGCGAAATAGAGCACGGCGAGGACGAACAATATCCCGACGATCACCAGGGCAAGCCACAGCACCACTCGAGCAAGTCGGAAAGCCATCGGGTGTCCGCGTGATGCGGGCTGCAATGCTACGTCGGTCCGTCGGCGCGACGAATGTGGGTAACCAAAGGATCAGTGCTGCTCGGCCTGTTGACGCGCGACGCGCTCCACCTCGCGCCACACCCGAATGAGGTTGCCACCCCACAGCTTCGCGATCTGCTCCTCCGTGTAGCCGCGCCGCACGAGCTCGAGCGTGACGTTGAACGTCTCGCTCGCATCGTTCCAGCCGATGACGCCGCCGCCACCATCGAAGTCCGAGCTGATGCCGACGTGATCGATCCCGATGAGCATCACCGCGTGATCGATGTGATTCACGAAGTCCTGGACGTTCGCAGTCGGCCACTGCACGTTGATCGCCGCGAGCCGCCGATCATACTCGGCCCGTCGGTCGGGCGCGAGCTGTTCGACTGTCATGCCCGGGGGCGTCGCTGGCACACCGGCGTCCGTCGCACCAGCACCACCAGCACCGCCGGCCCCCCCGCCACCTCCACCGCCGCGCCCTCCGCGTCCGCCCGCGATACCGAACTCCGCGCGCAGCGCGCGCAGCGATGAGTCACGCTGCGGCGGCGCGACCTTCACGTAGCCGCTGAACGCGACGGTCTGCATCACGCCGCCGTTCTTCTTCAGCGCGAGGAGCTGCTCGTCGTCCATGTTGCGCGGCACGTTCGCGAACGCCGAGGTGCTCGAATGCGACGCAATCACCGGCGCGCGCGAGACGCGAACGGCGTCGAGCATCGTCTTCTTCCCCACGTGCGAAATGTCCACCATGATCCCGACGCGGTTCATCTCGCGCACGACCTCCTCACCGAACGGGCTCAACCCGTTGTGCTCCGGCGTCGCCGGCGTGTTCGAGTCGCCGATGTCGTTATGGCCGTTGTGCGTCAGGGTCATGTACCGCGCGCCGAGGTCGAAGTACGTCTTGATCAACGACAGGTCGTTGCCGATGACGTAGCCGTTCTCGATCCCGACCGCCGCGACCAGCTTCCCCGACCGCCGGATGCGCTCGACATCGTCCGCGCGATACGCGAGTGTGATCTTGTCCGGATGCATCTGCTCGGCCATCCGGTGGATCGCGGTGAACTTGTTCATCGCCGCGTCCTTCGCGCGCTGGTTGCCTTCCGGAGTGCGCGGCCCCTGCCCGACGTAGACGATGAAGAAGGCCGCGTCGAGCCCGCCTTCGCGCATCTTCACGAGGTCCACCTGTGCTCGCCCGCGGACGCCCGGATCCACCTCGGTGGTCGCGAAGTTGTTCGGGATATCGACGTGGGTGTCCATCGTCGTGACGCGCTCGTGAATCGCGCGCGCGGTGGCAACGCGGGGGTCGGCCATGCGGTCGGTGCTCGCGGTCGTCGTGGCGCCGGTGTCGGCGGCCTGCTGGGTCGCGCAGCCGAGTGTGAGCACGGCCGCCAGCGCGGCTGGATACTTCGAGCCGATCATCTTTCTCCTCCGGAAGTCAGCCTGCGGGGATCGAGCCTGCACCATGCCGCCCCGCTCCACCCCGGTCAAGGGCGCGACGTGGACTCGGCGCGCGGGCGGCGTATATTCGCGCCGAACCCTCCACATCCTCCCCTCGGGATTTCCATGACATCCTCCATCTCGCGTCGCGACTTCGTTCGGGCCAGTGCAGCCGGCGCGGCGAGCGCCGCCGGGCTCGCCGCCGCTCCCTCGGCACTTGCCGCGGTACGGCCGCTATCGTACCCGACTGCGGCCGACGTGCCGACGGTGCTCATCCGGAGCGCCGTCAAGCCGCTGGTCATCGCCGACCACAGCGGCTTCGTGTTCAGGAATGGCGGCCCGCGCAACGCCGTGGAGGAGGCCTTTCTGCGAATCACCCGCGGCGACGATGTGCTCGAAGCGCTCATCGCGGGGGTGAATATCCCCGAGCTCGATCCCGAGGAGAACGGCATCGGCTATGGCGGACTTCCGAACGCGGACGGCGTCGTGCAGCTCGATGCCTGTTGCATGCACGGCCCGAAGCGGCGTGCCGGCGGCGTCGCGTGTCTCGAGGGCGTGCGCACGCCCTCGAAAGTCGCGAAGGCCGTCATGGACAACACTGACCACCACCTCCTCGTCGGCCGCGGCGCACAGGACTTTGCGCGCGACGTCGGCTTCACCATCGAGTCCGACCTCAACACCGAGCGCTCGCGGCAGCTCTGGATCGAGTGGCGCCGCCGTGCCGACCCGGACCACTGGCTCGATCCGAACCGCCGCTCCGACCCACCCGCGACGCGCGAAACGCGCGGCCTCGAGGCGGGACTCTCGATGGTGCGCGATGGCCTCATCCCGGAGAGCAGCTTCTGGGGCACCATCAACTGCAACGGCATCAACGGCAACGGCGACATCTGCGGGGTGACGACGACGAGCGGCCTCGCCTGGAAGATCCCGGGACGCTCGGGCGACTCCCCTATCCTCGGCGCCGGGCTCTACGTGGACAATGATGTCGGCGCCGCCGGATCCACGGGGCGCGGCGAGGCGAATCTCTACAATCTCACCTCGTACCTCATCGTGGAGAGCATGCGGCGCGGCATGTCGCCGAAGGATGCCGGCATGGAAGGACTGAAGCGGATCAAGGCCAACACCGTCGAGAAGCGGCTGCGCAATTCACGCGGTGAGCCGAACTTCAACATCCGCTTCTTCATCCTCAACAAGCGTGGCGAACACGCCGGCGTCTCGATGTACTCGGCCGGCGAGGCAAGCTATGCCCTGTGCACCGAGAAGGGCGCCGTCGCGCCGCAATTCGAGCCGCTGCTGAAGGGGAATCCATCGGACTGATCGATCGGCGACCGGGGGGCGGGTTTGCTCGCGGGTCGGATCATCGAGTTTGTCAGGATCCCGAGTAAGGGCCGGCTTTCCAGAAGCCCGAACAGGAAGAGCATGAAGAGATGAAGAGCATGAAGGACTGCAACGGCAACCGCTTTCCAGTTGGTGTGGCGCGAAGGACCGTGTCCCGATGTGCCAACAAGTGCTGTTGTTGTTGACCTATCCGTGGCCTCCGTGGCTTTCGTGGTTGTATTTGCCGTTGCCGTTGCAGTTGTCCGCGTGAGTCCGCGTTCGTCCGCGGCCAATGATGCACTTGCCGTTGCCCTTGACCTATCCGCGTCGGTTCCGCGAAATCCGCGGCAGCAGTCTGCCCTGTCGTTCCGATGTCCGCGACGCGCACAGTGAGTCACCCGACATGGTCCTCCAGGTGAAGCCCACTCGCTGGCTCCCGGCGGTTCTGCTGCTGTCGGCTGGCGTCGCGCTGGGCGCACAGTCAGCCGGGATTCGCACGTATGCGAATCCGATCGACATCGACTACAAGTACAACTTCGAGCAGGTCAATCGCGGCATCTCGTATCGCACGGGAGCCGACCCGGTGATCGTGACGCACCGAGGCGAGTATTTCCTCTTCGTCACCGTCTCCGGCGGCTACTGGCACTCGAAGGACCTGTTGCACTGGCGCTTCGTCGTTCCGTCGCGCTGGCCGTTCGAGGACATCGTCGCGCCCGCTGCGCTCTCGGTACGTGATACGCTGCTCCTCCTCCAGTCCACGACCGAGCCGCGGCCGATCCTCTTCTCGACGGCGCCCGCGACGGGGCGCCTGGAGTTCTACAGGCGTCTCCTCCCGCCCATGCCCAACGCGTTCCGGCAAGGGGCCGATAGCGCGATCAAGGGCGACTCCGTTCCGCCCGGTCCATGGGATCCCGCGATCTTCCACGACGCGGACACCGGGCGCTGGTTCATGTACTGGGGTTCATCCAACCTCTATCCGCTCTACGCGATGGAGCTGGATCCCGCCAAACGGCTCGGCTACATCGGAACGCCAAGGTCGTTGTTCCGACTCCATCCGGAGCAACATGGATGGGAGCGGTTCGGGTGGGATCACCGCGACACGATCAAGCCGTACATGGAAGGCGCGTGGATGACGAAGCACGCCGGCCGGTACTATCTCCAGTACGCGGCTCCGGGCACGGAGTACAACGTGTACGCCAACGGCACCTACGTCGGCAGCGACCCGCTCGGCCCGTTCACGTATGCGCCGTACAACCCCGTGTCGTACAAGCCGGGCGGCTTCATGACGGGCGCCGGCCACGGCAACACCTTCCAGGATGTATACGGCAACTACTGGAACACGGGTACGCCGTGGATCGGGATCAACTGGACCTTCGAGCGGCGCATCTCGATGTTCCCCGCGGGCATCGACGCGAGCGGGCAGATGTTCTCCAACACCCGCTTCGGCGATTTTCCGCATTACGTGCCAACAGAGCGATGGTCTCACCGGAACGCGCTGTTCACGGGGTGGATGCTCCTGTCGTACCGCCGCGCTGTCACCGCGTCGTCGGTGCGCGACACCTTTCCGGCGAGCAACGTCACCGACGAAAACCCACGCACCTTCTGGCTTGCCCGGACGAGCCGCCCCGACGAATCGCTCACCATCGACCTCGGTGCGCCGCGGGACGTTCGAGCCGTGCAGGTCAACTACGTGGACTATCAATCGGGCATCTTCGCCAGCGACTCGACCGTGTACACGCGGTTTCGGATGCGGGCCTCGATCGACGGAGCAACGTGGGTGACCATCGCCGACCTCGGCAACGAGACCCGGGACCGGCCCAACGCCTACATCGAGCTGCCCGCCGCCGTTCGCGCGCGATACATCCGGTATGAGCACGGGCATGTCGCGTCGCCGAACCTGGCGATCAGCGATATCCGTGTGTTCGGCAACGGCCTTGGACGGCCGCCCGCAGTTCCGGCCAACGTCGCTGCGCGCCGTGACACCGATGCGCGGAACGCCTTCATCTCGTGGTCACGTGTCCCGGGTGCGGTCGGCTACAACGTCCTCTGGGGGATCGCGCCGGACAAGCTGTATCAGACATGGCAGGTCTTCGACGATGCGAAGATCCCGCTCGAGCTGCGCGCGCTGACCGTCGGCCAGCCCTATTTCTTCGCGGTCGAGGCGTTCAACGAGGCGGGAGTGTCGCCGCCGAGCAGGGTCGTCGGGGTCCGCTGAGTCGCTGCACGCACGCGCTCGTCACACCGCGCCCTCACGCAATGCGTCGCGCGGCCTCTTCTCGTTCGAGCGGGGACCGAGGAAGAACCGCGCACCGCCGTCCGAGCGATTCGAAGCCTGGATCGTCCCGCCGTGGTCGCCGACGCCCTCGCCGATCAGCCCTCCCGCAGCGCCTCCGTCGGCTGCACGCTCGCCGCGCTCCGCGCGGGAATCCAGCTCGCGGTGATCACCGCAACGACGAGGATTGCGACGATCGCGACGAACGTGAGCGGGTCGGAGGGCGCGACTTCATGGAGGAACGACCCGAGTACGCGCGTCGCCGCCAATGCCGCGAGGACGCCAACGACCGCGCCCACCGCGACAAGCACTGCGCCCTGCCCGACGATGAGCCGGAGGACATCCGCGCGTGTCGCGCCGATGGCGACGCGGATGCCGATCTCGCGAGTCCGCTGGGCGACCGCGAACGAGATCACTCCGTATGCGCCCATCGTTGCAAGGGCGAGGGCCACGCCCGCGAACAGCCCGAGGAGGGCCGTGCTGAAGCGCGCGTAGGACATCGCGTCCGCCACCCGAGCGTCCATCGTCCGGATGTCATACAGCGGCACGCCGGGTGCGAGCTCGGACATCGTGCGCCGAATGGCCGGAACGATCGCCGCTGGATCGCCGGCCGTCCTGACGAACAGCGTCAGCCGCGCCCGCGGCGACTGGCTGTAGGGGAGGTAGACGTCGGCGGTCTGCGCCGCCGTCAGGCCATCGTAGCGCACGTCGCCAATGACGCCGACGACGTAGGCGGTGTCCGGCCAGAACCCTCCCTGGCCGACGCTGAGCGGCCTCCCGACAGGATCCTCGCCGGGCCAGATCGTCCGCGCGGCAGTCTCGTTCACGATGACGGACTTTCGTCCGCCAAGCCGGTCCTCCGAGGAGAACATGCGGCCAGCCTTCAACGGGACGCCCATCATCGTCGGCCATCCCGGCGACATCCAGTGGACACCGACACTGGGCTCCGACCCGGCCGGCACCTTCTCACGATCGTGCAGCCACACGACGGTGCCGTTGCAACTGCCGGCGACCGGAATGCAATCGCTCAGCGCAGCGCCGCTGACGCCGGGCAGTGTGGCGAAGCGTTCGAGCATCGTGTCGTAGTAGCCGGGCAGGGAATCTCGACCAAAGCCCGGTGGCGGCGTCATCCGCACGGTCAGCACACGATCGGAGGTGACGCCGGACCGCACCGCGAAGAGGTTCGACAGGCTGCGCAACATCAGTCCCGCGCCGACGAGCAGCACCAGTGCCACGGCGATCTCGGAGACGACGAGCGCATTGCGCGTCGAGAACGCCCGAAGCCGCCGCCCCGAGGGAACATCGCTCGCATCCTTCAGACGCTCCGTGACCGACGGTCGTGTCGCCTGGAGCGCGGGCACGAGGCCGAACACCAGCGCCGTAAGGATGGTCAGCGCCGCCGCGAATGCGAGGGCCGTCGTATCGAGGTGTATCGACTCGAAATTCACCGAGCCAAGCCCGGACGACTGCTGCGCGCGAAGAACGGCCGCCGGCTGAAATGCGGCGAGCAGCTTCACGCCCCACCACGCGATGGCGACGCTCGCGAGCCCGCCCGCGAGCGAGAGGAGCGCGCTCTCGGTCAGCAGCTGCCGCACGAGCCGTGCACGGCTGGCGCCAAGCGCGAGCCGCACCGCGATCTCGCGTCGCCGCCCCGCCGCACGCACGAGGAAGAGGTTCGCGACGTTCGCGCAGGCGATGAGCAGCACGAGCCCGACAGCCCCGAGGAGGACGAGGAGCGAGCGACGGATCAGTGGATCGACACGCGTCGCGTCGAGCTCGCGCGCCCGTGCTCCCCACCGCTCGGTCGCGACCTCCGGGTGCGGCCAGGCGCGGTCCACGACGGCTCCGAGTTGCACCACCGCGGTCTTCGCCTCGGCGGGTGATACGCCGGGCTTGAGCCTGGCCACCTGCACGAAGCTGTGCGACCACGCCTGGTCAAATTCCCCAGCTGGCATCGACAGGATGGGAACCCAGAACTCCGATTGACCGGACATTCCCCGGAACCCCTCGGGTGCAACTCCGATGATGGTGTGCGCGATGCCATCGACGAGGAGGCTCTTCCCAATGACCGCGGAATCGCCGCTGAAGCGTCGCGTCCAGAGCGCATGGCTCAGGAGCGTGACGCGGGGTCCACCCACGGCGCGATCCTCGTCCGCGGCGAAATTCCGTCCTACCGCCGGCGCGATCCCGAGCGTGGGCAGGTACTTCGAGTCGGTGATCTCGTAGGTGAGACGCTCGGCTTCGTCGCCCATCCGCACCGTGCCCTGGAGATCAGTCCAGAGACTCACGCTCTCGAAAACCCCCTGGGCATCGCGGAAGGTCGCGAACTTCGGGTATGACCATACCACATCGTCGCGCGCGGGATTCGTCCCTCGAGCGGGCACGATGAGACTGACCTTCATCAACCGCTCCGGCTCCCGATACGGCAGCGGCCGGAGCAGCATGGCGTCCACCGCGCTGAAGATCGCCGTGTTCGCGCCGATCCCGACGGCCAGGGTCAGGATCGCAACGACGGTGAAGGGCACCGCGCGGCGGAAGGTGCGCAGCGCGAAGCGGATGTCCTGCCGTGCCATGTCGGTGAATCCGAGACCGGTCATCTGGCGAACCTCTTCCTTGTGGTAGCTCACGTTGCCGAAGCGGCGGAGCGCCGCGTGGCGTGCATCGCGGGACGTCAGCGCGCCATGCGCCGCATGCTCCCCCTGGGCGGTATCGAGATCGAGGTGGAAGCGAAACTCCTCTTCCAGCTCCCGCTCATGGCTCGTGCGCCACAGCAGCACGCGCAAGCGGTGACGAAGTCCGTCGAGGAAGGACATCGGCGCGGGTGCTAGGCTTTGCCCATGACACGGCCGATCGCGGCGAGAACGCGATCGAAGCTCGAGATCTCCTGGCCGAGCTGCTTGCGGCCCGCCGCGGTGATCGTGTAGTACCGCGCCCGCCGGCCCGTCGGCGACTCGGCCCACTTCGAAGTCACCCACCCCTTCTTCTGGAGGCGCTCGAGCGCCGGATAGAGCGAGCCCTGCTCGACGGTGAGCACCTCCTCCGACAGCCGGGAGATGTGCTGCGCGATCGCGTACCCGTGCAGCGGCCGCACGGTGAGCGTCTTCAGCACGAGCATGTCCAGCGTGCCACGCAGCAACTCGCTCTTCTGCGGTTCCGATGCTTTCGCCACGTCATCCCCTCGCCAATCCAGGCGCCCGCTGGTCTCGTTCTGACAGGTAGAGAGACTACCTATAGGAGTTCGACCCCTCGATCGTCAATACGGTTGGCTGCCGCGGAGGTTTCGGCAACCTGCACGCCGCGGAGAAAACACCTGCTGCAGAACTGCGACCACGGAAGCCACGGAAGCCACGGATAGGGCAACAGCAACGGCATTTGTTGGCATCTCGGCGCAGAGTCCTTCGCTCCACACCCACAAGGAAAGCGGTTGCCGTTGCCTTATGCTCTTCATCTCTTCATGCTCCTCCAGTTCAGGCTTCTGGAAAGCCAGTCGCCCCACGGAGTCTGGAAAGCCGGTCGCTCAGCGGGATCCTGAAAGCCGGAGCGGAGTCCATGCACCCGGCTGGCGGCTATCGCAACCCATCGATATCGTAGCGCCGCGTCTCTCACGTCCCACCATACGGTCTCGGGAACACCCATGCGCGAACGCACCGCCGAGCTGCTTCGCTCGGCCCTGTTTGAATCGGCCTTCGTCGTCCTTGGTGTCGTGCTCGCCCTGGCCGCGAACGAGTGGCGCGAAGCGCGGCTTCATCGTCGCGAGGGCAGGGCTGCGCTGTCGGAGATCGTGGAGGAGCTGAAAGCCAATCGGTCCGGCGTTGCGCAGTCACTGGCCTACCACCAATCCCGGCTCGACACGATGCGCGCGCACCGGGAGCCGGGGTGGACGCCGCCG
>JANPKQ010000001.1:0-6463 GCA_031426115.1 Gemmatimonadaceae bacterium | reverse complement strand
TTACCGATCGCCGACCGGGCGGTCGAGTTCTTGTCGGCACGCAGTTCGCATCGCACGGGTGAGACATGCGTTCTTGACATCCCCGGTGACGCGCCCATATGTTCGCGCAGGTCCACCACGTTCCCTCGCACCAGGAGCAGTTCACCAGCACCTAACTTTGTCAGGTCGGAGAAGTCACATGAAGCACCGTTGGGCAGCACTCGGTCTCGTGCTCGCCCTCAGCGCGCTCACGACCAGCACTGTGGCGGCCCAGGTACGGTCGCCGCAGCAAGGTCAGCGCGGCCCCGGACCGCTCGGACAGAATTATCCCAACCCGTTCAATCCCGAGACGACGATCCCGTTTGCTGTCGGGTACGATGATGGAAACCCGCCAGTCTGTTCGGATCCAAGTCGAGTGTACCGGGTGTCCCTGCGGATCTACAACCTGCTCGCGCAGATTGTGGCGGTTCCCATACTCCAGGGCGGAGGAGAGAGTCGCGGCAGACCAGTCGAGAACCTGCAGCTGCAGTGCGGAGATTACACCGCGTTCTGGGACGGCACCTCGATCGGCACATCCAGACCGGTCGCCTCGGGCATTTACATGTATCGGCTCGAGGTCGATGGGCGACCGTACACCAGGAAGATGCTCGTCACGAAGTAGGTGGATGAACGCCAACGCGCCCCGGCAACGGGGCGCGTTTGCCATCCACGCCGCCCTTGCGGCGCGCGGGCCGTCAGCGCGCGGGTTCGAAGGGGCTCTGTTTCATGATCTGCTGCCAGACCGCGACGGAGCGGTCAGGGTCATCGCCCAGCGCGCGTCCCGTACGCTCGATATCATCGGCGGTGAGGTCTCGACTTTGCAACACCGAGTCGCGCGCGGCGGCGCGGCGAGCGCTGTCCAGGCCCTCCGCCCCATTGACCTTGCGAAGTGCCGACATCACGCTGACGAAGGTCGAATCGGACATCCCGCCCGCCATCCCGCCCGGGCCACAGGCGAGCAGTCCGCTCGCCAGCAGCGCGTGAACAGCAACCGTTCGTATCTTCATGGCGCGGCAAGGCTACGTTCGTCGCCAGCGCCAGTCAAGCGCCGTCCCCGCCACTCGCCCATGACTCGATGACCGCGCCTCCGGAACGACCGACACCGCCGACCCAGACTCCGGGGTTCGGTGTTCCGTTTCTCCCGCTCCGTGGGCTCGAGGTCGCGGGCGGACGGTTCATCGGGCGGACGCGGCTCGCGATGGGCGCGCTGTACTGGGTGCCCTGGCTTGCCCTCTCGAGGCGCGCCGCGGTCAGCAGCGGCGTGACGCGTGAGATCGAGGCGCTCGGCCTCGGGGCGCTGCGCCTCGTCGTCAGTGCCTCGGTGCTCGTCGGGCTCATCGCCACCTTCCAGGTGGCGTACCAGCTCAAGCTGTTCGGCGCGCAGGTGCTGAGCGCACAGACGATCGGATGGTTCACGGCGCGAGAGCTGGGGCCACTCGTCGCGGCGCTTCTCATCGTTGCCCGGAGCGCGTCGGCGATCGCCGGCGAGTTCGCATCGATGAGCGCCAACGCCGAGATCGACGCGCTGCGCGCCATGGGCCTCGACCCGGTGAAGTATCTCGTCGCACCAAAGCTCGCCGCGCTGCTCATCGTGCTGCCCGCGATGACCATCTTCTCGATCTTCTTCATTGAGGTCGGCGTGCTGATCGGCAATCTCCTCCTCGGAGTGACGGCCAATCACGTCCTTGCCGACATTCGCGGCTCGCTCCAGGTGCGTGACCTGCTCGTCGGCACGGGGAAGGCGATGATCTTCGGGCTGGTCCTCGGCGTCATCGCGGCCGATGAAGGCCTGAGCATCGAACGTCGGGTGAGCGCCATCGGCGAGGCTGCGACGCGCTCCGTCATGTTCTGCATGATCTCCATCCTGACGGTGGACACCGTCGTGAACGCCGTCTTCTACTTCATTCCGAGCCTTGTCTGAGTGCGTCCTGGAGGTGCGGGGGCTTACCGGCCCCGCGTCCGACCCGGCCATCACAGGC
Source organism: Gemmatimonadaceae bacterium (assembly GCA_031426115.1). Lineage (GTDB taxonomy): Bacteria > Gemmatimonadota > Gemmatimonadetes > Gemmatimonadales > Gemmatimonadaceae > JANPKQ01. Next base: position 4,466 of record JANPKQ010000001.1, on the reverse strand, counting down.
ATCGATCTCGATGTCGAGCGCGGTGGGACGCGTGTCGTGCTCGGCCCGATCCACTCGGGCAAGTCGATGGTGATGCGTCATGTCGTCGGACTGGAGCGCGCGCGCACCGGGACGATTCGTGTGGATGGCGAGACCTTCGATGCGACCCACACCGACGAGCGGCTGCTGCTACGGCTGCGCAAGCGGATCGGCGTGGTCTTCGAGGGATCAGCGCTCGTGACGCGGATCAGCGCGGTCGAGAACGTCGAGCTTCCGCTGCTCGAGCACACGGATGTCGCTCCCGACGAAGCACGGGATGCGGCGCGGGAGTTGCTTGCCGAAGTAGGGTTGACGGTGGACGACGAGACTACTCCTGAGCAGCTTACCCGCGTCGGACAGCGGCTTGTCGCGCTCGCGCGGGCGCTCGCGCTGCGCCCGCCGCTGCTGCTGCTCGATGAGCCGACCCATTCGCTCGACCCGCATTCCGCCGCGCAACTCGATGAGACCATCCGTCGCCTGCAGGATGCCAACGGGTTCGGAGTGCTGATCTTCACCAACGAGGTCCGGCATGCGTTCGGCCGGGCTCGACATATCTACGTGCTCTCGCAGGGGCGCATCGTAGCGAGCGGCGACCGGGAAGCATTGCTCGAAAGCCGGCACGCCGTCGTTCGCAGTCTTCTCCACCGCCGGGGGTCATCATGAGGCTCGCCAACACACGCGTCGGCATCGTCGCCTTCCTCGTCGGGACGGCACTGCTCTTTGCGGCGCTGATCCTGTTCGCCAAGTATCCGACATTCCTCTCCAAGGGCACTGACTACCAGGCGGAATTCAACAGCGTCGCCGGTCTGGATGTCGGGGGCGAGGTCCGCTACGGCGGCGTGTTGGTGGGAACGGTCACGGATACCAAGATCAATCTCCAGGACCCGACGCGGATTCTCGTGCAGTTCCGCGTCAAGAAGGAGACGCCCGTTCGCGAAGACACGAGGGCCTCCATCACCCAGGTCGGGTTCCTCGGCGAACTGTACCTCAACCTCGAGCCAGGCAGCCGCGACGCACTGCCGTTGCCCGAGGGCAGCACCCTGATGAGCGAGAACAACCTGAACTTCCAGGAAGCGATGAACCGCATGGCTCGCTTCTTCGAGAAGACCGACACGCTGTTCGGAGGGATCGACCGGCTGTCGCGGTCGTCGCCGCTCGAGCGCGTGGACCGGATGCTCACGCGCATGGACGTCCTCCTTCAGGGAGCTGGCACAGGATCCGAGAAGGCGTTCTCGCGGATGGACGATGTCGCCGGACAGCTCGCGCAGGTCCTGCAGCGCACCGATCGCCTCCTGACAACGGCCGACTCGGCATTTCGCATCGCTGGCCCGGGGCTGACGGACACCCAGCGCGAAGCGCTGTCGACGCTGCGCGAGACCCGCGCAATGGTCGTCGAGCTGCGCGGCGCGCTGCAACAGGGCGACGGTGTCGGTGAGCTCCTCCAGAATCTGTCCGACGCATCCGAGAATCTCGCGCGCTTCTCGGAGCGCCTCGACCGCGATCCGGCGAGCATCCTGAAACGGCGCGAGCCACCGAAGAAGGCCGTGGGTCCCACCATCCGTGATTAGAGTGATTCGCGTCATCGTCCTCGGACTCCTCGCCCTCGGCGCAAGCGGCTGCGGGGCCATCACCTCGTTGTTCGAGAAGGGGCCGCCGCTCGAGCAGTATCAGCTCCTTGTGCCACAGTCCGCCGATGCGACCCTGCCTCGCGCCGGCACCCCCGTGCTGCAAGGCACGCTCGCCATCATGCCCTATGTCACGCGCGGTATCTACGACGATCGAGGCATCGTCTATCGCGTCGATGATCTCCAGCTCGCCGCATACACATCGCGGGAGTGGGCGTTCACGCTCAGCGAGATGCTTGGAACGGCGACACAACAGCTCCTCGAGCGGCGCCCGCTGACGGCGGAGCCCGCCGTGTTCGATCCGCGGCTCCCGCGGTCGAGCACGTATCAGTGGCGCGGGACGGTCCGCGAGTTCGAGGAAGTGAACCGCGGCCGCCAGGTCCTCGCCGCCGTTCGCCTCGACGTGGAGATTGCGCGCTCGGTTGACGACTCGATAGTCTGGCGCGGGTCGGAGCGCCTCGAGCGCGCCGTGCCCGAACCGACGAAGGACATGAGACGCGTTGTCGGGACGCTGTCCGAGCTCACCGCCGAAGTGCTGACGAAGCTCATCGACAGCGCCCGAGCCGATCTCGGCGCTCCTGCTGCCGCGGCGGCACGACCGCCGCGCTAGCGTCGCCGTAATTGTCGGCGTCGTAAGCCAGAACGGCGCGCCCCACGCGGCGCGCCGGTTGCTATTTTTCGGACGGGGCGCGTATCACTAGTGGTGCGCCATCCACGACGCGCGCCCTTGTGAAGATCTGAGCGTGCATACCCTGCTGGTCGCCGACCCATGATCAACCCGGACCGCCTCACCGTCAAATCCTCGGAAGCCCTCACCGAGGCGGTGACCCTCGCCCGCCGCGCAGGGAATCCGCAGGTGTACGAGCTTCATCTCCTGATCGCGCTGCTGACTCAGGACGAGGGCATCGTCACGCCCCTGCTTCAGAAATCCGGGATCAATGTGGAGTCGCTTCGGGCGGAGGTCGTGCGCGAGCTCGCGCGCGCGCCGAAGCAGAGCGATGCGCAACCGACGCTGTCGCGCGAGCTCAACCAGATTCTCGATCGGGCGGAGGAGGAAGCCAGGAAGCTCGGCGATGAATACGTGTCCACCGAGCACATGCTGCTCGCGCTGTCCGATGTGAAGGGAACAGAGAGCCGGCGCCTGCTCGCTGCTGTCGGTGCGACACGCGCGGTATTGCTCGAAGGGCTGAATGCCGTGCGAGGCTCTCATCGCGTGACGGATCAGACGCCCGAAAACCAGTATCAGGCGCTCTCGCGATACACGCGGGACCTCACGGAGGCAGCCCGCAAGGGCAAGCTCGATCCCGTCATCGGTCGCGACGAGGAGCAGCGCCGTGTCGTCCAGGTCCTTCTCCGCCGCACCAAGAACAATCCCGTGCTCATTGGCGAGCCCGGTGTCGGCAAGACCGCGATCGCCGAGGGTCTCGCGCAGCGCATCGTGAATGGGGACGTGCCCGAGGGCCTCAAGGACAAGCGCCTCGTCTCGCTCGACATGGGGGCGCTCATCGCCGGCGCCAAGTTCCGCGGCGAGTTCGAAGAGCGCTTGAAAGCCGTGCTGAAGGAGATCACCGATGCCGAAGGTCAGTTCATCGTGTTCATCGATGAGCTGCACACGCTCGTCGGCGCGGGGAAGGCCGAGGGTGCGATGGATGCCGGCAACATGCTCAAGCCCATGCTGGCTCGGGGCGAGCTTCGCGTCGTCGGGGCCACGACGCTCGAGGAGTACCGGAAGTACGTCGAGAAGGACGCTGCCCTCGAACGGCGCTTCCAGCCGGTGTATGTCGGTGAGCCGAGTGTCGAGGCGACGATCGGCATCCTGCGCGGCCTGAAGGAGCGGTACGAGGTCCACCACGGCGTTCGAATCACGGACTCCGCGATCGTCGCCGCGGCGACGCTGTCGAACCGGTACATCGGCGACCGATTTCTTCCGGACAAGGCCATCGACCTCATCGACGAGGCGGCATCGCGTCTTCGTATCGAGATCGACTCGATGCCGCAGGAGATCGACGAGGTCGAGCGTCGCATCATCCAGCTCGAGATCGAGCGACAGGCGCTCGCGAAGGAGCGGGATCGCGCATCCGTCGAGCGCCGCGACCTGCTCGAGCGCGAGCTCGCGGAGTTGCGTGAGCGCACGTCCGGCATGAAGGCGCAGTGGCAGCGCGAGAAGGACAGTCTCGGTGCCGTCGCCCGCATCAAGCAGCAGATCGAGCAGGCGCGCCTGGAAGCGGAGCAGACGACCCGCCGCGGCGACCTGGGACGCGCCGCCGAGATCACCTACGGGTTGATCCCGCAGCTCGAGGGCCAGATGCGCGAGGCGGAGCGTCAGCTCACGACCCAGGGCGGCCGGCCCAAATTCCTGAAGGAGGAAGTGGACGCGGAAGACATCGCCGAGGTCGTGGCGAAGTGGACGGGCATCCCCGTGTCGCGCATGCTCGAGAGTGAGCGCGAGCGGCTGACGAAGCTGGATGACCTCCTGGCAGAGCGCGTCATCGGCCAGCGCGAGGCCGTCGAGGCAGTGGCAAATGCGGTGCGCCGTTCCCGCGCTGGCCTCCAGGATCCCAATCGTCCGATCGGCTCCTTCATCTTCCTCGGACCGACGGGGGTCGGAAAGACGGAGACGGCGCGCGCTCTCGCCGAATTCCTCTTCGACGACGAGCACGCGCTGGTCCGCATCGACATGTCGGAGTACATGGAAAAGCACGCCGTCGCGCGGTTGATCGGCGCGCCGCCGGGGTATGTCGGCTACGAGGAGGGCGGTCAGTTGACCGAGGCCGTTCGGCGGCGCCCCTACTCCGTCATTCTCTTCGATGAGATCGAGAAGGC